>NZ_RQEY01000001.1 GCF_004770105.1 Leptospira andrefontaineae | reverse complement strand
GTTCAGGCGGTGGAGGAGGGGGCGGCGGCCACGGCGGAGGTGGTCATGGAGGAAGCGGAATTATATTCTAAGTCTTAGATACAAAAAAAGGAAACCGAGGAGACTCGGTTTCCAGTTTGAGCTAATGAAAATTTAATTGAGGAAATCTATTTCGCAAATCCTATCTCGGATGTTACAGGGGTTTTTGAATAATCTTCCTTCTTCTCTGCTACCTCATCAAAATAGGTTTCGTAATTCGGGAAATTTGTCCCCATGATCCTATCCCAAAAATTGAAATAGAGGCTATAGTTCCCATGAAACTTTTGGTGATGAAGATTATGATGGGTAGAAGTGTTGATCCATTTTGTGATCGGATGACTTGCCCAACCTTTTGGGAAAAATTCATATCCGAGATGCCACCAAATATTCATGACCATCGCGTAGAATGTATGGAATATAAATACTCCGAAATGGATCGGAACCAGGCTGATGAATGGCACAACATAAATCGCTTCTAGAAAAGCTTCTGCCCAATGAAAATTATATGCTGCTAAAGGAGAAGGGTTTACGGATTTATGATGGATTGCATGCACGAAACTATAAACTTTTTTATGATGCATTAACCTATGAGCCCAATAAAACCAAGTCTCATGCCAAACAGTGATCAAGATATAACTTAAGATCGCGTAAGCCCAACCTCTTTCCGAGATATCGAAATAGAGTGCTCTAGGTAGATAACCTAATTTTTGAAGGCTGAAAGAAACAACTGCAACCAAGCTGAACATTACCATTGTAACCGCAGATTGTTTGATCTCGTATACTACCTTCTCCCATTTTGGGAAATTTTTCTGGATACGATACTTCTCAAAGTATCCTTTTTTCCAAACCCAGAATATGAAGAATGCAAGTCCTGCTAAAGGATAGTATCTGATAAAGTTCATTGAAAGTTGGAATAGTCCGAAATTCCGAACACATTCCCAACCGAAATCACAAGCGTTGATTGCCATTTTTCCTCCGATCTCTGTATTCAGTTTACGACAGAAGGAGAAAGAAATCGTCCTCCCCGATCGGAGCGGAATAAAATATACGTCCAGACCGATCGAAACGGACTATTTGGACTTATTTTTGCGGATTTTATTTCTGTATTCGGAAGGTGTGAATCCGGTCTCCTTTCGGAAAACCTCATTAAAAGCGGATTTGGAGCCAAATCCTGAGGAGTAGGCTATGGATAATAAAACTTCCGCAGGATCCGATTCTATTTTCTTTTTGGCTTCTTGCACCCTGTATTCATTCAATAATTGAAAGAAATTTTTTCCAATTTCGTTGTTCAGATATTCCGAAAGTTGGTGAGTGCTGATCTCTAATTTACCTGCCAAAAATCCTAGGGTCAGATCCTCCTTTAAGAATACCTTCTCCCTTTGGAAGAGATCTTCTAGATTTTGTTTGATATTCTCTAGGTCTAGTCCGTTTAGTTGCGAGGCTCTATACTTTTTCTCTTCTTCTACTACTCTTTGCACTTCTAAGAAAAATTCGGGGTATCCTTGGCGTAGAATGTACAAAGAACATAAAAAGATCCCTACTAAAGAACCAACTCCTTCTAAACCTCTGATAGATCCTAACGATACCGAAATAGCTCCGTATAATAGAATGATCAAAATACAAACGCTTACTCCGAAGATCGTAAGCATTCTTGGGTCCTTGTATATAACTGAGAATCTAAAACCAGAAAACAAACGATAGAATGTAGAAAGTAAGAATACGAACATGAGTCCAAGTGTGCTTAATACTGGGATTTTTAAAAATAAAGGAAGGCCGGTGGTCTGTAGATCTTTGAGTAATTCGATCTTTTCTATACCGCCTGAAAAATAGAAATTAGACATCCATAGAAATATTGCAATAGCGGGAAGCATCTTCAGATAGAAAATTTTTTTTGATTCAGGAGTGTTTCCCATGGCAAGGAGAAGATAACGTTCTATAAAAGGACCCATAAGCGCAGATATAGGAAGATGGGTTAGATACAAGCCGGGAAAACGTACGATCATTTTGCATGTAATTAAAAATGCATGTATAAGAAAGAGCCCCACTAATAGGAAAATAAAGGCGAGTAGGTTTTGTTTTTCTCCCTTGGGAGAAGAAAATATTTCTCCCAGAGAAAATAAAAATGCTAGTCCGATCGAAAAAACTAAAAATAGGGAAGTATAAGATTGGGTTCCGAACTCATTCATGCTGTAATTTCCGCGATGCCAACCTTCTCCGCAGCCTTTACTAAAGATAGGTCTGCAGAATATAATTTTGCACTTCCTAATACACAGCTTGCAAGCAAATGTGCATCTATCCAGCCGATTCCGAGCCCAGCCAGTGAATTTCTTTCTGAAAAGATCATAGTCTCTTTATGGTTTGCGATCGGAACTTCTTTTAATTGGGCATATTCAGTTAGAAAAGAGTTCTTGTTCTTAAAATTTCCCAAACTGAGTTCTCCTTCTACCATAGGATGACGTCGAACTAAGCCTTGGTGAAGAAGTTCTACCAGTTTGGGATCCGATCTACGTAGATGATTGATCCAAACGGAAGTATCTACGAGCACTGCACTCATTTAGAGATTTTTTTACGGGTAGGTCCTTCTGCTTTTGGATCACTTCCCCCTAGTAGAGCCATTCTTTCTGCTGATTTTTCCCGAATAAGTGCGCGCAATCCCTCTTGCACGAGACGTGTCTTTTCTAGGATCCCTGTATAGTCCTGTGCACTAGAGATCAGCTCGTCTGGGATATATAAGGTGGTTTTGACAGCTATCATATATGGTAATATATGGCGTAATATGCCATATGTCAAGTGAGTAGGGACGGAAAATTGATTCTGGAGCGTAAATGTTATTCCACCTTGCGACCTGGAGTAGAAATTTAGAAAGTACGAACCCTTCTCACCTTATGACTTGTTCTATTATGTCACATAAAAACATGGACATCACACCGAAGCAGAGCGATGCTTGGCAAAAATTTCTCTTCCTTGCATAAATAATGCCATCAGGCTGGGAATCTCGGCTAAAACCTTGACCAGGGACCCTGGGTAAAAATACTGTGTATTTCTAGCTCCTCTTCTGGGAGCGGGTAGATAGACATGCCCTCTTAGCTCAGTGGTAGAGCACTTCCATGGTAAGGAAGGGGTCACCAGTTCAAGCCTGGTAGAGGGCTAAGTTCGAATAGGTCTGTAGTTTAATGGTAGAACAAGGATCTCCAAAGTCCTTGGTGGGAGTTCGATTCTCTCCAGACCTGGAGTTTTTTCCGCAGGTTCTTTGAGATTTAGGAAGGATTAATTAGTGAAGTTTGGCGCATTTATACAAGAATGTAGAGAAGAACTAAAAAAAGTTCAGTGGCCGAATAGACAAGAGGTGATGCAGTCCACCATCGTAGTTCTAGTCACAGTGTTATTTTTCTCTGCTTTCCTATTCTTTTCGGATACTGCGTTTGTGAAGCTTCTTACCGGATTCTGGAATCTGTAAGAACTTAGGATAAAGTGTGATTATGATGGCTGATTTGAAATGGTATGCGTTACAGACTTATTCCGGTCACGAGAATAAGGTCCAGAAAAATCTGGAAAAGCTGATCCAACAGCGTAAGCTGGAGGAGAAGATTTCTCAAGTGCGTATTCCTACCATGGAAGTCGCCGAGATGAAGAACGGCAAAAAGAAGGTCACTAAGAAGAAACTTATGCCGGGCTATGTTCTTGTTGAAATGGATATGGACGAAGACCTTCGCTTCATGATCCAAAGTCTTCCTTCTGTTTCTACTTTTGTAGGATCAAAAGACGGAGGACCTGAACCTCTTTCCGTAGATGAAGTGAAAAATCTTTTCGCGGAAACCGGAGAGTTCCAATCTGAGGAGCCAGTTACTCCTAGATTGTTGTTTAAAGTGGGAGATAGCCTGAAGATTATCGATGGCCCTTTCGCGAATTTTACTGGAGTCGTAGACGAGATCTTCCCGGACAAAGGAAGACTCAGAGTGAAGGTAGAGATTTTCGGACGCTCTACCCCTGTGGAATTAGATTATCTACAGGTCAAAACCGAACCTTGACCGGTGGGAGAACCGGGAGAAACAAATAAGGTGTTTCGCCAATGGCAGCAAAAAAAGTAGTAAAGCAGATTAAGCTCCAGGTTGAAGCCGGTAAGGCCAACCCTGCTCCTCCAGTCGGACCGGCTCTCGGTCAGGCAGGATTGAACATCATGGAGTTCTGCAAGCAGTTCAACGAAAGAAGTAAGTCCCAAATCGGGTACAAACTTCCTGTTGTAATCACAGTATTCTCCGACAGGAGTTTTACATTCATTACCAAGTCTCCTCCGGCAGCTCTTCTTGTTAAGAAAGCGATCGGATTAGAGTCTGGTTCCGCAACTCCTCATACCACTAAGGTTGGGAAGATTTCTCGTAAGCAATTAGAAGAAATTGCTAAAACCAAAATGGAAGACTTAAACGCGAACGATCTGGACGCAGCTGTTCAAATTATCGCTGGAACTTGTCGTTCTATGGGCGTTACGGTAGAGGGTTAATTCATGAAACGCGGAAAAAAATATCGCGCGGCTAAAGAGAAAGTCGACGCAACTAAAGTTTATCCGATCGATAAAGCTGTAGAATTAGCTCAAGCTACTTCTTACTCTAAGTTCGACGGAACGATAGAAATCTCTACGAAAGTAAATTATAAATCTCTCCAAAACGTGAGGGGAACTATTTCTCTTCCTCACGGAACCGGTAAACTGGTTCGGGTTCTTGTTTTCTGCAAAGGAGACAAACAAAACGACGCGAAAAACGCAGGTGCGGAATTCGTGGGCGATATGGACCTGATCGAGAAAGTTGCCGGCGGTTGGACCGACTTCGACGCTTGCGTTGCTACTCCTGATATGATGAAGGAAGTAGGTAAACTGGGACCGATCTTAGGACGTAAAGGTTTAATGCCTAAGCCTAAGGCTGGAACAGTTACTAACGATGTAGCGAAAGCAGTTGGCGAACTAAAATCAGGACGTATCGAATATCGTCCGGACAAAGGCGGAGTCGTTCACCTAGGTGTTGGTAAAGTCAGTTTTGATCATACCAAATTAGTAGAAAACATTCGTACAGTAGTTCAAACTCTTCTCCGAGATAAACCTTCGGATGCAAAGGGTGATTATCTGAAAACTTTCTCCGTTTCCCCAACGATGGGTGCCGGTGTGAAAGTAGACGTTAAGGAACTGGTCAACACATCCATTTAAGGATGTAGTAGACGGGAGTAGGAACAATGCCCAGCCAGGAAAAAATTGAAGCAGTTGCCGAATTAAAAGGCAGATTAGAAAAACGTAGCGACTTTATCCTAGCCAGCTACAGCGGACTCACAGTAGAAGAGATCACAAATCTTCGCGCGAAACTTCGTAAAGAAGGATCCGAGATGAAAGTGATCAAGAACAATCTCTTTCTACTCGCACTTAAAGAATCCGAGAAGCATAAGGATAAGAACATCGCCTTTGGATCCGAATATCAAGGACCTCTAGCGGCGATTTTCTCTGATGCAAACCTTCCGAATGCAGCGAAGGTCCTAAAAGAATTCGCAAAGACGAATAAGAATCTTATTCTGAAAGCGGGATACTTGGACGGATCCGTTCTAGACGGAGAGGGCGTGGAAGCAATCGCAGGTCTTCCTTCGAGAGAGCAACTATTGGCTCAAATCGCGGGCGGTATCAATGGTCCGGCAAGAAGTATCGCTTCTGGTCTGAACCAAATTATCGCAGGACTCGCACGTGCTATCCAAGCAGCGGCAGAGAAGAACAATCAGTAAGAACTAATTTAGTAGTTAAAAGGACCAAACGGAATCAAAGGAGCACCCTATGTCTACCACTGAAGCGTTATTAGAGCAACTTGGCAAACTTACCCTTGTGGAAGCAGCCGACCTAGTTAAAAAAATGGAGGAGAAGTTCGGAATTTCCGCAGCGGCTCCAGTAGCAGTAGCTGCAGCAGCACCAGCAGGTGGAGCAGCAGCGGCAGCAGATGAGCCTGCTTCCTTCAACGTTGTATTGAAAGGTTTCGGCGATAAAAAAATCGAAGTTATCAAGGTTGTTCGCGAGATCACTGGTCTTGGCTTGAAAGAAGCAAAAGATCTAGTAGAAGCTGGCGGAAAGTCTGTTAAAGACGGCGTTGCGAAAGCAGAAGCTGACGACATTAAAAAGAAATTAGAAGCTGTCGGAGCTCAAATCGAACTTAAGGCTGTCTAATCAGGGAGCCGAGGCTTTGTCTCCTCGATATCTGATTACAATCCTTTCACTCAGGCAAGGAGGCCAGCGTACTTCCTTGCCTTATTGCATTTTTTCGCGCAGTTATAATTTTCCATCATCCCAGGGAGCACACGAATGTACGGTCAAGTAGAAAGAAAACGGGTAAACTTCGGTAAGATCACCAATTTGGATTACCTTCCTAACTTGATTCAGATTCAGAAGAAGTCATTCGATTGGTTTCTTCAATCCGAAGTTAAGGATCCCACTAAAAGAAAAAATCAGGGACTAGAAGCGGTTTTTAGAGAAACCTTCCCTATTGAAAGTCCGAACAACGACATGGTGATGGAATACAGTCACTATGTTTTAGGAGACGCTAAAAAATCTCCTCAAGAATGTAAGGACACAGATGCTACTTTCGCTCTTCCTTTAAAAGCGGTTATTCGACTCATTATCAAAGAAACCGGAGAGATCCGTGAGCAGGTCGTCTATATGGGCGATCTTCCTGTAATGACCGAGCAGGGAACTTTTATTATCAATGGAGCTGAGCGTGTTGTAGTTTCTCAGCTTCACCGTTCACCAGGTATCTTCTTCTCTTATGACGAAGAAAGAGATACTTACTCCGCCAGAGTGATCCCTTATCGCGGATCCTGGTTGGAATTCGAAATGGACAATAAGGGGATCTTGGTCGCTAAAATTGACCGTAAGAAAAAATTCCCTGCAACTCTTCTTGTTAAGTCTTTAGGGCACGGAACAAACGAAGAGATATTACGTTTATTTTATAAATCCTCCAAAGCAAAAATCGGAGGAGCTTCTACGAAGGAACTCAAACGTCTGATCGGACGTAGAGTGATCGCGGATGTGATCAATATGGAAACCGGAGAGGTAATGCTTGATGCCGGTTCCAAGATCAACGAAGATAATATCTCCATCTTAAAAGAGATGAAGGTGAAGGAAGTTGAACTCGTAGAATATCCAAAAGATAAGGATAATCCTGTTTTAGTTAACTGTTTGGAAAAAGACGGAGTCAACGATTACGAAGACGCAGTTCTTAAATTCCACGGTATCATGAGACAGGGTGAACCTTCTACGATCGAGAACGCAGAAGCGGAATTGAATCGTCTATTCTTCTCTCCTAAATCTTTTGATTTGGGTGATGTTGGTCGTTATAAGATCAATAGCAAATTCGAATTCAATAACCCTAAAGAATTCACGAGCGCAATAGAAAGAGTTCTTCGTCCTGCAGATATCATCGAGACTGTACGTTACCTTCTCAACTTGATCTCTGAAACTGAGAACTACTATCCGGACGATATTGACCACTTAGGTAACCGTCGTATTCGTTCTGTTGGTGAGTTGATCGCTAACCAATTGAAAGTTGGTTTCACTCGTGTAGAAAGAGTGATCAAAGAAAGAATGACTGTTCAAGAAGTTGGAACTCAAACACCACAACTTCTGATCTCCATTAAACCGATCACTGCAGTTATCAATGAGTTCTTCGGATCCAGCCAATTGTCCCAGTTTATGGACCAGACAAACCCTCTGGCAGAGCTCACTCACAAACGTCGTTTGAACGCTTTAGGACCTGGTGGTCTTTCCAGAGATAGAGCAGGATTCGAAGTGCGTGACGTTCACTATAGCCACTATGGCCGTATGTGTCCGATTGAAACTCCTGAAGGTCCAAACATTGGACTCATTCTCTCTATGTCTTCATATGCGAGAGTGAACGATTATGGATTCTTAGAAACTCCTTACAGAGTAGTAAAAAACAGCAAAGTATCCAATAACATAGAATACTTAACCGCAGATAAGGAAGAATATCATTCTATCGCGGTATCTTCTTCTCCTGTAGATGAGAAGGGAGAGTTTAAAAATAAACTTATCTCTACTCGTCATAGATCGGATTACCCTTTCCGCAACCCGAACGAGATCCAATACATGGATTTAGCTCCGATGCAGGTGGTATCCGTTTCTACTGCGCTGATCCCATTCTTAGAGCATGATGACGCGAACCGTGCGCTCATGGGTTCTAACATGCAACGTCAGGCGGTTCCTCTTCTTCGCCAAGAGGCTCCTTTCGTTGGAACCGGAATGGAAACTCGTGCAGCATACGATTCTCGTATTTGTATCATCTCCAGACATGAAGGTGTGGTTACATACGTAGATGCGGAGAAGGTGGTAATCGAGCGCAAGGGCGGAAAAGAGTCCGACACTTACGATCTTACTAAATTCAAGAAGACCAACCAAGGTACTTGTTTCAACCAGACTCCGGTTGTTGGAGTGGTTCACTCTGAGATCGACGGTAAAGTTACTAAAGTCAGCAAAGAGAAAATCGAAGTGACTGCGGATAACGGAAACGTTCGCGAATACAATCTGATCTCCGGCAATAAACAATACCAACCAATCGTTTCTAACGGCGAAGAAGTTCGCAGAGGAACTACTATCGCAGGACAAATCGTTTCCGGCGAAAGAATGGATGAGAACGGTAACATTCTACAAAAGGGAACTGTTCTTGCTGACGGTCCTGCGGTAGACAATGGAACTCTCGCACTTGGACGTAACGTTCTTGTGGCATTCATGCCTTGGGAAGGTTACAACTTCGAGGATGCGATCCTAATTTCCGAGAAAGTTGTAAAAGACGATATTTTCTCTTCTATCCACATCGAAGAGTTCGAGATCCAAGCAAGAGAAACCAAACTTGGACAAGAACAAATCACAAGAGATATTCCGAATCTTTCGGACAAAGCTTTCCGTGATCTAGATGAAACCGGTGTGATCCGTGTTGGTGCAGAAGTAAAACCGGGAGATATCCTGGTAGGTATGGTGACTCCTAAAGGAGAAACTGATCTAACTCCTGAATACAAACTTCTTCACTCTATCTTCGGAGAAAAAGCGAAGGAAGTAAGAGATTCTTCTCTTCGTATGCCGAACGGTTTCGAAGGAACTGTAATCGATATCAAACGTTTCTCACGCGAGAAGGGAGATGAACTTCCTGCCGGCGTAGAAGAAATGGTGAAAGTTTTCGTAGCTCGTAAACGTAAACTTCTGGTCGGAGATAAAATGGCAGGACGCCACGGTAACAAGGGTGTCGTTGCACGTATCATGGCAGAAGAAGACATGCCTTACATGGAAGACGGTACTCCAATGGATATCGTTCTGAACCCGTTAGGTGTTCCTTCTCGTATGAACCTCGGACAGATTTTCGAAACTCAACTCGGACTTGCTGCAAGCAAACTGGGAATCAATTTCGAAACTCCAGTTTTCGACGGAGCTACAGAAGCGGATGTAGAGAAGTATTGCAAAGAAGCAAATCTTCCTCTCAGCTCTAAATTCAAATTATACGACGGACGTACCGGATTACCTTTCATGAACGAGGTATTCTGTGGTTACATCTACATGTTGAAACTCGCTCACTTGGTGGACGACAAGATCCACGCTCGTTCTACCGGACCTTACTCTTTGGTTACTCAACAACCACTCGGAGGAAAGGCTCAGTTCGGTGGTCAGCGTTTGGGAGAGATGGAGGTTTGGGCTCTCGAAGCTTATGGCGCATCTCATACTCTTCAGGAACTTCTTACCATCAAGTCGGACGATATGCTCGGAAGAGCAAGAATCTACGAAGCTATCGTTAAAGGGATCCATTCCATTAAACCTGGAATTCCGGAATCCTTCAACGTATTGGTGCAGGAACTCAGGGGTCTTGCATTGGATATCGTTATCACTGACTCGGAAGGTAACAGCGTTGATATCTCCGACTACGAAGACGAATATTCCAAGAGCAAGAAGAAGATTAAGTTCGAAACGATCGAGAACGCCTAAGGGTAAGGTAGCATGAGATCCAATAACGATTTTGAATCAATAACAATCAGATTAGCATCTCCGGAAAGGATCAAAGAATGGTCTTACGGAGAAGTCAAAAAGCCTGAGACAATCAATTACCGTACTTTAAAACCAGAGAGAGACGGTCTTTTCTGCGAGAAAATTTTCGGAACTACTAAGGACTGGGAATGTTACTGCGGAAAATTCAAGTCCATCCGTTACAAAGGTGTGGTTTGCGACAAATGTGGCGTTGAGGTAACTCACTCTAAAGTTCGTCGTGAGCGTATGGGTCATATCGAACTCGCAGCTCCAGTTTCTCATATCTGGTACTACCGTTCCGTTCCTTCCAGAATGGGACTTCTCTTGGACATGACCATCAATCAGCTCAAGAGCGTTCTTTATTTCGAAAAATATGTGATCATCGATCCGGCTGATACCGGAAGAAATCGCGGTGAGCTCATCGACGAAGAAGAATATCACGCTTACCTAGACGAATACGGCGACAAGTTTGTTGCAGGTATCGGTGCGGACGCGATCAAAGAACTTCTTTCTCGTATCGATGTTGATGCAGAAGCTCGCATCATTCGCCAAAAGATCCAAGAAAAAGAAAAGATCTCCGATAAAAGAATCCTGAAACGTTTGGAAGTATTAGAAGCTTTCCGCGATTCAGGAAACCGTCCTGAGTGGATGGTTCTTGATGTGGTTCCGGTCATTCCACCTGAACTTCGTCCAATGGTTCAGTTAGAAGGTGGACGTTTTGCTACTTCTGACTTGAACGATCTATATCGTCGTGTTATCAATAGAAACAACCGTCTAAAACGCCTTCTCGCGTTAAAAGCTCCTGAGATCATCGTTCGTAACGAAAAACGTATGCTCCAAGAAGCGGTTGACGCGTTATTCGATAATAGCCGCCGCAAACGTACCGTAAAAGGTAAAGGTAACAGACCTCTTAAATCTATTTCAGACATGTTGAAAGGAAAACAGGGTCGTTTCCGCCAAAACTTACTTGGTAAGCGTGTGGATTACTCCGGTCGTTCCGTGATCGTAGTAGGTCCTGAGTTGAAATACCACGAGATGGGTCTTCCTAAGAAGATGGCTCTCGAGCTATTCAAACCTTTCATCATGAAACGTTTGGTGGATCTGGACTTAGCTCCTAACATCAAATCTGCTAAGAAGAAAGTAGAAGCAGAAGAAAAAGAAGTTTTCGACGTTCTGGAAACAGTAGTGAAAGAACACCCGGTCATGTTAAACCGTGCTCCTACTCTTCACCGTTTAGGGATCCAAGCATTCCTTCCTGTGCTAGTCGAAGGAAAAGCGATCAAACTTCACCCTCTTGTATGTCATGCATTCAACGCTGACTTCGACGGGGACCAGATGGCGATCCACGTCCCGCTGACTCCAAAAGCTCAGTTGGAAGTATGGATGCTCATGCTTTCTCCTCACAATATCTTGAATCCTGCAAACGGTCACCCGATCTGCGGACCTACTCAAGATATCGTTCTTGGAATTTATTATCTTACTTCAGAAGTTCCTTCTGAAGCGGGAGTTCCTCTTAAATCTTTTGCGAACCTGGATGAGGTTACTTACGCGATCGATAGAGGAGTGATAGAATATAGAACTAAAATTTCCGTTCTTCACCAAGGAAAGATCTTGGAGACTACTGCGGGTCGTTTGATCTTCAACACAGTTCTTCCAGAAGGATATCCTTATGTGAACCGTGCTCTTTCCGATAAAGAGACGAACAGGATCATTGCGGAAGTTTATGAGAAATACGGACCGGCTCAAACCGTTCTGATGCTGGACGATATTAAGAAATTAGGATATCGTTATGCAACTATCTTCAGCCCGACCATCTCTATCGAAGATATCAGAGTGTCTCCAGGTAAAGTTACTCTTGTTGGTGATGCTAACAAAGAAGTAGAAAAAGCCGACGGAGAATATCGTAAAGGTATTATCACAAACGAAGAACGTAAGAAGAAAGTAATCGAGATCTGGACTAAGACCAACGACCTCATCACAGACTCTATGTTCAAGGAATTGGAAAAAGATAAGGGTGGTTATAATCCTGTCTTCATCATGGCGGCTTCCGGTGCTCGTGGATCTAAACAACAGATCCGTCAGTTGGCTGGTATGCGCGGTCTGATGGCGAAACCTTCCGGTGAGATCATCGAGCTTGCGATTCGTTCCAACTTCCGCGAGGGATTGAGCGTTCTTGAGTTCTTCATCTCTACTCACGGTGCTCGTAAAGGTCTTGCGGATACAGCGTTAAAAACTGCGGACGCAGGTTACCTGACTCGTCGTTTGGTGGATATTTCTCAAGACGTGATCGTTGCTGAAGACGATTGCGGAACCGAAGAATGTATTACTCTTGGAACCGTAAAAGAAGGAGAGAACGTTATCGTTTCTCTAAGCGACCGTGTATTCGGACGTTATACTTCTGAGGACATCGTTGACCCAGTTACTGAAAGTGTGGTTTATCCTAAAGGATCTTTGATCACAAGAGAAGTAGGGCAAAAACTGGAGAACCTTGGTTACGAAAAGATCAAAGTTCGTTCTCCTCTAACTTGCGAAGCTCGTTGGGGAATCTGTATTAAATGTTACGGTATGGACATGGCTCGTCTGACTCCTGCTGAGATCGGAGAGGCTGTTGGAACTATCGCAGCACAATCTATCGGTCAGCCTGGAACTCAGCTTACAATGAGAACATTCCACATCGGTGGTGCCGCATCTGCAAAAGTTCAAGAGAAGGAACACAAAGTAGGATACCGCGCAATCGTAAATTCGATTAACGGTAGAATATTACAAACTTCTGATAGAGGTTTGATCTTCTCTCGTCGTGGATCCATCGTAGTTCAAAGATTGATCCAACAGTTCAATTCTTCCGAACTTACCAACCTAAGAGTTGAAAACGGACAGAAGGTGGATAAAGGGGAGTTGGTTGCAACTCTTGCTTCCGGAGAGAACGTAACTTCCGAAGCTCCAGGAACAGTTAAGATCGCTGATGGTCTTTTCAGAATTCTGGGAGAAGAAGCGGTTGTTCCTGTAAAAACTTCTACTACTCTGCATGTAAAAGTTGCACAGATCACTGAACCGAACCAAGCTCTTGGAGAATTCGACCCATTCAACGAGATCGGTGTTACCGAGATTGAAGGAACTGCCTCTTGGGTGGATCTGGAAGTTGGTAAGAACGTTCGTAGGGACGAGGACGTTAAGACATCTAACGTTAATTATAAAGTAATCGAGCAACGTAGGGAAAAATTGATCCCAAGGATCGTGGTAACTTCCGGCGGAAGCAAGGAAGAATATCTGGTCCCTGTGGATGCGATCATCTCCGTTCAAAACGGAGACAAAGTGAAAGCGGGAGATATTCTCTTCAAGATCCCAACCGTTGCGGAAAAAACCCGGGATATTACCGGTGGTCTTCCAAGGGTAGATGAACTTTTCGAAGCTCGTCGTCCTAAAGACGCAACCACTCTTGCAGAAACTGATGGAAGGATAGAAGATAACGGAGAGATCGTAAAAGAAAAACGAGTTCTCTATATCGTTCCTGATAACGAAGAGCTGGATAAAGTAAAAGTAACCATTCCGATCGGAAAACAATTACGTGTTCGTCACGGAGACTTCGTAAAACGCGGAGATCAAATGGACGATGGAAACTTGGATCCACACGATATCTTGAGAGTAAAAGGTGTTACTGCACTTCAAGTATATCTTGTGCAAGAGGTTCAAGAGGTTTATAGACTACAAGGGGTGCATATCAACGATAAGCACATCGAAGTAGTTGTTCGCCAGATGATGCGTAAGGTTTTAATTACCGATTCCGGAGACACATCTTTCGTGAACCAACAACAAGTAGATCGTTTCGCTTTCTTGGAAGAAAACAAGAGAGTGATAGCTGAAGGAGGATCTCCTGCTCAGTGTGTTCCGATCTTATTAGGTTTAACGAAAGCATCTTTGAATACCGAGTCGTTCTTCTCTGCTGCTTCCTTCCAGGAAACAACTAAGGTGTTAACTGACGCTGCAATCAAAGGAAAAACTGATAACTTAGCGGGACTTAAAGAGAACGTTATTATCGGTCACATGATCCCTGCGGGAACCGGAATGAGAAAATATCGCGACGTCGCGGTGTTCAAAGAAACTTACGGGGATCTAGATCGTCCTCTGGAAGTGGAAGAGGAAGAAATTCCGATGGCCATACCGGAAGACAACGAGAATTAAAGGAAAGCTTTACAATAGAGCAGGGTCGGTAGAACTGGTAAAATAGGTCACCGGCCTGCTAAAAAGAAGAAACTCATGCCTACAATTAGCCAACTTATACGTCACGGCAGGAAGAAACAGGTTAACAAATCTAAATCTCCTGCATTAAAAAGTAGCCCGCAGCGTCGGGGAGTGTGCACGAAGGTGACTACCTTCACACCGAAAAAACCGAACTCAGCTTTGAGAAAAGTTGCAAGGGTTCGTTTAACAACCGGTATTGAAGTGACCGCTTATATTCCCGGAGAGGGACATAACCTGCAAGAGCACAACGTTGTTCTTATCCGCGGGGGAAGGGTAAAAGACCTTCCAGGGGTTCGTTATCATATTATCCGTGGTACCTTGGATACTCTCGGTATCGATAAACGTCGTAAGAGTCGTTCTAAGTATGGAACGAAAAAACCTAAGGCGTAAGGGAGTTAGGAATGTCTAGAAGAAGAGGAAAAGTAGAACCACGCAAGATCCAACCGGATTCGGTTTATGGAGATGCAAACATCGCGAAGTTTATCAACTGCTTGATGTTGGACGGAAAAAAATCCGTAGCGGAATCTTTGTTTTATGACGCTCTGGATCTGATCCAAAAAAAGACAGGAAATGATCCTTACGTTACTTTTAAAGAAGCATTAGAAAACGTTAAACCACAAGTGGAAGTAAAATCCCGCCGAGTAGGTGGTGTGACTTACCAAGTTCCTATCGAAGTTCGCCCTGAAAGACGTTTAGCTCTTGGAATCAGATGGTTGATCCGTTATTCCAGGGACAGAAACGAAAAAGGAATGGCGAACAAGCTTGCTGCAGAATTTATCGAGGCTCAAAAAGGCACCGGAGCTGCAATCAAGAAGAAAGAAGATATCCGTAAAATGGCAGATGCTAACAAAGCATTCAGCCACTATCGCTGGTAAGAATCTTTTAAATAGTTCGCGGTTGCATGAGACCGCGGGCAAGTTTAATGAAGGGACTCGACATAGAGTCCCTTTTTTATTTCTCCAAACCCTACTAGATTCGCTGCATCTTTTATATGGACAAAAGAATTTCTCGGGTCAGAATCAGGCCATGGGACAAAAACTTTCTATCTTATATCTATCCTTTCTAATATTCTCTTTTTCCTGTGGGGGACCATACGTAAAAATCCCGGATTCCGTCGAACTGGGAAAAGAATACCCTTTTCCTGAAGAAGAATCTATAGCTAAACGGACTTTAGAACTCACTTTAACTTCGCTTAAAGAATCCTATAAGGACGGAGCTGTTGTAAGAAGAGATGCACATCCAAAACATCATGGATGTATGGCTGTTAACTTTACCGTAAAAAAAGATCTAGATCCGCAATATAAATTGGGAGTTTTCCAACCTGGAAAATCGTATCAAGGTTTGGTTCGCTTTTCTAACGGATCTCAAAAACCGAAAGCAGACTTGGAAGGAGATATTCGTGGGATCGGTATTAAACTTTTCGATGTTCCCGGAAAAAAGATCTTAGCTGAAGAAGCACAAGAAAAGACCCATGATTTTCTGTTGATCAATCATCCAGTTCTTCCTGTGGGTGCACCGGATGAATACCTTGCTTTATTCGAAGCAGCATTTGCAGGCAAACCAGGTTCTTACTTTTTCGGTTGGAATCCATTTAGTTGGAAACTAGGCGGTCTTTCAAAAGTAAGAGCTATCCGTGGTAAAAAAATCACAAGTCCATTAGAAATTCGTTATTGGTCTACAACACCGTACGCATTTGGAGAAGGGAAAGCGGTGAAATACTCCGTAAAACCATGTGCAGATACTAAATCGGAAATACCGGATAGTCCTGCTGAAAATTATCTAAGAGAAGTGATGAGTAAACAACTGAAAGAATCTTCCGCTTGTTTTACTTTTATGGTCCAAGTCCAAAAAGATCCTAAACTAATGCCTGTAGAAGATCCTGCAGTTGTTTGGGATGAAGAAGTTTCTCCATTCTATCCTGTTGCTGAAATTCTGATCCCTAAGCAGGAATTTACGAATGAGAAAATGGATTCTCTTTGTGAAAACGTATCCTATACTCCTTGGCATTCTCTCCAAGAACATAAGCCTCTAGGTGGAATTAATCGAGTTAGAAAATCCGTTTATCAAGCCATTTCGGATTATAGACATGGACAGAATAAGACTCAAAGAAAGGAAATTGATAAAAAGGACATTCCTACTAAATTAATTCCTTAAGAACAAATGTTTAATAACGGTTAGGCTCGGTATCAAACCGGGCCTAATTTATGTATTCATAATGAAAAAACTTTTACTTGTATCTCTGATTTTTGCCGGAATTCATTTAACCCTGGCATCGGATCACAAAGCCGAAATAAAACAAGAATCTATATTAGGAATTTATTGGGGACCGGAGAATCGGACTTTCGGTTGGTATTTAGAATTCAGAGAAGACTTTACATTTTTTGAAAATTATGACGGAGACGGATGCGGAGGATATTCAGGAACTTATAAAATAGAATCGGACAAGATCATCATGAAGGCTTCCGAAGAAGAATCTTGTAAGCCATATAATTTCCAAGTTAGTCGAACTTGTTCAATCGTTCCTACAAAGTATTCCATTCGATATTCTGCAAAATTATATTGTTCCAACGATGCAGACTATTTCGGAGGATTTCCTCTTCCCGAATCAACAGATAGAAAGATTGAAGGTATTCCAGTTAAAACCATTCCTGGAAAAACAAAATACTTATCTAGATCAACCCCTGGACGTACTGGTCCTGGATATGATTTCCCCTCTATCATTTGTAATACGAACGAGGATGGAAAACGGATCCAAACGGATAAATTCCCGGAAAAATCCAAAGTGGTACTTCTTGGCAAGACCCAAGGAAATAAAGATCCTAAAGGAAAATCCGAAACTTGGTATTATGCGGATATTCCTTTAGATTGGGGAGGGGGTTGTTTTTATAAAGGAAAAGGTTATACGAGCGCTTGGTTTCCTGGTTCGGTTCTTGTTGATATGAGTGATTCGAAGATGGAGTCGTATGAATAGTGTCTAATATAAAACCCTAAACGCGCCATTCGTTCCTGCCGGAACATCTTTTATCGGCTCAAACTTTAAACCTGTATCTTGTGCATTATCAAAAACAGTTTGTGTGATTAGGATCTCGCCGGCCTCGGCAGTATCTTCTCCCAACTTGCTTGCTGTGTTTACTTCCGAACCGAAAACGTCTGAGTCGCCTATTTTCAAAACTTTTCCGTAGCCTAGTCCCACGCAGAGAAGTATCTTTTCTTCCGGGATTTTGTCCTTATTATATTCTAATAATTCTTTCTGCATTCTGATTGCCGCTTGTAGTCCTTTGCCTACATTGCGAAAAATCACTAAAAAGCTATCTCCTTCCGATTTGAGAAGTATTCCATCATGATCTTCTATGATAGGTACTAATACTCTTTCGGATTCATGTATTGTTTGTAGAAAATGAATGATCCCGAATTTTTCTACTCCTCGAGAAAACCCGGATAGGTCGGTGAACATAATACACCAAACTTCTCCGAATAGGTCCCAGATACGGGCGTCTATTTTTTCCTTGTCGGCTCCCGGCTTTAATCTTTCTAAAACTAGGTTTTCCAATCTATCTTCGGATGCGCTTGCGAATATACTTCTTTTGAATGCCATAAGAATCGATTAGTGGATCGCTTTTCTGTGAATCCGTCGACCCATTTTTTGAAAGACTAAATCTTAAAAATCGGTTATTCTAAACTCGGAAGGTTGGAATGAGATTCGTTTGTGAATTAAGTTGGGAATATTGTGTTTCCGGTTTTGCTCTTTATCAATTGAAAATGAATTTTCTGCGTTATTATCCGATTGCAGGCCTTGCATTTCTGATTTTCTGGGTTTGGAAAAAGGATCTCTTTCAAAAGTTTCGGATCCAAAAAGATTTTCCTAAAAAAGAAAGGACCATCTTTGAGTTAAAACAATCCGCTATTACCTTAATTATGTTCAGCACGATTGCTGTTACCGTTTATATTCTTGGAAAATTAAAAATACTCCATCTAAAGACTTATAAAGATTTTGTAGAATACGGGCTGGGTTACGCGATATTCAGTTTTATATTACTTACGATCTGGCATGAGACTTGGTTTTATTGGGCTCATCGGATCATGCATCATCGGAAAATTTACCCCTATATTCACTCTGTTCATCATAGATCAGTAAATCCTTCTCCCATGGCAGCTTATAATTTTCATTGGGTAGAAGCTTTTTTAGAAGGAGTGTATGTGGTTCCTGCTCTTTGTATACTTCCGCTTCACTTCTATGTTTTTCTGATCCACACGTTTTATGCGATGATCATGAATATCTGGTGGCATCTCGGGTATGAGTTTTTTCCAAAAGGTTGGACCACTCATCCGGTATTAAAATGGATCAATACTTCTACTCATCATAATCTTCATCACCAGAAATTCCATGGGAATTATAGTCTTTATTTCAATTTTTGGGATAGGGTAATGGGGACGAACTTTAAGGAATATTCCGAAGTTTTCGAGAATAGTGTAGGAGAGAAGAAGGAGGAGATCTCCGTTATTCCCTCCAGATACTTGCAAAAATCTTAATTTATTCTTTGATCCTGACTTTTAGATATCTTCTTCTGATCCGTATTTCTTCTTCTAAAGATTTGGATAATGCTCCGAACTTTTTGTTTTGAAGATCTACATTCTCCACTAATGCCTCATACATCGGATTTGTTTTTCCATCGGGAACCAAGAAATTAGGTTTTATTTCTCCTTCCGTATAAACCTTAAAAGAGGCGACGTTTGCATCTTCGTCTATGAATAACACTGCTCCTCCATGGGAGGACATCGGTTGGACCGTATCTACTACCCAGCCACCTGTGTTGAATACTTCTTTGCCTGAAATTTTTAAACCTAAGTCTTGGGTCTGGACTGCAAATGGTTTATGAGTATGGCCGAAGATAAGAGTATAATCATTCGGGAACTCTCTTTTAGTTCTTTGTGTCTCCGCTTTCCACTGTACAGGAAGAGTTTCCGCTAAGTAAGAATCCATATTGTGAACTACTTCCTCGCTTAATACGGAATTGGACATTCCTCTTTCCGCCTGTCCTACTTTTACCACGACCTTAGTGAGAATGTAGGAGAATCCTTTATATAGAAGCCATTTGATCCCTAATATACGGAGCAAGAATGGAAGATTCAAATTTCTTAATAAATAAGCGGAGACGTTTTGTGCTAATTTTCCGACTGCTTTAGTATCCTGAAGCATATCATAAATAAGTCCTATGCCTGTTCCTACTTTTCCGGATCTTCCAAGTGTAGACCAGAAGAAGTCTATCCATGCAAAATTCTCCCGCTCAAGAACATAAATGGATTTTGGAGTGGTGATTTCTTTTGCCCTTTTAAACGGGTTATAATCATTCATTTTGCTCCAAACAGAACGATTACGTTTAGGTCCGTCCGGATCTTCATCAATATCTGGAAGTAAGATCCTTTGCATTGTACTCATCAAAGAATAAATGTTTTCTAAAAAATGTCCGTGAGTTAAAAATACGGAACGTTTTCCGTTTTTAGAAGAAATTTCCAAATTCGGATAAGCAATCACTGCTTCAGCCCTTTTTAATTTTTTATTTCTTCTTAAAATCCCGGTTAGTAGATCGGATTGTATAAAGTCAGGATTTACCATCTTTGTGGTATGCCACGTTTGGTTGATGTATTGGCTCGGCTTTAAGTTTGCGATGTATTCCATATACTGCTTTTCTCTAGCAGTTTCCCAAAGATGATGATCGTGATTTCCCGGGATATAAAGAATACTCTCTGAAAAAAGATGTTTCGTTTCTTTATATGCGATCTCTAAAAATCTTTCGAAGGTCATGGACGCTTCATTAATATCGCCTAATGCTAATTCAAGCACGTCTCCTAATAATATGAATTGAGGAGGTTTCGAAGAACCATTAACCGAGTGAACGATATGTTTTAAACAGTTTAGAAGTTCAGCAAGCGCAGGAGAAGTTTTCTGAGGATTTACTTTGAATCTATCCGAATCTTTTACGGGATCAGGGAACTCTTCGATGTATGTAAGTAAACTGTTATATGCTCCTAGATGAATGTCGGAGATAACGATATATTTAATTTTACTCTTTGGCATTTAGGATGTGAATCATTCAAAAAACGTTAATAAAATCAATTAATTATTGCTATTTTTAGGTAAATACGGCAAATAAGTAGATTTTTCGACGTTAGGAGGGCTGCTTGAAACTTTACGAGGCTATAATAATCGGAACCGGATTCGGCGGTTCGATCAATGCCTGTCGTTTATCTAAGAAATGGCCAGGCAAAGTTTTAGTACTCGAACGAGGGAAAGAATATCCTAAAGGATCTTTTCCTAGATCTCCGGAAGGAATGTCCAAAAACTTCTGGAATATTCCTGAAGAAGGTCCTATTCCTAGATCTTCTAAGTTCAAAAGAGCAGGCAGACAAACTGGATTATTCGATATTCGTAATTATCCGAAACTTGATGTAGTTCTTTCCGCCGGTTTAGGCGGAGGTTCTTTGATCTATGCAAACGTGTTTTTGGAGCCACCTGATCATATTTTCGATCATCGCTGGCCGGAAACTATTAAAAAGAAACATTTAAAACCTTATTATAAAATAGTAAAAGATATCTTAGGTTCAAGACCGATTCCCGATACCGGAGAAGATAGACGTAAAGTAGTTCGTACGGAATTATACGAACATTTTGCTAAACATGAATCCAGGGTTTCCAAAAGGGCAGACATCAATGTGTTCTTTGGGAACGATTTTAGAAAACCTACTCCTATAGGAGTTCAAGAAAAGAACCGCTTCGGAGCAGTCCAAACTTCTTGTACTTATTGTGCAGAATGTGATGTAGGATGTAATACCCATTCTAAGAACACTCTGGACCTGAATTATCTTTTTGTAGCAAGGCATTCAAATAAGGCAGAGATCAAAACGGAACATCTTGCTACTAAGATTGTTCCTTTGAATAAGAAAGGAGAGGAAGATCCTTCTCAATCAGGAGAACACGGCTTTAGGGTCCATTATCTGAACTTACAAAATGGAAATCCCTCCGAATCTTTTGCAGATACGAAGCGGATCGTGGTTTCTGCCGGGACTTTGGGATCTACGGAACTTCTACTCAAATGTAAAACAAAGTTTAAGACTCTGTCTAAGATCTCGGATAAACTGGGGACTCAATTTTCAGGAAATGGCGATTTTCTTTCTTTTGCAGCTAAGGGGAAGAAGCCAGCGGATCCGAATTATGGTCCAGTCATCACTCAGTATACGGATTATAATTTATTCTCCAGTTTCGATTCTAAAAAGGCATTCTTATTGGAAGACGCAAGTTATCCGGTATTTGCTTCTTATTTTGTTTCGGGCGCTATCCCTATTATCTTTAAATTGAAGTATGTCTTCCATTTTATCGGAGAGCTATTCAAGAGTATCATAAGCGGTAAAATTTTCGGTAGAGTTGGATTTCTTCTAAGCGAAGCTCTGAAAGGAGATCTTTCTTACACTTCCGCAGTTCTTCTGTGTATGGGGATAGATAGTTCCGACGGGAAGATGTATCTGGATAAAAAAGGAAACCTTCAGATCCAATGGCCCCAAAAAGAGAATTTAACACTTTATAATACCATAATGGATGTGAACAAAAGGTTCGCGAAATTCACCGACGCAAAAACCCGATTCCCGATGCCGACTTATTCTTGGCCGGTCCGTAATAACGTTACTGTCCACCCTCTGGGCGGTTGTGTTTTGGGACCTTCTGCAAATTCGGGAGTTTGTTCTTCTGATCCTAAAACTTTCGGTAAGGTTTTCGGTTACGAAGGTTTATATGTTGCGGATGGTAGCTTATTGCCTACCGCAGTGGGGGCGAACCCTTCAATGACTATTTCTGCTCTTTCGGAAATGGTTGCGGAAGGTATTACAGGCAAGAAGCCGAATGCAAGTTTAAGGTAGGATATTCGATTGGCTACAGCGACGAAAAATAAATCAAAAAAAAATGCCGGCAAATCTAAGTTAGGCAAAACAGGAGTCAATTCTCATCCGGTAAGTTTGGAATTCACAGAGGAAATGAAAGGTTTCGTTTCCATGCCTGGATCTTTTAATTACCAAGAAGATTATGCTGCGGGGAAGAAGGCAGGAAACTATCTGATGTTTCACCTAACGATCCGAGTTCCTGATACCCAGTTTTTTGTGTATGATCCGGATGAAACTGGAGAAGCGATCGGTTGGGTAGAATGTCAGCCATTGGGTGGAAGATTCGAAGTAGAAAAAGGTGTCTTTAACTGTTTTGTGGATTATGGAAAACCTTCCGCCAACGAAAAACATATGAAATACCGTTTGTTTTTAAAGAACAAAGCAGGAAAGAAGATCACTTTAAACGGATTCAAGAAGGTAGTAGACGACGGCATTTTAAATATCTGGAGAGACACTTCTACACTTTATACAACCGTATATGAAGGATTCGTGGATGAAAAAGCGGAACCTAAGGCGAAAGTTCTCGCTAAAGGTATCCTGCATATATTAGAAAAAGATTTTATTAAACAAATGACGACTTTCAAGTCGAATGGTCGCACTTTTTCTGAAAGGAAAGATGCGCTATTTAGATTCGGTGAATTGTTCATGGGAAACCTTTGGGAAATCTACGGAGCCCAATTCAGGAAAGCAGAGCCTGAATTATGGAGAGAAAGAGATATCCCTGTATTCACATTGGATGGAGTTAAAAATTCTAAAGTCACTTTTCATCCTTTTACGACAGAAGACAAAATTTCACTTAATCTAGTACGTTTTCAGAAGAAGGAGAGCAAGGACGTCGTAGTTCTCATGCATGGACTTACTACTTCTACGGATATGTTCGTTATGCCGGAGCATAAAAATCTTGTGACCTACCTGCATGAGAATGGGTTTACTGATGTTTGGAGTTTTGATTGGAGAGGAAGTTTACGTTTTAATTATAATCTTTTTCCTCATCGATATACTTTAGATGATATCGCTCTTTATGATGTACCTGCCGCTTTAAAGGTGGTAAGAGACGCAGTAGGTTCCGGAAAAAGGATCCACTTTGTTGTACATTGTGTCGGATCTATCTCCTTCTTCATGAGCTTATTCGGAGGAAAGATTGATGGAGTGACTAGCGTTGTCTCCAATAGTGTATCTCTCACTCCTAATGTGCCTACTTGGTCTAAGATCAAATTAGCGTTCTCTCCTTTTTTGATGGAGTCCGTTTTCAGATTTCCGAATGTGAATCCACGTTGGTATTATCTTCCGGGTTTAGCTTCTGGAAAACTATTGTCCAGATTTGTAAGTTTATTCCATCATGAATGTGATGAGCCTGCTTGTCATATGCTGAGTTTAATGTGGGGGACCGGATGGCCGGCTTGTTATGAGCATGCGAATCTTCCGGATATAACCCATAGAAGGGTTGGCGACCTGTTCGGGGCAACTTCTATGAACTATTATAGACATATCAGGAAAGCTGTTGGTCGCAAGGCTATGATCAAGTATACTCCTACGGATGCTCGTTATAATTCCTTGCCAAACAATTATCTAGATAAGGCTTCTGATATCAAAACTCCGGTACTGTTTATGACCGGTGATCAGAATAAGGTATTCAAAGATTCTAATATTATTGCTTACGAAACGTTAAATCGTTTGAATCCGGGAAATAAAAACGAACTGTTCATCGCCGAGGGTTATGGCCATCAGGACACTCTGATGGGGAAAAAGAGCGATAAGGACGTGTTCCCTAGGATAGTGGAGTTCCTACGTAAGAATTCCAACGGAGTGAAAAAAGGATAAAATGTCTAAGGAAAACCGACCAGTCGTTTTTCTAACAGGAGCAGCAGGAGGGATCGGCAGAGAAACTGCGACCCTTCTCTCCGAAAAGGGATATCTTCTCTTTTTGACCGATTTGCAAAAGCAATCTTCGGATCTGAAAAAATTCGCTGAAACATTAGGAAAAGATCATATTGTTTT
This sequence comes from Leptospira andrefontaineae, assembly GCF_004770105.1. Classification (NCBI taxonomy): domain Bacteria; kingdom Pseudomonadati; phylum Spirochaetota; class Leptospiria; order Leptospirales; family Leptospiraceae; genus Leptospira; species Leptospira andrefontaineae. The sequence continues at coordinate 301,633 of NZ_RQEY01000001.1, read as the reverse complement.
TCCTTGTGATATTTCTAAGGCCTCAGATTCGGAAAAAGCGATCACAGAATGTATTAAACAATTCGGAAAGATCGATGTTCTTGTGAATAATGCAGGGATCATGAGACCTTCTAAATTTGAAAATCTTTCTCAGGAAGAGATAGATGAACAAATTGGGATCAATGTGATCGGAACCATTCGATTGACTAAATTAGGAATGCCTTCTCTTAAAAAATCGAAAGGCAAATTAGTGATCTTATCTTCTCTGGCAGGGATTGTTCCAGCTCCTCATCATTCTATCTATAGTGCGACTAAATTTGCGCTTAGAGGTTTTGCTTTAAGTTTGTATTTAGAGTGGAAAGAGATTGGAATACGCGTTAGCTCCATTCTTCCTGGAACCATTCAATCACCTATGACAAAGTATATGGCATCTAGAGATAGTTCTCCTATGGCCTATATCAATCCACCTTTACCACCTTCTGATGTTGCAAAAGCAATTTGGAAAGCGATCCAAACGGATAAGGCAGAGATCTATGTGCCGTATTCTCAAGGTCTGTTGGCGAGAGTTGCGTTATTATTCCCTTCTTTATTATCTTTGATCTATCCGATCATGGCTAAAAAAGGAATTCGAAATTTCGAATCATGGAAAAGAAAAGGAGTTTTTGACTGATAGCAAGATTAGAAATTATCTTCGCTTAACTCTTTTAATTTTTGATTCATTTTTATATGTGAATTACGTACTGCAGTTTGGATATGTGAACTAAATACATTAGGCATAATCCCCGTTAAGATCGCAGTATGACTGAATTTGGTACGACCTGGTGTGATCTTTTCAAAAGTGAAACGATGATCTCCGGCAAACATGTATTTGAAAAAGAGCGGAAAGGCACCTTTCCAAGATATGGATTTAGAATTGGTGAGTTCGTATATCAACGCCTTGGTGGGTAGATACACTCCCGTAAAATAATAATCGAAAACAATAATCGTCCCGTCTTGCACCGGTTTGCCGAGAATCCTTTTTAAAAAAGGATTCCAAGAAGGAAACTTGGAGAAGTCGGTGAAAATGCCCCAAATTTTTTCAGGGGATGCCTGGATTTCTATCGAGGTGACGATTGTTTGAGGATTCATTCGTCACATATCTGATGTTCTATCTGAAAAATGTCCATCTAATAAATGTTTAAAATTTGGTAATTTATGAATTGTAAAAGTTTTATTCTCTATATCATTTTCGCAGCGTTATTCGCAGGCTCATCTTTATCTGCAGAAGATAAGATCCACGTTAGTAAAGATATTGAACGATTACCTCTGGGTAAGTCCGTTTACTATCTTGAAGATCCTGAAAAAAAATTAACGTTCGAGGACATTTCCAGTCCTGAAACAAGATCTAAATTCATTAAATCTGATAAAGATTCATTAGATTTTGGACAATTAAATTATAATTATTGGTTTCGATTAACATTCGAAAATGATACTCCCGAATCCGTTTCTAAACTTGTGGAGATCAATTATAGTAATATAGATATTGCACAATTTTATAAACCGAATTCGGACGGCACTTATTCTAAGGAAGAGAGCGGGATGCTTTTTCCTTTCTCTGCCAGAAGTTTTAAGAATAGGAACTTCGTTTATCAGATCGAGTTAGACCCGGGACAACAAAAGACTTATTATCTAATGACATGGACTAGCGGTGGTTTGAATATTCCGCTCACACTTTGGGACAAGGAAACATTCTCCCAATACAACGCGGACGTTCAACACGGTTTAGGTTTATATTATGGGGTTATGATCGTAATGATCCTCTATAATATTTTCATCTTCTTCTCAGTAAGAGACGTGAGTTATTTTTACTATGTATGTTATATTCTTGGATTTTTAGGAATTCAGTTGGTCCTTACCGGCCATGGATTCCAATATTTATGGCCTGCATTTCCTTTTTTACAAAGAAATTTTTATGTAGTGTTCACCGGAATTTGTATGGCCTCGGTTCTTTTATTCACAAAAAGGTTTTTGAATACAAGGGAGAATGTTCCTAGATGGCTGGATAAATCCATGAAGGTGCTGGTTGTTGCCCATGGTTTCATCATGTTGACTCCTTTGGTTTTACCTCCTGAGATTACAGTAAAATTAGCTTTGGTTCTGACTCTCCCGGTTTTGATTTTTATTCCTACCGCTACAGTGATCAGCTTTATGAAGAAGTTCCGTCCTGCGCGTTATTTTCTTTTGGCATTCACAGTTCTCACTGTTTCCGGCACAGTTGTGGTACTTCGTTTTATTAATGTATTGGGTTCTACCTTCTTAACTGAATACGGATTATATTTGGGTTCTACTATGGAGGTAATTCTTCTCTCCATCGCTTTGGCGGATCGTATCAATATTATGAAGAAGGAAAAAGAAGAAGCTCAGGCAAAAACATTGGAGATGCAAAAGATCCTCACGGAATCGTATGCTAGATTTGTTCCGAAAGACTTTTTGGCTAATTTAGGGAAGGACTCCATTCTGGATGTGAGACTTGGAGATCAGATCCAAAAAGAAATGGCTGTGCTATTCAGCGATATTCGTTCTTTCACTACATTATCGGAACAGATGACTCCTGCTGAAAATTTCAACTTCATTAATTCTTATTTAAGCAGGATGAGCCCTATTATCCAAAGACATAATGGATTTATCGATAAATTTATCGGAGATGCTATTATGGCGTTATTTCAAAGAAACGTAATAGATGCAGTTTCCGCCGGCGTAGAAATGCAGAGATATTTGAAAGAATATAATGAACATAGAAATCGCCAAGGTTATATTCCTATTCAGATTGGAGTAGGAATACATTCAGGTTCTTTGATGCTCGGAACGATCGGAGCGGAGGAAAGATTAGAAGGTACGGTGATTTCAGATACAGTCAACCTTGCTTCTAGGATAGAAAGTCTCACTAAAGTATATGGTTCCAGGATTGCAGTCAGTGAAAGTACAATCGAAGAGGTTAAAAAAGACGGCAAATTCCATTTCCGCTTTTTAGACAGAGTAAAAGTGAAAGGTAAACAAAAGCCTGTTTCCGTTTATGAAGTGTTTGATGGAGACGAACCTCAATATCAGGATCTGAAACTCAAAACCAAAGAACCCTACGAAAAAGGTGTGAAGGCATTTTACTCCAACTCATTCGAGGAAGCCAAACATCAGTTTGAGAATGTTATCTCCATATTCCCGGATGATAAGGCCACTCAACTTTACTTAAAACGTTTGTACCCTGTAACTCATGAACGTAAATTAGAAGAAGTGGAAGAATAGCCGCTGCCGAACGGCATCCGGTTATGATAAATCATCCGCCATTGGGATCATGAAAAGGCTATTTTATTCTTTCCTAAAGAAGGGAGGAGTAAAATATTCCTACAAACGTATTCCAATGTACCTATTCAGGGTTTTAGTTCTAATTTTATGTTTTTGGGCCTCGTCTTTGTTTTCAGAGGAGGCCATTCCTTTATCTGCTCAAATAGAACGTAAAAGAATTAGTACTGAGGTCTACTTTTTAGAAGATTCTAATAAGGGTCTAGGAATAGAGAAGGTCTCTTCGAGAGAATATTCAGGAAAATTCAAAAAATCGGATATGGATCCGTTGAACTTCGGACAGACTAACTTCGATTATTGGATCAGGATTACCCTTAAAAACTCAGAAAAGACACAGATCCGAAAAATTTTAGAAATAGATTATACGAATATAGATCGAGTAGACTTCTTTGCGGAGGATAGTTCCGGCAAACAGGAGTTAGTCAATTCGAGTGGGATGGCCTTTCCGTATCCAGTTCGGAAAGTAAATCATAGAAATTTTATCTATACATTAGATTTCCAACCGGAACAAACCCGTACTTTTTATCTGAAACTAAACACAAGCGGGGGTTTGGTTTTTCCTCTGATCGTATGGAGTCCTGAGACATTCTATCATCATAATGCGGATATTAATTTAGGCCTTGGATTGTATTACGGGATCATGTGTGTGATGATCCTTTATCATTTATTGATATTCTTATCTACTCGAGATATCAGTTACTTGTTCTTTGTTACCAATATTTTTGGATTTTTCGGGATACAGTTGGTACTAACCGGACATGGATTCCAATATCTTTGGTCTGAACATCCGGATCTGCAGAGGAATTTGTACGTAGTCTTTACCGGAGTATGTATGTCTTCCTTGGTGTTATTCGCGCAAAAGTTTTTGAATACGGAAGAGAATATAAATCGTTATCTGAATTATTCCCTCCATTTCACTTGGGTAGTCCATGCTCTTCTAATATTTTTTCCTTTGTTTTTACCTCCTGAATTTACGGTAAAAGTAAGTCTAGCTCTTAGTATTCTTGCTCCTTCTTTAGTTTTGATCGCAGCTTCCATTTGTTTTTTTAAAAATTACAGACCTGCTAGATACTTCTTATTGGCATTCAGCTTCTTGTGTATTTCAGGAATGTTTGTAGTTTTAAAATTTGCGAATCTTGTAGGAGTTTCCAATTGGGCAGATGATGGATTGTACATCGGTTCTTCCATGTCTGCATTGATATTCTCATTTGCGTTGGCAGATAAGATCAATATTCTCAAAAAAGAAAAAGAAGATGCGCAGCGTAAGATTTTTGAAGCACAGAAAGAAAATCTGGAAATGCAGAAAACTTTGAATGATTCTTTGGAAACCTTGGTGATCGAAAGAACCAAAACGATAGAAGAACAAAAACTTGATATAGAAGCAAAGGCAAAATTGATCGAAAAGGATCTTGCAATTGCGGGGAAGATCCAATTTTCTCTACTTCCTTCCATTCTTCCGAAGGCGCATAATGTAAGAATTGCATTCAGATGTATTCCTATGTTGCATGTGGGGGGAGATTTCGTAGATCTAATCTCTGATCGTACCGGCAGGGCGCTCGGAATATTTATTTGTGATGTTACCGGACATGGAACAGGAGCCGCGATGGTGGCTGCCATGGTAAAGATGGCTCTTGCGGATTGGTCCGACTATTTAAGCGATCCTGGATACATGCTTGCAAAAATGAGAGCCCAACTTATGGGAAAACTAAATGGGAATTTTGTGACTGCTACCATGATTACATTTTATCCTGAGTCAGGAAGGATATTGATCGCAAACGCAGGGCATCCGGAAGCAATACTGATCCGTAAATCTAATGGAAAACATGAGACTTATCGTCCTTCAGGAATTGCGATCAACGAGTTCTTATCTACTCCAAATTACCAGACCTTAAAGACTGAATTGACTAAGGGCGATAAACTCATTCTGTACACCGATGGTCTTCCGGAAGCTAGATCCAGAGAAGGGGACTTTTACGGTGACGATAGATTTTTAGATCTTCTCAAAAACTTTTCAGAATTAGAGCCTGAACTTTTTTGTAACTCAGTGATCGGGAAGATCCAACATTTCACTCAAGAAGAACAAAGTTCTCATGACGACATGGCTATGGTTGTCTTAGAATATTTAGGTTAATCATTCCCTATATTTTTCGTAAGGGACGCTATAGAAGAATCCGTTTCCAATCTGAAAAATCATAACTATAGTCTCTTTCTTAGATCGGTTTCGAAATTACTTGACCGACTCATAAATTCTGTTAAAAAGCACGGGCTGAAATAGGAGATTTTATGTTACCGGTAATACCGTTAAATTATTTAGCAATTTTGGTTGGAGTTCTTGTAAATGTAGTGATCGGATTTCTTTGGTTCGGTCCGATCTTCGGTAAGGTTTGGGCAAAAGAGATGGGTTACGAAAATATGGAACCCGATACTAAGGCTATGATGAGATCCATGGGTCTCATGATCATCGGTTCTTTTCTAACAGCGTACGTTTTAGCCCATAGTTTATTTGTTTGGAAACCTTCTTCTTGGAATCTTCCCGGAGATGGACCTGCTTGGATGTATGGAGCTTATGCTGCATTTTATACTTGGCTAGGTTTCTATTTGCCCCAACTTTTAGGTTCCGTAGCTTGGGAATCTAGATCGTGGAGATTGTTTTTTATCAATGCAGGGTATACATTGGTTTCTTTGGCATCTATCGGTCTCATCCTCGCTGTTTGGCCTGCTTAGTAAAAAGATCCGCATTCCTAATTTACAAAAAAGGGATTCCAAATCGGAATCCCTTTTTATATCCTAAGCTAAAATCAGAAATTTCTTTCCGAAGGATATCCGGAAGTTCTCTTGAAAAGTAAGCATAACGTATTAATTTTTATTCCTTCATTGATTGGGGCTTTAGTTCTACTCGGCTGGCTATTGGGTATTGAGATCTTAAAACGACCTAGGGAATCTATGGTTGCAATGAATCCGATGTCAGCACTTTCTTTTGTATTAATCGGATTCGCGCTTTATCTCAACTTAAATCGGTCGGATTCAAATACATCAAGAAGTGTTGTTCGTCTGATCGCGTTATTTGTTCTTTTGATAGGCCTTACTAAGTTATATTCTATCATTAGCGGTTTTGACCTTGGAATGGATAAGTTCCTTTTTTCGGATAAGATCGCAAAAGACATTATAAAAGGTATTCCGAACAGAATGGCTCCAAATGCCGCATTTGATTTTGTGGTACTTGGCTCTGCCGTTTTCTTAAGCTCGTTCCGAAAGGAAGTTTTAAGTTCTATCTCCAATTATTTATGTATTTTGGTACTTTTGATCGGACTTTTTTCCGTGATCGGTTACGTGTATCAAGTCCAGGAATTTTACGGGATTCTTTCCTATATTCCTATGGCAATCCATACTGCCATTAGTTTTATTTTCTGTTCTTTTGCTCTTCTTTTGATCAATGGGAACGCCGGATTTATGAAGGTGTTCACTAGCAAAAGTTCCGGCGGGATATTAGCACGGGTTTTAATTCCCTTTCTGATCATCGTCCCCGTTTTGTTCGGTTATCTTCGTATCTATCTGAATAGATTGAATCCTGTTAGTTTGGAATTGGGAGTAGGGTTCTTGATGACAGGGATCATACTGACCTTTTTTATTCTAGTTTGGTTTGTCGCTACCCAATTAGAAAAATCGGATATAGCGAGAACAGATGCGGAAAGAAAACTTTCAGAATTGAATCACGAATTGGAGAAGTTAGTCAGCTCCAAAACGATGGACTTATTTAAAAGTGAGAATAGATTCAGGACAATTCTGGAACAATTCCCCTATCCTGTATTGACCTATGACCCGCAAGGAGTTTGTACCGGAACAAATTTCGCTTGGGAAGAGATGTGGACTACAAGAAGGGACGTATTAGTCGATTATAATATATTAAAAGACCCGCAGATCAAGGAAGCCGGGTTTTTTCCTTATGTAGAAAAAGCATTCGGTGGAGAACCTGCAATTTCTGAACCTTTTCCATATGATCCTAAATTGATTGGAAGTTCTGGACGAAATCGTTGGCTACAGATGGTGCTTTATCCCATTAAAAACACCGCAGGCAATATCTTAGAGGTAATCGTAGTTCACCAGGATATCACCTCAAGTAAAGAGGCCGAGAATGAGATTCGCCTATTGAATAATGATTTGGAAGAAAGAGTAAGAGTTCGCACTGAACAATTGGTCTTTGCAAACAAAGAATTGGAATCCTTTTCCTATTCAATCTCCCACGATTTAAGGGCGCCTATCCGAGGGATCAGCGGTTTTACTCAAATCTTGATGGAAGATTACGGGGTGAATTTTGACGCAGAAGGAAAAAGGATTATAGGCAAAATTATAGAAAATGCCAAGCAGATGGGACATCTGGTGGATGATCTTTTGGAATTTTCCAGATTAGGAAGAACTGAACTTGCCGAAAGAGAGATTTCAATGAAGGAATTGGCTAGTACGGTATATAAAGAATTAATAAACTTGGATCCAGGTAGGGAGATCCGTTTCGAAATACAGGACATTCCGAATGTAAGAGCAGACCAACCTGCGGTACGTCAACTTTGGGTGAATTTGATCTCGAATGCTATTAAATATACTAAAAAATCAGAATCGCCTATCATTCAAATCGGTTCGGAGGAATCCGAAGAAGGAACCGTTTTCTATATCAAAGATAATGGTGCTGGTTTCAATATGCAATACTATCATAAACTATTTGGGGTTTTCCAACGATTACATTCCAATTCTGAATTTGAAGGAACAGGAGTAGGTCTCGCTATAGTAAAAAGGATCGCGTCCCGACATGGAGGAAAAGTTTGGGCGGAATCCAAAGAAGGAGAGGGCGCAACCTTCTTCTTTACTTTGCCTGGGCAAGATCCTAAATTAAAGTGACTCTAAAAATTTGACTAATTGGACTCTTTGAGAAGAAGAAAGTCCCAATACGTACTGTTTGCTTCTTTCTGCTTCTCCTCCATGCCAGAGAACCGCTTCCATAAAACTTTCCGCTCTTCCATCATGCAATAATTGTAATGTTTCGTTTACCTTAGAAACCAAACCGATTCCCCATAGAGGAGGAGTTCTCCATTCTCTTCCGGAAGCTAAATGATCCGGTCTTCCGTCTTTAAGACCTTCTCCCATATCATGCAATAAAAGATCAGTATAAGGCCGGATAGTTTGTCCCGATATTTCAGGAGCACCGGAAATATTACCAGTTACTAATTTAGAAATATGGCAAGAATGACAGCCTGCTTGGAAAAAAATACGTTTGCCTGCGATAATCTCGGAAGAAGAAGGTGATCTTCTTGCTGGGACAGCGATCAGCCTCATATATTTTACCATCATATCTATTTTAGTGGGATTCAACTCTGGTAAGGTTCCGTGAGGAGAAGAATCACATGCACTCTGCCCGGGAGTGCAGTTCTTGAAAGGAAAAAGCGGGCTTGTCACTCCAATATCTTCTAAAAATGCACGAGAACCTTGTTGTTTTAAGTTGGGTTCATTCGCTTTCCAGCCGAATCTTCCTATTTTGTTTGTTCCCGTTGCAATGTCCGGAACCAAATTGACTCTTCCTGAAATTCCGTCCAAATTGGAATCATACTCATCTTGTAATGATAATAATGTTTCGTCTGGGATTGCTTCCAATAATCCCATTCCGATCACCTTGGAAGTATTTCTAAGTGAATATATTTCTCCATCTGAAACTAATGGTCCGTAATTCAGATCCGAAAATTCTACTTTAGGCTTTCTTAATGTATAAGAAGTTCCATCTTGAAAAACCCCATTGACTTGGGTATAAGAAACGGATGCCTTCCCCTCCGCCGGGACACCGCCGATTGAAAATGGTTGGAATTGGCCTCCATAATTTGGATCGTTACTGAGCCTTACTAATGCAGTGAACATTGTCTCAGTCGGTCCGGATGGTACTTTTCCGATCCCATTTCCTATATGGCATGCCAAACAGGAATTTGCATTGAATAATGGCCCAAGCCCTCTCCTGTCTATTTGGCCGGAGCTGGAATTTTCCCAAGGAACTTCGAAGACTGATTGTCCTACAGTAAAATCTGAAATTTTATCCAAAGGAAGGCCTGGTGCAAATTGTAAATAAGCCCTCGAAGTAAAATCGTAAGAGGTCATATCTTTACCTCCGGATAATTCTTCTCCTTCTTCGTATTCCCAGGACCCTATTTGATCTCCAGAAACGGAGACCAATGGATATATCTCCGAGAATCCGCAGGCTAAATCTTGGGGATTACAGTTCTCATTTCCGAAAATTTGTTTTCCGAATTCGGAACATCCTATTAGAAAAACAGAAAATAATAATAGGGCGCTTTTTATATGGAATTCCACTTATCTTACGGAAATGTTAAAGCAACAGGAGTTTTGGCAGCCCAGGAATCTTGTAGATCAGGTCTTCCTAAAGAACCTCTAAAGTTCCAGCCCCAACCATAAACAGAGTGATCCGGCAATAACACAAAACCATGAAGTGCACCTATCCCTAAGCTGGATCCTTTTGCAATTCCGACCACGCTTAAGTTGGGTTCAGTGACTTTAGTTGCAGCATCTGGGTTTCCTAAATTGCCTTGTCCATTTTCTCCCCAGCCTTGGATACTTCCGTCGGAGAGCAGGGCAAAACTTTGGGTTCCGCCCGCGAATACTCGGATCGCATTTGTTATATTATTTACTTGTAATGGAGAATTTTTAGGGCTGTCTTGATTTCCGATCCCCAATTGACCGCTTGCATTTAATCCCCAAGCGAAAACTGTTCCGTCACTTTTTAATGCAAGAATATGATCTCTTCCGTTTGCGATATGTTTTATACCGGTAAGCCCAGGAACCTTTGTCGGAGTCGAGGAGATAGCTGTCGAAGTGGACGTAGTTCCGTTTCCTAAATTTCCGTACTGATTCCTTCCCCAAACATATACATCTCCGTTCGAATCTAAAGCGGCAGAATGTTGAGAGCCCGCAATTACCTGGATAATATTCGTAAGCCCAACTACGAGCACAGGATTAGAAGAGACTGTTGTGGATGTAATAGCCGGATCCGCATTCCCTAATTGACCCACATTATTTTGTCCAAACGCAACTACTGTTCCATCAGACTTTAGAATGACTGCATGATTGAAACCGAACGCTCCCATCACTGCGTCAGAGATACCAGGCACTTCAGTGGGAGGTGTTTGCGCGGCAGGATTTCCTGCGGTTCCCACCGCAAGTTCAGTTGTGTTTCCGAGCCCTAGTTGCCCTTGCGCGTTTGCTCCCCAGGTATACACTTTTCCATCATCTTTGATCGCTAATGAATTGTTTTGGTTAAATGAAATGCTTACGATGCCGGAGATAGAAGTAAGTTTTACTATATTCGGATTACTTGTATCTCCTTCTGAAAATCCCGTTCCGAGTTGGCCTTTATTATTTCTGCCACAGGTATAAACGGATCCATCTATTATAAATCCTGAATGTGATCCGCCCGCTGTTAGTTTGTTTCCAAAGTAGAAGGAAACGGATTTTTCTAGTACGTTACCTTCTTCATTTGTTAATACAACTTTGAGAGTGTTTTGTCCTCTTTTTGGTTTGAGGCTCGCAATTTGGAATTCAGCGGTTTCGCTTTCTAATTGTGTTTCCTTAGTTTCGTTCAGGAAAACTTCGTAAGTCCCTGAGCTTGCGCTTGTGATTCCCAGGTCGAATTGGTAGACGGACAGAACGTCTCCTTCTGAAGGGGAACTGATCTCAAAATTGGGGCTACTCGTGGAGGCAGTTCCGCCTAAAAGCGCCATCGGTGATTTGGAAGAAGGATTGGAACAGGTCCATAGAAATAAAAGAAGTAAGGGTAATAGGCGTTTCATGGCATTCTAACTAGATAATGAATCTAAGTCTCATTATCAAAAATACCAAAATCGAAAGAATCCCCTTTTGGTCAATCGATTAAAAACGGGAATTTTCTAACGAAAATTAGGAAGACGGGCAGAAGGTTAGGTTTTGGATTCCTTCTTCTTCCATGTGACTGCATCTATCCTCTTTTGGGATTGAGAGTCCGAGACGAGGATGTCCAACCTCTTTATTCTAGTTTCTTCCTTTTTCGGACTGATTACCCACCAAATGGCGGTTCGTTGGTAATAAGGAGCCTGGTTGCTAAAGAATTCCCAAGCCTTTGCATTTTCCTGGAATTGTCTTTTATATGTAGAAGGTAGTTTTATCTTCTTCTGTTCGAATGAATATTGAGCGGTTTTCTTTTTTTCAGAATGGAAGGCTTGCAAACCGGATTCTTGGACTAAACCTTCCTGGATCAACTCTTGGATACGTTTAATATTAACCTTACTCCAAATACTTCCGACTTTTCTCGGAGTAAAACGGGCAGAATAACTTTCTTCGTCTATATTCTTTCTGATCCCATCTATCCAACCGAAACATAAAGCTTGGTCTACCGCTTCTCCATAAAGAATTCCTTTTTTAGAGGCTTTTATTTTATAAAAGCCTAGAAGAAGTTCTGTTTCTTTTTTATAATTTTTGGAAAGCCAGGAACGAAATTCCTTTCCGGTCTTAAAGAACTTTGGTATCATTAGGAATTTCTACTTGGCAGAAGTTTAAAGTCTATATAACTTTATGAAAGTTATTTTCGGTAGGTAGTATGAACATAAGAGGTGCCAAGTCCCGTTTTTTTAGTATTTTGACCGCGGTCTTATTATTGCAGAACTGCCTGACTTCTTCTGCAAATATCCAGGACTATAAGGAACATTTTATAGGAAACGATCCTAGAGATCTTTCCTCCGAGATCCCAAAGGGGAAAGTAAGAGCGGTATTTTTAGGAACAAGCTCCATTCTATTGGATGATGGGGAGACTCAGATCTTAACAGACGGATTTTTTTCCAGGCCTTCTCTATTTAAAACTATGTTCTCGAAAATTGCCTCCGATGAGCAGGAAATAAAATACGTTATGCTTCTTGCAGGCATTAAACGTTTAAAAGGAATTTTCGTCTGCCATTCTCATTACGATCATTCTATGGATTCTCCTTTTATCGCGAAGGAGACCGGAGCAAAATTATACGGTTCTATATCTACGATCCAGGTTGGTAAAGGGGGAGGGGTTCCAGAAGGACAATTGGGATTGTTCCAGCCTGGCAAAAAGATCCAGATCGGTAAATTTAAGATCACCGTACTAAATTCAAAACATACTCCTCCTTTTAAAATTTTAGGAAAAACGAATGCTGCAGATCCGAATAGGCCTGATCTAACCGAAACATTGTCTCAACCTGCTAAGGCAGAAGATTATATCGAAGGTGGAACCTATGACTTCTTAGTAGAACATGGGAAAAATTCCATTTTAATTAAAGGTAGTACGAATTATATTGAGAATGCTTGGGACGGTTTAAAGGCGGACGTTCTATTCTTAGGAATTGCGATGCTCGGCAAACAAGAAGAAGGATTCAAGGCCAAATATTACGAAGAAACTGTGACTAAAACTTCGCCTAAGATGGTAATTCCGGTGCATTGGGATAATTTTTTTAAACCTTTGACTGAACCTTTGGAGCCTAATTTAAGTTTGGGGGACGATGTGAAAACTGGAATGGAATTTATGATACAAAAAACTTCTCAGGACGGGATCCAATTTAAGATCCTGAGAAGTTTTGAGAGTATTCTATTATTTTAATATACTGGTTCTTAAGGATCGAGGTGACTATTCTATGGAAGAAGAGGATACGATGGAAAAAGTTTTAGAATATTTGGAACCTTACGGCCCGGATCTCAAAAATGGATTAAGCAATCATGCTCCTATGGCTTGCGAAGCATTGATTGCAATGGGCAAAAGAGAAAGTATTTTTCCATGGCTGGAAAGATACGGAAATCAGTTCTTAGAAAAAAAGAAACCTAGAAACAAAATTTATAGCGGTGACTGGAAAGACTTCTTAGGAATACCGGATACATATCCCGAATGGGAAAACTTTTTTAATGCTGAGTTGGAAGAAGGTCCTTGGCAGAAAACTATTTCCGAATGGGCAGTCAAACTTGCTCCTGGGATATGCGCAGATGCAACTCATGGAGTGATCCGCACTGGGCATGCGGTGAGAAGTTTGACTCGGAAAGAATCAAGACGCAGGAGGAGGGAGCTTGCTTCCGGATTAGCAGTTTGGGCTTCGGCTTATTTGGAATTACCCACTTCCTTTGATTCTTTATTAGGTCTGGAGCCGGAAGATGCCATTCAGAAAGTGGATTTTGTTCCGGAAGAATCCAAAAATTTTGAAGGCACAATTGTTTCTTCTCTGCAAGGATTGGGGGACTATGATCTTTTTTCTCCAGTGATCGGTTATCTTAACGTTTCAAATCAACCCGAAGAGGTTATCTCAGGTTTATCGGAAGGATTTTCGAGAGTAGTGCTTAATAATGTAGAGGATAATTTGTCCGCTATCGTTTTTATTCATTCTGTAACAAGTGTTTCCGCTCTTAGGAGTATATTACCTTTTCTGAATGAGTATGAAAAGAAGTCTTTGCTCAGATATTCCTGGCAATCTGGTGCGGCATTATTTTCCGCATTCGGTAAGAAGATGAATCTGGAACTTCCTGAAAGGTTGGAAAATGAATCCAGAGAAGAAATGATAGCAAGAGCAATAGAACATGGGGACGAGCATGCGATCAAATTTACGGAAGTTTGTTTGAAAGAATTTGAATTTAATCCTTCCCCGGCATATTATGCGGCGGCCCGTTTGGCTAGAAAGTTTTTGGAACCTTTATCTTAGTAAAGCATTGTTCTAAAGGTCAGATTTACTCTCGGCCGTTTAATCAATTTGGTAGTAGGGAGCCTATGTTGCCAGGATTCTTGGGCTCCTTTCATGACCAATAGACTTCCATGTTCCAATATTAAAGAAATCTGTTCTTTTGTGGATTTATGTTTGAAACAAAATTTTCTTTCTGCCCCAAAAGATAAAGAAGCAATGGTGGAATTTTTTCCTAATGCTTTTTCATCATCGCTATGCCAGGCCATTCCTTCTTCTCCATTATTATATAAATTAAGTAAGCAGGAATTAAACTTGGATCCGATCAATTCTTCCGTTAAAATTTTGAGTTCAGAAAGTTCTTTGGTCCAAGGTAATGCTTTCTTCGTCGTGTTTGAATATGTGTATTCATAATTAGAATCTCCAAACCAAGCCACTTTTCTTTTAGTAATGATATGTTTCCCGTAAATAATCGCCTCGTCATTTTTCCATGGGATATCCTCGAGTAGGATTTTTAGTAGATTGTCTGAAGTATTACTCGCAAGGATCGTTCCGTAGTAAGTAACTGTCCCGTCATAAGGAAGTAAATTTCTTTGCCTTTCCGATTCAAATAGTTCCATGTTTCCAAACTTTATATTTTTCTTTTAAACAATGTCCACATGGCCGGACTCACAGGTCATTCCTATTGACTAGGTCCGTTTTAGCGGCTTCCCAGCCGATCATTGCAACTTTACGGGAATCTCCCCAATGATATTCTCCGAATTCTCCGGAAGAGCGGATCACTCTATGACAAGGGATCAGAAATGCCACCGGATTATTTCCGATTGCAGTTCCTATGGCTCTAGTCGCCTTAGGATTTCCCATTTGTTCTCCGATCTGTCCGTAGGTGGAAAGTTTTCCCATAGGAATTCTTAAAAGAGTTTCCCATACCTTGAGTTGGAAGTCTGTACCTTTAAGGTGCAATTTTATATTACCGAGTTTACTCCAATCATGAGTAAATATGAATAAAGCATTTTGCTGGATCATATCCACTGTTTGGTTATAGGTTGCGTTCGGAAAGATTGACTTTAGTTCTTGGAATACCTTCTTCTCATTTTCAAAAAAAGAAATATAACAAATTCCTTTTGGAGTGGAAGCCACAAGTAATTTGCCAAAAGGACATTCCGCATAACTATAGTTAATCGATAGATCCTTTCCCCCGTTTTTATATTCGCCTGGAGTCATTCCTTCTATATTCACAAATAGATCGTGCAATCTACCTGTTCCGGAAAGTCCCGAGTCTAAGGCAGTGTCTAACAAGGAAGACCCATTCTCTTTTAATAAACCTTTTGCATATTCCAAAGTAGTGTATTGCAAAAACTTCTTTGGACTTACTCCTGCCCAATCAGTGAACATTCTCTGGAAATGATGAGGGCTTAGTTTTAATTTGCCTGCTACATCTTCCAAGCTTGGCTGCCTTTTGAAATTTTTGCGAAGATAGAAGATCGCATCTGCAATCCTATCGAAGTCTGTATTTTGTTGTCCTTTCATGCTTTTGGAGTATAGATAAGAAAGAGCTAACTCGAAACCCGATACTTGCTATTTGTGCCAGAAATTCCAACTATTTAAAAAGACCTTCTTCTTTACTGATTTGAGTAAAACAAGGCTTGACGATCCGGCATTTCCGATCCATTTTTAGACAAATGTCACAATATGTGACATTTTAAAAAGAGGGGATATGGGAACAAGGGAACAAACCAGAGAACTTGTCATAGAAGCCGCAGAATCCTTGTTTTTGGCCAAAGGACTCCTGGAAGTTTCCATGGAAGATATCGCAGCCAAAGCCTCTTGCACCAGACGAAATTTATATCGATACTTTGATACCAAAGAAGCACTAACGGTAGCCGTACTTCGTAAACTCATTGAGCCTTGGAATACGTTTCAGGAAGAAACGTTTCGTTTACTTAGAGGTTCAGGTTTAACGGGCAAACAAGAGCTTTCTTCTTTTCTGGAAACCCTGACTAGATATTTAGAAATCCATAAAGACTTAATTAGGTTTTCTGCAGAGTTCGATTTTTTATTCCGAGATCGTAGCTCTTTTCAGTTGGATCTTTCTTCCGAAAGGACGATGTATGCTGAGTTTCAAGTAACAGAAAAACTTATTTTACAGATTTTGGAAAGAGGAGAAGCAGATGGAAGTCTTAGGCTTCCGTCTCCGCCTTCTATCATAGTTCCGACAATTACTACCGTACTTTGGGCGCTCGGCCAAAGAGTCGCACTTCGTGAAAATCTGATCCGTATAGAATTCGGAATCGATGGCATGACCATCATTCAAAACCAGATAGACCTTGTCATACTAGCGCTCACACCAACAAAAGAACCGGAAATAAAAGAGGAGAATTAAAATGAAGAATAGTTTCGAACTTCCAAAGGAATTTTTATTAGGCTCTGCAACTGCAGCAACTCAGATAGAAGGAGGGGATACCAATAATAATTGGTATGCATGGTCTCTTGCAGGAAAAGTTGGCAATGGAGAATCTTCCATCACAGGAGCGGATCATTATCGTAGATATGTAGAAGATATAGAACTTCTTTCTCAACTTCACCAAGAATGTTATCGGATGAGTATTGAATGGAGTCGTATAGAACCTAAACAAGGAGAATGGTCTACTGTAGGAGTAGAACATTATCGTGACGAGTTCCAAAGACTTATCAAAGCGGGGATTAAACCACTTGTAACTCTTCACCATTTTTCTTGCCCGCAATGGTATCAGGAAAAAGGAGGTTGGCTTTCCAAGGACGCAGTAGAGGATTTCATGCGATTCGTGGACTTCTCCGTTAAAAGTTTTGGAGATTTGGTTTCAGAATGGTGCACGATCAACGAGCCGAATGTATTCGCAAACGATAGTTATATGGATGGAAAATATCCTCCGGGAAGTCACGGTGATATTGCGGCTTACATGAAGGTTACTAAAAACCTGATACTTGTACATCTCAAATCATATAAACTCATTCATAAGATACGCAAAGAGCTTGGTTTCAAGGGAGAAACAAAGGTAGGTTTTGCACATCATCTTGCGATATTCGAACCTTTCAATTCCCATCCTCTTGCTAAGCTTGGTTGTTTCTTAAGCGATTATCTATTTCACGAGATTCATATGAAAGGTTTTATAGAAGGTAAACTTTGTTTTCCTGTAGGCTTTGGCTATCCGGAAGGGAAGGGGATCTTTTGCGATTTTATAGGGATCAATTATTATTCCAGACACCTATTCAAGGCCAGCTATAATCCGGGTAATCTATTCGCTACTCCTTTGGTGGATCCGAGTATTTCTGAATCGGAGAAGAATGATCTAGGTTGGGAAATTTATCCGGAAGGCATCCACAAAGTTTGTCATCGAGCTTGGGACAAATACAAACTTCCTATCTATATCACGGAGAATGGAATTCCGGATGAGAAAGATGAGAAGAGAGAAAAATATATCATAGACCATCTATATCAGATCAAACTTCTTTTGGATGAAGGTGTCAAAGTTGAAAGATATTATCATTGGTCCTTTCTGGATAATTTAGAATGGAACGATGGATACGGTCCTCGTTTCGGTTTAGTAGAAGTGGATTATGCTACTATGAAAAGAAAACCACGCTTAAGTGCACTTCGTTACGCGGAGATCTGCCGCACTAAGAAGATCCAGTTTCGGGGATAAGTTTCGCACAGGGAACACTGAGAAGCACGGAGATTTAGAAAAGATAAATTTTAGATCCTGCTTCTTACGCAGTTATATCTTTTGATTTTGGCAGATTTTTAAATTTTCACACGAAGGCGCTAAGAAAAGAAGATCTTGGATTAGTTAGCTAAAAGTTCTTTTCCACTTTGCGGCTTTGTGTGAGAAAGCCCTCCGTGCCCTTTGTGAGCTCCGTGCGAACCCAAACTCTTTGAGAATTGACTTAGAGTCTCGCAAAAGAGCGAATGGATTTCATAAGCGGTCTTCTTTCATGTCAGTACCATTCTTAAATCCAGGAATATTCGCACATATTGATGCGGGCAAAACCACGCTATTAGAAAGGATCTTGTTCGAGACCGGCAAAATTTCTGCGCCGGGGAGAATTGAAGAAGGTACCACAGAATCCGATTATCTTCCGGAAGAGATAGAAAGAGGAATTTCTATCCAGTCCACTGTGGCTCGGATCCCTTATCCAAATCCGGAAAAGCCTCGGGTCATTCTTCAATTCGTGGACAATCCTGGTCATTTGGATTTTCAATCCCAGGCCAATGCTTCTTTGTTAGTTTCCGATTTCGGCCTGGTTCTTATAGATTCTTTCGAAGGATTAAAATCCCAGACCTTCCAGAATGTGGAAGCACTTAGAAAGGCCGGGAAACCAATATTATTTTTTCTAAATAAACTAGATCGTCCCGGTGCGGATATTCTTTCTCCATTGGTGGATCTGGAAGTTGCACTTGGCAAAGAGCCAATCCTCCTATTTAAAGAAGATGGAACCATTCCTGTATTAAAGGGGGAAGGAGGGGAGTCGGAGTTCCTACCATTAATTGAATGGGATCACGGACTCTCTGAAGAATATCTCAAGGACCATGACCTTCTTCCTAAGCTTGCGATCCAGGGTTTGGTGAAAGGATTTTGGGAGGGGAAAATTTTTCCAGTGCTCGGAGGTTCTGCTCTCCAAGGACTTGGAGTTAAGGAATTACTCTCTATTTTGGAAATTCTCTCCCAAGGAAAGCCGTCCCAGTCTTCTCCCAAGGAGCAAGCAGGGGTTGCGTTTAAGAGAGAGATCCATCCTGAACTTGGAAAACTTCTTCATTTTCAAACACTGGCACCACTAAAGGTCGGAGACTTCTTCCTCCATGGAGAAACAAAACATAAGATAGAGAACTTATACCAAATTTCCGCAAGGGACTATGAAGAAGTTTCTGTAGGAGAAGTTGGAGAACTTCTCGCAACTACTTCACTCTTAGATTGGATTCCGGGAGAAATTCTTTCGAGACATAATATAGAAAACAAAACTCTACTCTCTCCAATCCGAAAACAATTTCAGATCTTGATAGAACCGGAAAAAGAAGAAGATCGACAGGAACTTTGGGATCGTTTGCAAGACCTGGCCTGGTTGGATGAAGCCGTAAGTGTAGATATTCTCTCCGAAACAGGGCAATTTCGTTTATCAGGCACAGGAGAGTTACATTTAGAGATCTCTCTTTCACGTTTGAAAGAGTCTTTTTCGAAAAGCTTTCAAACAAGTGGAATCAAGGTTGCAAGATTTGCTCTATGGAAAAATTTGGTTCAAAAGGTCGCATTTCAGCATACCGCGTTCGATCAAAAGATCTCGAGCGGTCAGGTGCTCGCGTCCTTGGAAAGTTCTCACAACTTTTCTAAGGGAGTGCGGTTTAATGTTCAGCTAGCTGATCCAATCAAAGAGGCGATAACATCCGCGTTTACGGAAGTCACCGCCCGGGGAATAGACGGAGAAGAAGTTCTCGGTCTACAAATGATTGTCGAGGGTTACGAGTCTCCAAGTGAGACAAAGTCTTTCGATCTTTCTTCCCTGATCAAAGTAGCTGTCATCAAAGGTTTAAAGGACATAATTCCGAATCATTCGGTTTTCATTGGTCCCCTTTCCGAGTTAGAGATTCTTACACCGAATCAATATCTCGGAGATATATTGGCCAGTTTGGCTAAGAGGGACGCGAAGATTCGTAAGGTCACTGAGTTGACCGAAGGGCGTCATTTGATCCATGCAAGCGCTTCTACGCAAAACTTGCTTGGCTTTAGCGGTGTCCTTAGAAATATGGCACAGGGAAGGGGCGTCCTATCTTTGGACACCCTTTTCGACTTTGATAACCATTCTGTATTGTTTTAACAAACAAGTCTGTATTCAGATTTGTTAATAAAGTAAGGAGTTAAAAACGCTATGGCTAAGGAGAAATTCGACAGGTCCAAACCACACTTAAACGTTGGTACAATCGGACACGTTGACCATGGAAAAACCACGCTAACGGCAGCAATCACCACTACGCTTGCAAAAGTATTGGGTGGAAAAAACAAAGCCGTAGCGTACGACCAAATCGATAACGCACCTGAGGAAAAAGCTCGTGGTATCACCATCGCTACTTCTCACCAAGAGTATGAGACTGCGAACCGCCACTATGCACACGTAGACTGCCCAGGTCACGCTGACTATGTTAAAAACATGATCACCGGTGCTGCTCAGATGGACGCTGCGATCCTAGTTGTATCTGCAACTGACGGACCAATGCCTCAAACGAAAGAGCATATCCTGCTCGCTCGTCAGGTAGGCGTTCCTTACATCATCGTATTCATCAACAAAGCTGACATGCTTGCTGCTGATGAGCGCGAAGAGATGATCCAAATGGTTGAGATGGACGTTCGTGACTTGTTAAACAAGTACAGCTTCCCTGGTGATGACACCCCAATCATCTACGGATCAGCTCTTAAGGCTCTTGAAGGCGACGAGTCTGAGTTAGGAGCTCCTTCTGTTGTTAAATTAATGGAAGCTCTGGACACTTACGTTCCAAACCCTAAACGTATTGTTGATAAACCTTTCCTAATGCCAGTAGAGGACGTATTCTCTATCACTGGTCGTGGAACTGTTGCAACTGGAAGAGTAGAGCAAGGAACTTTGAAAATCAACGACGAAGTTGAAATCGTTGGTGTTCGTCCTACTACCAAAACAGTTGTTACTGGTATCGAGATGTTCCGTAAACTTTTAGATTCCGCAGAAGCTGGAGACAATATCGGTGCTCTTCTTCGTGGAACTAAAAAAGAAGACATCGAAAGAGGGCAGGTTCTTGCTAAGCCAGGATCAATCACTCCTCACAAAAAATTCAACGCGGAAGTTTACGTTCTTACTAAGGACGAAGGTGGACGTCACACTCCATTTTTCAATAACTACCGTCCACAGTTCTATTTCAGAACTACTGACATCACTGGCGTTTGTAACCTGCCTAACGGTATGGAAATGGTAATGCCTGGTGACAACGTTACGATGAGCATCGAGTTGATCCACCCGATCGCTATGGACAAAGGTCTTAAATTCGCGATTCGCGAAGGTGGAAAGACTATCGGTTCTGGCGTAGTGGCTGAGATCACCGAGTAAGAGAAAGGAAATGGCTGGCCAAAAGATCAGAGTAAAGCTTAAAGCTTTCGATCATAAGTTGATCGACCAATCAACTTACGAGATCGTTGCGACTGCCAAAAGGACCGGAGCTACTGTCTCCGGTCCGATTCCTCTTCCAACGAAGAAGGAAATATACACAGTCCTCCGTTCTCCACACGTAAATAAAAAATCAAGAGAGCAGTTTGAGATGAAAACTCACAAAAGGCTCATAGACATTCTGGACACCAATGAAGACACAGTTGAGGCTTTAATGAAGCTACAACTCCCTGCAGGTGTTTCAGTGGATATTAAATCCTAAGGGAAGAAGAAATGGCAAAGGGATTAATCGGTAAAAAGATAGGGATGTCCCAAATCTTCGACGAGCAAGGAAACATGATTCCTGTAACCGTCTTAGAGGTAGGTCCCTGCGCAGTTTCCCAAGTCAAGTCCGCAGCTACGGACGGTTACGACGCGATACAATTAGCTTTTCAGGATGATAAAGAAAAACACCTGACCAAAAGCGAGATAAAGCATTTGGCAAAAGCTGGACTAACTCCTAAGAGAGTGTTGAAGGAATTCCGCAATTTCGGCGAAGAGCCGGCTGCAGGCGCTGAGTTAAAAGCTCAAGATGTGTTTGCTGTTGCGGACATTGTAAAAGTTACAGGAACCAGCAAAGGTAAAGGTTTCCAAGGTGTTATCAAAAGATACGGACACCATGGTGGACCAGGAGCTCACGGTTCTCGTTTTCATAGACATCCAGGATCCATGGGATCCAACACCACTCCAGGTAGAGTATTCAAAGGTCGTAAATTACCGGGCCGTATGGGTTTTGATACAAAGACTGTATTGAACCTGAAAGTGGTTCGTATTCACGAAGCAGAAAATTTGGTTTTTGTAAGCGGATCCGTTCCGGGACCTGCAAACTCCATCATCACTATTGAGAAGATATAAAGACCGCGGTTAGTCATGAAAGCACAGAAGTACTCAAAAGAAGGAAAACTGCTCTCGGAAATCGAACTTCCTGCAGCGTTGTTCGAATCCAAATATAGCAGTGGCGCGATTTACGACGCCATCAAAGCGGAGAATGCTAACCTTCGCTCCGGGAATCATCATACCAAAACCCGCTCGGAAGTTTCCGGGGGTGGTAAAAAGCCTTGGTCCCAAAAGGGAACTGGTAGAGCTCGTCAAGGTTCTATCCGTGCTCCTCACTGGGTGGGCGGTGGTACTGTTCACGGACCTCGCAAGAGAGATTATTCTTATAACGTTTCTCCAAAAGTAAAACGTAGAGCGGTTCTTTCCGTTTTGAATAAGAAAGCTCAAGACGCGGTCATTAAAGTAGTAGAAGATCTGGATCCGAAAGAATTCAGCACTAAAGCATTCTCTACTTTATTCAGCAATATCGGATTAAAGAACACCGGAGTGATCGGATTCTTAGTAGGTGGAGAGAACGACTTCCTTAAAAAGTCAGTTCGTAATATCCCTACCGTAAAATACATCAACTCCAAACGTATCGCGGTTCGTGACATTCTTTATAATAGAAATCTTGTAATCACCGAAGGTGCTTTGGGAGAAATTCTCAAACATTACGGAGAAGGAAAATGAATCTTAACGAAGTGATCTTATCTCCGATCATCACTGAGAAGTCCCAAGATCTTGAGACTATCGGTGAGAAAGCCGGTAAAAGAACCGTAAAATACACTGTGGAAATCCATCCTAGAGCAAACAAAACTCTAGTGAAGGAAGCTTTCCGCAAAATTTACAACGTAGTACCTTCTTCCGTAAACATCCAAGTGTATCGCGGAAAGATAAAAAGATTCCGTCATCTACCTGCTCCTAAAGCTCATTGGAAAAAAGCAATCGTGACTTTCCAAGACGGAGCGAGCATCGACTTCGGAAAGGAAGCATAAGAAATGGGAATTAAAAAGTTTAAACCCGTTACTGCCGCCAGCCGTTTTAAATCAGTATTAACCTTCGAGGAAATTACTGAAACAGAACCGTATCGCCCTTTAACGATCAGCTTAAATTATAAAGCAGGTCGTGGAGAAGGTGGTAAAATTGCGGTTCGTAGAAAAGGCGGAAGAGTAAAACGCAAATATCGTATCATCGACTTCAAACGTCGCAAAGTAGGGATTACCGCTACAGTTAAAACTGTAGAATATGATCCGTATCGTTCGGCGTTTATTTCTCTCGTTAGTTACTCTGACGGAGAATACGCTTATATCCTAAATGCTGAAGGCATGAAAGTTGGAGACAAAGTTTCCAACGGAGAAGGCGCAGAAATTAAAATTGGAAACGCACTTCCACTCGGAAAAATTCCTCCAGGCACTAACGTGCATAACGTGGAATTGAAAATCGGAAGAGGCGGGCAGATCGCAAGAACTGCAGGATCCTTCGCTACTATCGCAGGTAGAGACGGAGAATACGTTCTTCTGAAACTTCCAAGCTCCGAAGTTCGTAAAGTTCACCAGAACTGCTACGCTACTGTTGGAATTTGCAGCAATAGAGATCATAACCTTGTTTCCATCGGTAAAGCCGGTAGAAACAGATGGTTGGGAAAACGTCCTAAGGTTAGAGGGGTTGTAATGAACCCGGTTGATCACCCACATGGTGGTGGTGAGGGACGTACTTCCGGAGGACGTCACCCAGTGACTCCTTGGGGTATTCCAACCAAAGGATACAAAACTCGTCGTAGGGCTAAACCTTCTGACAAGTTCATTATCCAGAAGAGAAAGGGAAATAGGAGCAGGTAATCATCATGAGATCTTCTAAAAAAGGTCCGTTCATCGACAGTCACCTCATGAGCAAGGTGATCAAGCTGAACTCTGAAAACCAAAAGAAACCGTTTAAGACCTGGTCTCGTAGAAGTACGATTTTCCCGGACATGATCGGTCACACCATCATGGTTCATAACGGAAACAAATTTATCCCTGTTTTCATCAATGATAACATGGTAGGACACAAGTTGGGAGAATTCGCTCCAACTCGTACTTATCGTGGTCATGGAAACACCGATAAAAAGGCGGCTAAGAAATAATGGAAGCCGTAGCAATCGCAAGATTTATTAGAATGTCCCCTCGCAAACTTCGTCTTGTTGCGGATGAGATCCGTGGATACGAAGTTGCTGAAGCTCTGGATATTCTTAAATATACTAATAAGAGAGCGATCGAGCCTATCTTCAAACTTATCAAATCCGCTTCTGCAAACGCAGTTGTGAAAAGTGATAATGCTGATCCAGGCAAGATGTTCATTAAAAAGATCCTGGTGGACGAAGGCCCGATTCTTAAACGCTTCCGTCCTCGCGCTCGTGGTAGAGCTGCAAGGATCCGTAAGAGAACCAGCCACGTTACTGTGGTAATCTCGGATTAATAGGGGAAATCATGGGACAGAAAGTTAACCCAATCGGACTTCGTATCGGAATTACCCGCGGATGGGATTCTATTTGGTTCTCGCAAGCCGACTACAAAAAGAACCTGCACGAAGATATTAGAATTCGTAGATTTATCCAAGGCCGCTTTAAAGAAGCAGGCGTTGTAAAAGTTGTTGTGGAGCGTTTCCCTGAGAAGATCAACGTTAACCTTCACACTGCTAAACCGGGTGTGGTAATCGGTAAAAACGGAGCGAATATCGAAGCCGTTAAAAAAGTCCTTAAGACTATGACCGAAAAACCTCTTAATCTTAACATTATCGAAGTTAAGAAGCCTGAGACTATCGCACAATGTATCGCTGAGTCTATCGCGATCCAAATCCAAGAGCGTCAACCGTTCCGTCGCGTGATGAAACAAGAACTTCGTCGTGCGATGAGAGGTGGAGTAGAAGGAATTAAGATCCTTATCTCCGGACGTTTGAACGGAGCGGACATGGCTCGTCGCGAAGGTTATCGTGAAGGAAGAATTCCTCTTCATACCCTTAGAGCGAAAATCGATCTAGGATTCCGTGAGGCAAGCACCACTTTCGGACAAATCGGAGTGAAAGTTTGGACTTACACTGGAGACTTCATCAACAGTAAAGAAGAGTCCGAAGAAGATAAATACGCCGTTAAAAGAAGGACCAACTGATCGTCTCTGATGATCCAAAGGTAAAAAACGATGTTATCACCTAAAAGAGTTAAGTTCAGAAAAAGACAAAGGGGCCGCTTGAAAGGAAACGACGAGCGTGGTTCCAAAGTGTCCTTCGGAGAGTTCGGTCTTAAAGCCGTTACTTCCGGACGTTTGACTGCAAGACAGATCGAAGCGGCAAGGATCACTATCAACCGTCAGGTAAAAAGAGGCGGGAAACTTTGGATTAGGATCTTCCCTCATCTACCTATTACTAAAAAACCAGCGGAAACTCGTATGGGTAAAGGTAAAGGTAATCCTGAGTTCTGGATCGCAGAGATCAGACCTGGTAGAGTTTTATTCGAAATGAGCGGAATCGATGAAGCGACCGCTAAAAAAGCTTTGGATCTGGCTGCTTATAAACTGCCTGTTCAAACTGAATTCGTGAAGAGGTCTACGCTGTGAAAAAGATCAAACTCGCAGAGTTGAAAGACGCAGAAATTTTAGCACAATTGGAAGATGCTTACAAAATCATTCGTACAGCACGTTTCCAATACGGAGTTGCTCGTTCTTTGGAAAACCCGAAGGTGATTACTAACGCGAAGAAAAAAATCGCGCGCCTTCTAACCATCCAAAAGAACAGAGAGTTGGCTGCGAAGTCTGGCACTACTAAAGCTAGACGTTATTCAAGAGCTACTCGTAAGGTACAGGCTTTGGCAAAAGCTAACGCTTCTGCTAAGAAAGTAGCTAAAGGAACGAACTGATTATGGAAACTGCAAAGAAGCATATAAAAAAATCACTTCTTAGCGAAGGTAAAGTCGTGAGCACCGCTATGGATAAAACCTTAGTGATGTTAGTAGAAGCTCGTAAGACTCACCCTAAGTTTAAGAAGATCGTTCGTAGAACCGTTAAAATGAAGGTTCATGACGAAAGAAATGAGTGCCAAGTAGGTGATAGAATCCTGGCGATTGAAACCAGACCTCTATCCCGTGAAAAGCGTCACCGTCTATTTAAGATCGTAGAAAAGGCAAAGTAAGATGATCCAACAGGAAACCATCCTCCAAGTCGCCGATAACTCCGGAATAAAAAGAGTTATGTGTATTAAAGTCTTAGGAGGCTCTAAAAAACGTTACGCCTCCGTAGGAGACGAGATCATCGTCGCCGTTAAAGACGCACAACCTGCTTATGGGTTAAAAGATTCCACGGGGAAAAAGGTCCATAACAAGGCCGTTCAACGCGCAGTTGTTGTTAGAACTAAAAAAGAAATCCGTCGTCCAGATGGTTCTTATATTCGTTTCGATGATAACGCAGTCGCAATTATCGACGACAAAGGAAACCCGAAAGGGACCCGTATTTTCGGGCCAGTAGCTCGCGAACTTCGCGATAAAAAATACGCTAAGATCATCTCCCTAGCGCCGGAGGTTTTATAATGTCTAAGCTGACGTATCGGGGATCCGAATATACAAAATTCAAATCCGTTCGCCTTCACAAAGATGACGAAGTAATCGTTATCGCAGGAAAAGAGAAGGGAAAAAAAGGCAAGATCCTAGTAATCGATAAGAAAAGGGATCGTGTAGTAGTAGAAGGACTGAACAAACGTAAACGTTTCTTAAGACCTACCCAAGAAAACCCTCAAGGTGGTATCGTAGAAGTGGAAGCTCCAATGCACATTTCCAACGTAATGTTCTACGATTCCAAAAAGAAGAAGGGAGTTCGTGTGGGCTACCAAGAGAATAAAGGTAAAAAAGTCCGCGTTTCTAAGCCGGAAGGGAAAGAGATCTAAGTCATGGCAGCAGCTAGATTAAGAGATAAATACGGGAAGGAAATCGTTCCCGCTCTTCAGAAACAATTTAACTTCAAGTCCATAATGCAAGTTCCTCGTTTGGAAAAAATCGTTCTGAACGTGGGAATGGGTGAGGCTCATACTAACCCTAAAGCATTGGAAGCGGCAGTAGAAGAACTCGCATTGATCACCGGACAACGCCCGGTTAAGACCAAGGCTAAAAAATCCATCGCGGGATTCAAACTCCGCGAAGGTATGAGCCTCGGTACCACAGTTACCCTACGTGGAAACTATATGTATGAGTTTCTAGATCGTTTGGTGAACGTGGCTCTTCCAAGGGTGCGTGACTTTAAAGGAGTTTCCGAGAAAGGTTTCGACGGACGCGGAAACTACAACTTCAGCATCAAAGAACAAATCATTTTCCCAGAGATCAAAGTGGATAAGATCAACACTCTCTACGGAATGAACCTGACCTTCGTAACGAACACCAAGGTAGACGCAGAAGCTTATAGCCTTCTCGCTGCTTTCGGTATGCCGTTCCGGAACCTGAGATAAGGAGCCCGCAATCATGGCTAAGACCTCTTTAATCGAAAGACATAAGAAAAAAAAGAAATTCAAAGTAAGGGTTCACAACCGTTGCCCACTTTGCGGACGCCCTCGCGGTTACCTAAGAAGATTCGACATGTGCAGAATTTGCTTCCGGAAGCTTGCTAGCCAAGCTCAAATTCCGGGCGTAGTTAAGGCATCTTGGTAAGGAGGACATTATAATGAGTTTATCTGATCCAATCGGTGATATGCTGACCCGCATTCGTAATGCTGGTCGTGCGAAACATGAAAGTTGTGTGATTCCAGGAAGTAAGATCAAACGTTCTATTCTGGAATTATTGAAAGAAGAAGGATTTATCAACGGCTATGAGCCGGTGACTAACGGAAGTTTCGAAGATTTCAAAGTTGCTTTGAAATACGATGTAACCAAAAGACCAGTGATCCGCGAGTTAGTTCGTGTATCTAAACCAGGTCGTAGAGTTTACATGAAAAGCGAAGAGATCCGCCCGTATAAAAACAATATGGGAACTATGATTCTCTCCACTTCCAAGGGAGTTATGACCGGCAAAAAAGCTCGGAAATTACGCGTAGGAGGAGAGGTTATCTGTAAACTCTCTTAAGAGTAACGGAAACTTATAAAGACCTATGTCCAGGATTGGAAAAGCAGAAATCAAACTTCCGGAAAAAGTGGAAGTAAAACAGGACAGCACCGTAATTAAAGTGAAAGGTCCTCTAGGCGAGTTACAAACTCCTATTTTTGCGGGGATCTCTCTGAAAAACGAGGGCGGAACTGTAAAATTAGAAAGATCCAGCGAAGAGCAAAACGTTGTAGCTCTTCACGGATTGACCCGCGCTCTTCTTATGAATAGCGTAAAGGGTGTGACCGCTGGTTGGGAAAAAAACCTGGAGATCACAGGGGTTGGTTATCGTGCAGCTAAGCGCGGTGAAGATCTAGTGATGAACCTTGGATATTCCCACGAGGTTGTTTATAAAGCTCCTAAAGGAATTAAGATCGAAGTCATTGAACAAGTGAAGATCAAAATTTCCGGGATCGACAAACAACTAGTCGGACAAGTTGCAGCGGATATCCGTTCTAAGAGACCTCCTGAGCCTTATAAAGGTAAAGGGATCAAGTACAACGACGAATTTATCAAGAGAAAGGCCGGAAAAACCGGTAAGAAGTAAGGCCATGATTAATAAACTGAAAAAAATCGCAGCCAAACGCAGAAGAGCAGAGCGTTCCAGATTCAAACTGAGACAATCCAGCTCTCGCCCTAGATTGGTTTTCAACAAATCCAATCGTTATCTTTCCTGCCAGATCGTGGATGATATCCAAGGAACAACTTTGGTAGCTGCTTCTACTTTAGAAGCAACCTTTGCAGGTAAAAGTCGCAAAGATGTAGAAGCTGCTAAGGCTTTGGGAAAAGCGATCGGGGAAAAGGCCGCTTCTAAAGGTGTGAAGGTAGTTATGCTGGATCGTTCCGGAATGATCTACCATGGAAGAATCGCGGCTTTCGCGGACGCAGCTAGAGAAGCTGGACTGGAGTTCTAATAATGGCGTACGAACAAGATCAAGAACAGAAAGAGTTTAACGAGAAGGTCGTAAAGATCGATCGCGTTGCTAAAGTTGTAAAAGGTGGACGTCGTTTCTCCTTTAACGCTCTAACAGTAGTTGGAGATGCAAAAGGTAAAGTAGGGATTGGATTCGGTAAAGCGAACGAAGTTCCTGATGCGATCCGTAAATCCATCGAGTCCGCTAAGAAGAATTTGGTGAAAATCCAATTCAGAGGACATACCATTCCTCACGAAGTGATCGGAAAATTCAAATCGGCAAGAGTGATCCTGAAACCGTCTACTGCGGGAACTGGAATCATCGCTGGTGGATCCGTTCGTTCTGTAGTGGAGAAAGTTGGGATCCAAGATATTCTTAGCAAATCTTGGGGTTCTTCGAATCCAGTAAATATCGTAAAGGCGACCCTGGACGCTCTTCAACAATTGGAGACTCCTGTATTAGCAGCTCGTAAAAGAGGGATCACTCTGGCTCGTCTTTTCGGAAACGACGTAGGATAATAAACATGGAAACCGTAATCGTTACTCAGATCAAAAGTAATATCGGGATTAAAAAAGGCCAGAAGCTAACTCTGGCTGCTTTGGGACTCCGTAGAACCGGACAACAAAGAAAACATACTCTAACTCCGCAGGTGAAAGGAATGATCTATGACGTTCAACACCTGGTCCGAGTCGAAAAGGCGTAATTAGGTAAGGGAAATGAGTAAAGAAAGAATTAAGGCTGCCCTAGCGTTCGGAAAAGAACGTACTGAAAAGGGAGATAAGCCGGCAGGAAATATCATTCCTGTTCCAGCTGGTTCTACTAAGAACAAAAAACGTTTAGGTCGTGGTATCGGTTCCAAAACCGGTAAAACGGGAGGACGTGGTTCTAAGGGACAATACGCTCGTAATACTGTTCGTAGAGGATTCGAAGGTGGGCAGATGCCTATCCACAGAAGACTTCCTAAGCGTGGATTCACTTCCATATTTCATAAGGATTTCTTCCCAGTCAACTTGAGAGACATAGAGAAAAGCGGGTTGACCGGCAACATAGATGCCAAAATTATGGTTGAATCGAAGATTCTTGATAATGAGGGCACTCTTTTCAAGATTTTGGGAACCGGTGAGATCACAAAAGCGGTTCATATAGTAGCGGATGGTTTTTCCGCTTCTGCCAAGGCAAAGATAGAGAAAGCAGGCGGTTCCGTAAAACTTCGTTCAGAATTGGCTTCTAAAGAAGCTTAATCCGAGCCGTTTTTCGACTGTTTGTCTGAAACGAATCTTTAATGTTTAAGAAGGGACTCGGGGTAAACCTTTGAGTCCCTTTTGCCCGAAAGGGGAATGACCAGGAAATAAGGAAAGAGAACAAAGCAATATGCTGACTTCGATCGCAAATATCTTCAAAATCCCAGAGTTGAGAAACAAGGTGTTCTTTACTCTTGGCATGCTCTTACTCTTCCGTCTTGGGACTCATATTACTATTCCTGGTATCGATCCTAAAGTAGTTTCCGCAATCGCTTTGGATGCAAATGCAGCCGAGGGCCTTGTAGGAATGTTCGATATGTTCGCGGGAGGAGCTCTTCTGAACTTCTCCATTTTCGCGTTAGGTATCATGCCTTATATTTCTTCTTCCATCATTATGCAGTTAGTGATGGTTCTTGTTCCTTCTTTACAAAAACTCCAAAAAGAAGGAGATGAAGGTCGCAAGAAGATCAGCCAATATACTAAATACGGAACTATCCTACTTTGTGGAGTTCAGTCTTTAGCAGTGATCCGTTTGGCTCAACGTTGGTCTTATGGAGCGGACAATGCACCTGCTCTTCACCCAGGTTTGATCCACTCTTCCGTTGAATCTTGGTTCTTCTTTATTGCGTTATTGTCTATTACTACTGGAACAGTACTTTTGATCTGGCTCGGCGAGCAAATCACTGAGAGAGGGATCGGTAACGGAATTTCTCTTTTGATCTTTGCAGGTATCGTAGGACGTCTTCCTGTTTCCGTAGCTCAATTGTTCCGTGAGAACTTTGTAGACGGACTGAATATCATCATCCTTCTTCTTTTATTCATTCTACTCATCGCGTTAACTGTTCTTCTTACTCAAGGTGTCCGTAAGGTTCCTTTACAGTACGGAAAACAAATGGTGGGAAGAAAGATGGTCCAAGCTAAGTCTCAAAGCATTCCTTTTAAAGTGAATGGCGCGAGCGTAATGCCGATCATATTCGCTTCTTCTTTATTACTTTTTCCTCAAACGATTATCCAACAGATATCCGAGCTTCCTAACTGGGCGGGCTGGGTTCTTCTATTGGATTATTTGAATCCATTCTCTCAGACTTGGTATCACGCTGCATTTTACTTCTTCGTATATATCGCATTGATCGTGTTCTTCGCGTATTTTTATACTGCGATCCAATTCAATCCGGGAGAACTTGCGGAGAATCTTCGTAAGTATAATGGATTCATTCCTGGAATTCGTCCAGGTTCTCATACTAAGGAATATATTGAGAAGGTCCTAAACAGGATCACTCTTCCTGGTGCGGTTTTCTTAGCAGGACTTGCGTTAGCTCCTTATATCATTATTCGTTTCCTAAATTTAGGAACGAACTCCGGTGGTGGATCCTTGGTTTACACTTTCGGTGGAACTTCTCTACTCATCATGGTAGGGGTGGCTTTGGAAACTTTGAAACAATTAGAGTCCCAATTGCTTATGAGAAACTATGATGGTTTCTTGAAAAAAACTAAGATCAAAGGAAGGTCTTAAGAAAATGAATTCCATCATTTTCATGGGCCCTCCGGGTGCTGGTAAAGGCACCCAGGCAAAGATACTTTGCGATACTTTGGGAATTCCTCAGATCTCTACTGGAGATATTCTGAGAGCTGCCGTTAAGAACGGGACCCAAATGGGATTAGAAGCAAAGAGATATATGGATGCCGGAGATTTAGTTCCGGATTCAGTTGTTATTGGCATTATCAAAGATCGTCTTGTAGAGCCTGATTGCAAAAACGGATTCTTATTGGATGGATTTCCAAGAACCGTAGAGCAAGCAGATGCATTGGATAAAATCCTAAGCACAGAAGGTTTGAAAATCAAAAGAGCGATCAATCTAGAAGTTCCGGATCAAGAACTTCTGGAACGTTTATTGAAACGTGCAGAAATCGAAGGTCGTTCCGACGACAACGAAACAACGATCAAGAGCCGCTTGGAAACTTATAACAAGAAGACTCTTCCATTATTGGACTACTATGCTGCAAAAGGAAATCTCTCCCGTGTAAACGGAGTAGGGAACTTGGATACAGTCACAAAACTGATCGAGAAGGAGTTAGCTTAACTTGGCGAAAGAAGATGCAATCACCGTGGACGGTACCGTTTTGGAACCTCTCCCAAACGCAATGTTCCGCGTTGAGCTGGAAAATGGTCATAAGGTTTTAGCCCATATTTCCGGTAAAATGAGAATGCATTATATCAGGATCCTCCCTGGCGACAAAGTCACCGTGGAACTCTCTCCTTACGATTTGACCAAGGGTAGAATTACCTACCGCAAAAAATAGGAACACGTTATGAAAGTAAGAACTTCCGTAAAAAAAATCTGCACTAGCTGCAAAGTTATCAGAAGAAAAGGTGTGATCAGAGTGATCTGCACCAACCCTAAACACAAGCAAAGGCAAGCATAATCATGGCTCGTATCGCAGGTATCGATCTTCCAAGAGAAAAAAGAATCGTTGTTGGTCTAACGTATATTTACGGAATCGGCCGATCCACTTCTCGCAAACTTCTCGCTAAAGCGGGCGTTGATGAGGCAATCAGAGTGAAGGATCTTTCTGACACTCAAGAAGCTGCTCTCAGAAAAGCGATCGAAGAAAGTATCAAGGTAGAAGGAGATCTTCGCTCCGAAAACCAACTCAATATCAAAAGATTGATGGATATCGGATGTTACAGAGGCCTGCGTCATAGAAGAGGTCTTCCAGTTCGCGGTCAAAGAACCAGAACAAATGCCCGTACTCGTAAGGGTGTTAAGAAGACCGTTGCCAATAAGAAGAAGGTGACTAAGTAATCATGGCTGAAGATAAAAAAGGCAAAAAAGAGAAAAAGGTTAAGAAGAAGGAGAAAAAGGTCGTTCCTCGCGGAAAGGTCTATATCACCGCTTCTTTTAACAATACCATTATCACCATCACTGACTTGGCAGGAAATACTCTGTCTTGGTCAACCGCTGGTGCTATGGGTTTCCGTGGATCCAAAAAATCTACTCCGTATGCGGCTCAAATCGCAGCGGGAAATGCTGCCGAGAAAGCAATCGACTCTACCGGTTTAGCCGAAGTGGATGTTCTGGTTTCTGGCCCAGGTATCGGACGCGAATCCGCGATCCGTTCCTTAGTTGCTAGAGGACTTTCCATTAAAATGATCAAGGACGTTACACCTTTACCTCATAACGGCTGTCGTCCGCGTAAAAGAAGAAGGGTTTAAGGTAGGAATAATATGGCAAGATATAGAGGACCTGTCGTTAAACTAATGAGGAGAGAAGGTGTTAACCTTTACCTCAAATCCAGTTTTACTTTCAATAGAGATAAGTTCCATAAAAAGGGACCTCCTGGTATGCAACCTAAACGGAAACCGAAAATTTCCGAATATGGTTCTCAGCTTCGTGAAAAGCAGAAGTTGAAAAGAGCTTACGGACTTTTAGAAAAACAATTCCGTAGCCTTTACGAAGAAGCTTCTCACGCTCACGGTGTAACCGGTGAAATTCTTCTCCAACTTTTAGAAAGAAGATTAGATAACGTTGTATATCGTTTAGGTTTCGCTGTGACTAGACGTCAGGCGAGAAACTTCATCGCTCATAACCATATTCTGGTAAATGGCGAGAAAGTTGATATTCCATCTTTCCGTTTGAAAGTAGGCGATAAGATCGAGATCAAACCTAAATTCAGAACTTCTGGTTTTATTACCCAGAATATCCAACTGGCTCAGTCTCTGAATAATATTCCTTCTTGGGTGTCTTCTGATTTCATTCAGTTCTCAGGAGAAATTCTGTCTTTGCCGGAACGTCATCATGTCGACATTCCAGTAAAAGAGCAGGTGATCGTGGAGTTGTACTCCAAGTAATTTTATTGGGAAGGGTTTCTAAGTGTCTCTAAAAAGTTTACTCAAAGGATTTAAACGTCCCAAAAAGATCGAATTTACTACGGAAGCGAATACTCCGAACTACGGAAAATTCGTAGCGGAGCCTTTCGAGCGCGGTTTTGCGACCACGATCGGAAACTCTCTTCGTAGAACTCTCATGTCTTCTATTGAAGGAGCGGCAATTTCCGCTCTTCGTATCGAAGGTGTGAACCATGAGTTCTCTTATATCGAAGGAGTCGCTGAAGACGTTACTCGTATCATCCTAAACCTCAAACAAGTTCGTATTAAATATGAGCCTGAGGACAAGGACCAAAGCAAAGTTATCCATTTGGAATTGAAAGGTGCAGGATATTTCAGAGCCGGAGATCTGGCTGTAGATTCTTCCATCGAGATCATGAACCCGGATCTACATATCGCAACTTTGAATGAAGACGCGAACCTTGTATTGGATCTGGAAATCCAAAGAGGAAGAGGATACGTTCCAGCAGAAGATAAGAAGAAGGATATAGAAGTTCTTGGAACTATCCCAATCGACTCTATCTTCTCTCCAGTTCAAAAAGTAATTTTCGAAATTTCCGAGACCCGTGTGGCTCAGAGATCCGATTACGAAAAACTGACTCTGGAAGTTTGGACAGACGGATCCATTTCACCTGAGGATGCAGTTGCTCAAGCGGCTAAAATCCTAAAAGAACACCTTACAGTATTCATCAACTTCGAAGAAGAATTAGAGGAAGAAGAAGACGAGTTAGACGAAGCGGACGAGAAGTTGAAAGCTTCCCTTTCCAAACACGTGGAAGAACTCGAACTTTCTGTACGTTCCCTAAACGTTCTTCGCAGTTTGGAAATCGACTTCGTTGGAGACCTTGTTAAGAGATCTGAAGAAGAGATGTCCAAATCCAAACATTATAGCGAGCAAGGTCTCGCAGAACTTAAGTCTAAACTTGCTGGTTTGGGACTTTCGTTCGGAATGAGAGATTTCTAAATATGAACAAAAGAAATAAAGTAAAACATCTCAACCGCGAAAAAGCTCATAGAGATGCTCTGATCAATAACATGATCACTAGCCTTTTCAAATACGAGAGAATCGAATCCACTCAAGCAAAATTGAAAGTGGTTCGTTCTCACGCTGAAAAGATTATTACCAGAGCGAAAAGAAATCTCGCGACTGATATTGCTCCTGCGGTTGCACTTCACAACAAACGTGAAGTTCTAAAAAGAGTAAAAGATCGTAATATCGTTACGAAACTTTTCGAAGATATCGCGGTTCGTTATGCGGCTGTAAATGGTGGATACACCAGGATCTTGAAAAAGATCAACAGAGCTTCCGATAATTCCGAAGTAGGAATTTTAGAACTCACTAACAGAAAGGATCGTCCGACCCTTATCAAAGAAATTAAAGATAAGAGAGAGGCTATTTCCGACTCTAAAAAAGAAAAAGCGGCAGCACCTGCTCCGGCTAAAAAGGAAAAAGCTCCTAAAAAAGAAGCTGCTCCTAAAGCTAAAGCAGCTAAGAAGCCTGCAGCTCCGAAAAAAGCAGTTAAGAAAGCTGCTCCTAAGAAGAAAAAATAATATATATAATCCCCGAAGAGATGGGAGATATGTGGGCCCCGGTGTTGGAAACGACATCGGGGTTTTTTATTTTTGTGCATACTGTTAAATTAGACCCGAATTCTCACTATAATTGTCTTATTTAGAGATTACGAAAATATAATTATATATTGCCAAATGACTTGTATAGACAAAGTTTTCGCAATTCTAGTATGAAATCTGCCGTAGATTCGATTGGCTATCTTTTTGAGAAAAATACAGACAGGTCCGTTTCTATTCTGTTATTTCTTTTTTTCTTAATTTCTTATTCTTACATCGCGCCATCTCATGTTACCTTCGAAGATTCCGGATCTTTTCTCTTGGTGGCTCTTAACGCAGGAATTGCACATCCGCCGGGATATCCTTTATACTCATTATTAGGCAAGATTGTATCATCACTTATATTTTGGGGATCTCCTGCTTTTCAGGTTCATTTCATGAATTGTCTTCTGGGAGCTGGAACAGCCACTTTATTATACTTATTTGTACGCAGATGGAAATATAGTCTTGATTCTTCTTTGCTTGCTGCAGTGTTATTTGGTTCCGCTTTTACTGTCGTTTATCAATCGGTAGTGGCAGAAGTCTATATTCTAAATTCATTTCTCTTTCTGCTTTCGTGGTTTTACTTAATAAAATTTGAAGAATCGAAGATTAAAACTCATATATTGTTATTCGGTCTTTTTTCGGGACTGAGTATGTCCTGCCATTGGCCCTTAGCAGTGTTAAGCTCATTTTCATTTCTTCCAATTTTATGGTCTGAGAGAAAGAAAGTATTCGAATATAAATATTTTCTAATTTTCGGTTTTCTCTTAGGGTTAACTCCGTATTTGTATTTTTTCGTAGCTCATTATTTTACTGATTTTTTATTTTTAGGGCCTATTCGCAGTTTAGGCGATTTTTTTTATGTTTTGCTTAGGAAGGATCGAGAAGACTCTAATGTATTTTCTACTGCAACTTTTAAGGATTCAGTAGAATTTATAGTCGGATTTATCTCATTCTCCGCGGAAGATCTTGTTTATTTTGGCTTATTTATTTCTCTGGTGGGCTTCATTCTTTCTTTTGTTTTGATAGGAAGACTTAGATCGGTTTCTTTATTCTTAGCCTTACTTTCGAATTCGGTATTTCTGCTATTCCTATGGAGGGCAGAGTGGAATGCTTTAACTAAAGATTTATATCGATTCTATAATATAACCCCTCTTCTGGCTCTATGTATTTATTTTGCAATTGG
Source organism: Leptospira andrefontaineae (assembly GCF_004770105.1). Lineage (NCBI taxonomy): Bacteria > Pseudomonadati > Spirochaetota > Leptospiria > Leptospirales > Leptospiraceae > Leptospira > Leptospira andrefontaineae. The sequence continues at coordinate 264,675 of NZ_RQEY01000001.1, read as the reverse complement.
CTGGGACTTTTTTCTAAAATATATTTCTTCTTCCTTATATAAGCGTTCGTTTTCGATTCTTATACTTATTTTCATTTTAGGATTTTTCTTTTATAAAACTATTTGGAAAGTCCAGCAGTCCACGGATAAATTCGCTTATTCTTATGCTAAGGAAGTATTAAGTGAGCTGCCTGCAAAATCATCTTTATTAGTTCATAGCGATATGGATGCTCCAGAGATCGCATATGCTCATTATGGCGAAAATTTTAGACCAGATTTAGAACTTAACTCTCAATTAGCAGCTATGTTGCCGAGAAAAATTTTTGATAGAAGGTTCAATAATACAAACGAGTCACGAAGAATTCCGCTTTTAAACTATATTTCTCATAGATTGGACAAAGGGATAAAGGTGTTCACAACGAAAAAAATCGTAGCTTTTGATGATAAAACAGCTCCTTTTCCATTATCTTATTCTTATAGAGGGCTTGTTTATGAAATTTCGAATACTCCTCAACCGGATGGTATCTCTGAGAAAACTTATCGTTTTGCTATTTCAGAATTGGATAGGGAGATTTTGACTTTTAAAGACCGTAAAATTTGGAGTTATTATCGAAACCAGATTGTAGGCGAATATTGTAAAATTGTAGTCGAGGCTCGAATGTATCATACGGCCTTTGAATATATTCCTGTTTGTATCTTAATGGCGGCCCAGTCTCTGAATGCTTACGAGAAGAAGTTTCCTGAATCTGATGAATATTTTTTAAAAGTGATACCGTATTTGAAAGATTTGTATGTCTCAGAACAAGCAGATATTGTAAGGCAATTTTTGATTAATCGAGTGCATTGGGTTAATTCAGGTATGGACAATCGAAGAATGGAAATTTTAATGAAGGAAGGAATTCAGATCGCAATTCCAATCGCCTCTCGAATGAAAAAATGTGATCATCCTCTTTTGTACACAATGGAGGAAATAGATAGACAGCTTTCCCTTGGGTTGAGTAAGAGTCTAACGGAAACTCGCCAAAAAGTCTGTAGCAAGTAAAAGGAGATATTTGAATGAATTTGAAAGAAAGTTTATCTAAGGAGCAGTTGAAATCTGCAGCAATTATTGCACTGATCATTTTTAATTTAGGAATTATTGCATATCTTTTTATTCAAAGAACTGAACCAAACTTGCCCGTTGAATATTATCGGAACTCTCGGAACCAAGGAGAATCGGATCCCTATATCAAGAATGAGGTAAACAACACTATTTCTAAGAATACAGGTAAAATACAGGCTTGTTACAATAAGTTTTTGGAAAGTAAGCCTATTATAACGGACGGAAAGGTTGTAGTGGACTGGCAAGTTGAACCAGACGGAGATCCTTACCGCCCAGAGGTCGTTCAGTCGGATTTCGCCGATCAGAGTTTCGGTGAATGTATTGTTGCTGAAATTAAATCCTGGAACTTTCCTGAACCTCCAACCGGAAGAAAGACTTACGTATTTTATAAGTTTTTCTTTAAGAAAACCGAATAAAACAAATTTTAATTTATACTTGGGTCACCCAACGTTATCCATTTTGGGATATTTTTCTTAAGCGTTGGGTGTCATATGAAATAAAAAAAACATTACCTTCCTTTTTTTCTCGCCAAATTCCATTATTGTCCAGGAATCGCTATAAAATGCCCGATATTTGTGCAATTTTGCGCGAGGTTCAGAAGTTATGAAAATTAGCAAATCATATTATTTGATAATGATGATTGTCTTGGGTGCGATTCATTTTAATTGCGATTATTTATTTAACGATGCTAATGATGTTGATAAACTAAAAAAGCTTGGATTAAGTCCAGGTGTTGTTGTGGCGACTGGCTTCGGAAAGCCAGAGGGCTCTTATATTGTTTCGGAAGATAAAAAGATTCAGGTGTTTATTCCTCAAGGGGCGATGGATTCCGAGGAAAAGTTTGAAATTCGAAAATCTTCAGTAATATCTAGTTCATATCCTGGAAGTTATCTTCCTAGCTCGGACGCATACGAAATTACTCCCTCTTATCGATTTAAAAAGGATGTTACAATTTCCATTTTATTAGATTCATCAAAAGTTGAGTCATTAAATTTAAATAAGAAAAAAAGCAGCGCATTTATTTCATCGGATACTTCTGAAGCAGAAGGTTCAGCTAGACTTTCTGGTTGGAATCCTATTCCTTCTAAATTAAAAGGAGGAAGAATTGAATTCTCTTCTCGCACCTTCTCTATCTTTGGCGCAGGGACTCCGCCACAAGGAAACTTGGCTCCTATAATTAGTGGCGCCACTTATTTTTTTGCACCTAACTTAAGCTATGTTCCGAATAAGATCCGGGCAAAAATTATTGATCCGGAAGGGGATAGCTTTGCTGCAAAACTTTTGATTGGAAAGACAGGTGGTACAATTAACGCCTATAATCTTACCCAGGAACCTGGAACGGATTATTATAGTGCTAATATTCCGTTCCAAGTGTATTCTCTTTCTGGCACTGATGGAATTTTATTTCAAATCTTAGCAATTGATAGTTACGGAAATAATTCACGTATTCCTAATAATACCTTTACCTATCCGACGGATGCCGGTGCTCCTTATGTTGCGGGATACGATGCGGACCAAGATAATGACGGATATTTGGATATTTGGGAAGTAGCAAATGCTTATAATCCAAGTTCCAACGCGAGTCCGGGTATTGGAGCATTGACAGACTCCGATTCTGATGGACTTCCTAACATTGCAGACTCTACTCCAACAGGCCCTTCTTCTCTTACTTTAAATAGTATTTATTTATATCCTGATGCTGTTAGTCTTTCTATTGGTGAATCTGTTGGATTTGGAGTGCAAGGATTTATTAGCGGAGCTCCCCCAACTCAGGTATTTGTTGAGAATGCTACATATAACTTATCTGGTTTTGGACCAAGTGGGACTTCTCCAGGAACTCTAACAAATTCAGTTTTTGGAGCTACGGGACCAGGTATTGCAACTGTTACCGTTACTTCAGGCGCCTTGAACGTCGCTTCAAACTTATCAGTTTATGATACTGTTGGCCCGAATGCAATCTCCGATTTAGGAGCGTATGCAATTTCAACAACTAAAGTTAGGCTAACTTGGACAGCGCCTGGCGATAATGGGGCAGTAGGTTCTGCCGCCGCCTATGAGATTCGTAGATCAACTACTGCAATTACAAATAATACCACTTGTGATGCTGCGACTGCAGTTTATCACGGCTTAACTCCAAAACCTGCTGGTATAACAGAAATTTTGAATATTAACGGATTATCTCCGAATACAACATATCATTTCTGTATTAGAGCATACGATTATGCGGGAAACCGCGCGAATTGGAACGCAGCAGTTTCTATTTCTGCTCGAACCTATTCTTCTCCCGATAGCACTCCTCCTGCAAACATTCTTACTATATCGGCTTCTCCGGTAGGCTCTGATTCGATTCAATTGAATTGGAACGCGGTAGGAGATGATGGAAATACTGGCGCTGCATCTGCTTACGAAATTAGATATTCCGGAAGTCCTATTACTTCAGATAGCCAATGTACTTCTGCCATAGACGTGTTGAATGATGTCCAGCCGTTTACTAACGGAACCCCTGTTTCATTTATAGTTCGAAATTTAGGAAATAGTTCCGTTTATTATTTCTGCGTTCGAGCTTACGACGATTCGAATAATAGAAGCACATGGGGAAGTTCTATTTTAACGGCTGCTACATATCCTGAAAATATTGCTCCAACGGTTTCGTTGAAAGCAAATATCTATTCTCCTTTTGAGAATCCATTAGATTGGAAACTTATTTATGATGCGGGATCATTTATTGCCGCAAAGAATAACCAGATCAGATTAGATTATAATGATTCTGTTGATTCGGATGGAACATTCTGTAATGCCAATACCAGCAATTATCAATACCAATGGTCTATATTGAAAAAGCCTCCTACTTCCGCTTTAACCAGTGGATCTTTTTCTTCTGCCGGTACTAGAAAATCAAACGTTACTCCAGATGTTACTGGGGATTATACTTTCGGTCTTTCTTTTATAGATGACGCAGGATCCTGTTTCGGCGGGGCAAAACAAAAGCTATTTACCTTTTCGGTAAAGGTGATCCCTCGTTATGTGCAACAAGCATACATAAAACCATGGAATGCAGGTGCAGATGATCAATTCGGTGGATATAATTATTTAAATGAAGGAGCCCAGCTTTTCAATTCAATAGATATCGATGGAGATACATTGGTTGTCGGGGTTCAGCTCGAAGACAGTTCCATTGCAACGATTACAAATGGTACGATAAATCCAACCGACAATAATTCTTTGAGTAATGCTGGCGCTGTTTATGTTTATAAGCGTACGGGTAGTAACTGGGCACAAGAAGCCTATCTAAAACCAGGAAATATTAATTCGGCTGATCATTTTGGTTCTGCTGTTGATATTTCTGGCGATTTAATTGCAGTAGGTGCGGAGGGCGACGATAGTAATCAAACGACTATCACAAATGGTACAACTTCTAGTACAAATAACACGGGAACTAATAGAGGGGCAGTCTTTCTCTACAGAAGAACTGGAAGCACATGGGTTCAGGAAGCATACATAAAATCGAGTAATACTTCCGGAGATTTTGGACGTAGGCTCTCATTGGATGGTAATTTATTGGCGGTCCGAGCTCCTGACGATTTGAGTAATCAGAATACTATAACAAACGGAACAACTTCTTCAGCTAATACTAGTTTAGCAACGCCGGGTGGATCCATTTTTGTATATCGTAGAGGTTCCGATTTATTATGGAAACAAGAGGCATATATTAAACCTTTCAATCCAAGGGTAGGAACCTCTTTCGGCAAAATGTTACAGGTTTCCGGCGATACTATTGCGATTGGTGATGCCGCTGAATCGAATAATGTTACTACAATTACCAATGGAACGCCACCAGATAGTACCAATACCGGAATGGCTGATTCTGGCGCTGTTTATATTTATCGATATTCGGGGTTAGTATGGTACCATGAAGCATACATTAAAGTTTTGAATGTAGGGACTTCTGATAGTTTTGGAACTTCTGTATCGCTTAATAATAATCGACTTATAGTTGGATCTCCGTTTGAAGATTCACTATATCCGATCCAAGGAGTTTGGACGGATAATTTCGGAACAGACGTTGGAGCTGCATATATATTCGATCGCGATCAAAATACCGCTTATTGGGCTCAAAGCTCTATGACTAGTACCTATTTAAAATCGCCTTATCCTATTTCAGGAATGCAATTTGGAACACATGTAGTTATTAATGGGGACAGAGCATTTGTCGGAGCAAAGGGGGATGCTTCAGCTGAAAATCGAATTCTTTACGACAAGAAAGTCGGTACGGATACTAGCTTTCCCGCTGCGGGAGCGGTCTTTTCTTTCAAAAGGAATCCTATAACTGGCGTATGGGAACCAGAGGCATATTTCAAACCTAGTAATATCAATGCAGGGGATGGCTTTGGTGTTAGTGTGGCTGTATCAAATAACACGATTGCAATTGGTGCTCCTTTTGAAGACTCCAATCAAACTACAATTACAAATGGTACTACCAGCAGTGGTGATAATAGTACTGTTGACTCGGGTGCTGTTTATATCTACGTGAGGGAAGATTAATGTTTCTCCTGGAAACGGTAAGGGTTAGCAGCTTTATGAAATTAATGGCTCTTATCTGCACATCACTTGTTCTTTCATGTTCTCTATTGTCGGGAGATAAAGATTCGGAGAAGAATAAATCCTTGGCACTTGCGCTTTCATTTTCCACTCCAGGGGAAATTGTCGGTAGTGCCAAGATTGGATCGTCAGGCGGGGAGATAGCTTCTACCGATGGAAAAATTAAGGTTTTGGTTCCAGATGGAGCAGTATTGAATGAAACCGAATTTAAAATTACACGATATTCGTTAAATACTTCTGCGTTACCCGGGAAATATCTCCCGGTATCGGATGCTTATAAATTCGAGCCTGACTTTAGATTTGAAAAGAATGTATTAGTTCGTATCCAAACTGATTCTGCTCTAGCTAATTCTTTGAATTTGAATTTGAATAAAAGCCAAGGATTTATCTCATCTAAAACTAGGGAAAGTGAATCTAGCGCGAGATTATCAAAAGGATGGACTCCTGTAAAATCCTCGATTCAGAACGGGATTATTGAAATAACATCTCGAACTTTTTCCGTTTTCGCAGCAGGATCTCCCCCACCTGGAAATTTAGCACCTATCTTAACTGGGTTATCATATAATTTTAAACCTGGCCTTAGCTACATTCCTTACCAAGCTAGAGTTGAAGTTACTGATCCGGATTTAGATTCAATAGAAGTTAGATTAATCGTAGGTAAGCCTGCTGGAAGTTTAAATTCTTATCTGATGACTAAAGAAGGGGCTACAGACTTCTACAGTACTGAGATCCCTATCGAAGCATATACTCCTACTGGCTTAAGGCTTCAGGTTTTGGCCACTGATAGTTTTGGAAACGTTAGTATAATTCCCAACACAAACACTTATTCTTTCCCGGCTGATACTGGAGATAGCACAATCATTTCTGGCTATACATTGGATCAGGATGCGGATGGATATAATGATCTATGGGAACAAGCTAATTCTTACGACCCATCGGACAATTTAAGTCCTGGAATTGGATTATTGGCTGATGCCGATGGAGATCTTATTCCGGATGGTTCGGATACAACTCCTAACCCGGGAGATCTACCCTCGATTGATACATTTGCGATTTATCCAAAGGAAGTTTTAACTTCAATTGGAGATCCTGTAAGTTTCTCGATCAGCGGAGAAAATTCTGGTCTTCCAGTTTTTATAGAAACTGCTACCTATTCACAGACTGGAGTTGGAATCAATGGCTTGAATGTTGGGACAATGACCGGCTCTACTTTTAACCCGACTTATCCTGGAATAGCGAATGTTTATTCATTTTTTCCAGGATTTTCCGATTACGCTAATATTCAAATCGCGGATACTTTGGTTCCGAATAATATTTCTACATTAGCTGCAACTGCAGTGGGACACACAAAAATTTTATTAAATTGGACGTCTCCTGGTAATAATGGAAACGTAGGGGCTGCTGCGGTTTATGAAATACGAACTTCCGCGTCAAATATTAGTAGTAATGCATTATGTGACTCTGCTGCTGCCGTGTCCCCAGGTATCACTCCAAAGTTAGCCGGTTTGCAAGAATATTATTATGTTAGCGGCCTTTCTCCAAACACTCTCTATTATTTTTGCGTAAGAGCATTTGATTCTGCAGGAAATAGGAACTCTTGGACTGGTTCGAATATTTCTGCAAGAACATACCCAAGCCCGGATGTAACGCCACCAGCAAATATTTCCGGGGTTAGTACAACTATTATTTCGGCATCTCAGATTCGTTTAAATTGGACCGCCGTTGGAAACGATGGGAATACAGGATCTTCTGCAGCTTACGAAATTCGTTACTCAGGAAATCCGATTACAGACGATATAAGTTGCTCTAATGCTTTTGAAGTACAAAATAGTATAGGCGCAACACCTAACGGGACTGCATTGAACTTTACTGTTCCTGGACTAGGATCTAATAGCCAATATTACTTCTGCATTAGAGCCTACGATCCTTCCGGAAATAGATCCCAGTGGGCCTCCATTGTTTCCGCTACAACTTTTCGTGCAAACTTGGCTCCGATTGTCGCGATTAATGGAAGTTCCGTTGCTACAGTTGGAAATTCTAGTTCTCTTTCTGCGGCAACATCGTCTGATCCAGATTCGGCAGTTTGTTCGGCAAATACCGGTAATTATCAATATACCTGGACGTTAGTTTCTAAACCATCTAATTCATCTTTGTTACAGTCGGGGATCACAGGCGCGAGTACTTTGAATATGAGTTTCACAGCGGATGTTTCTGGAAATTATGCTTTCCGGTTCGATTTCAAAGATGATGCAGGAACTTGTTTTGAAGGAAGTAAAACTTCTTCCGGATCATTTTTTATACAGGCTCTATAGGATTCGGGAAATTTTATTATGAGAAGATTCGGAAACATTATGAAAATTCCCAATTTAGCTTTTCTGATCCTGTGTTTTGTAAATTGCAGTTGGTTTGGAGAAGGGAAAAGATATAATGATAATCTCTTATTACTCGGGTTGTATAAATCAGGAGAAGATGTCCCGAAATCCTTTTTTGTAGGATCAGGCACGATAGGTCCAAACGGTGGTTCTATTATCTCTTCAGATAAAAAATTTCAGTTATTTATTCCGGCAAACGCATTGGATAAAACTATAGAATTTCAGATAAATAAATTTACCAATCTGAATGATGATGCTTTACCGAATTCTTATTTTCCGAGTTCGGAGGTGTATGAGATAACGCCGTCTTATAATTTTAAAAAGGCAGTGAATATCTCCATAGTAATGGACTCTTCTAAGATTGCCAATCTCGGGTTATCAAAAAATAAATCGCTCGGATTCTCTGCGATTTCCACTAATAGTTCGAAAGAATCTGCTATTATAAATGGGTGGGTTGCGGGAAATAGTAAGGTTCTAAATGATCGAGTAGTTCTTACTTCACAGAATTTTTCTTACCTGGCAGTCGGGACTCCACCTCCAGGAAATTTAGCTCCAATAATTTCAGGGGTAACTTATTACTTCCAGAAAGGTCTTCAGAATGTTCCAAATCAAATTAGAGCAAAAGTTTTAGATCCGGAAGGAGATAATTTTGAAGTTTTTATTCTTATAGGAAGACAAAATACAAGAATGTACGCTGTTCCTATGAATAGGGAAGGAACAACTGATTTCTATTCCTATACTATTCCTCCGGATTTATATACAGCGGGGCCAGTAACTTTAAATTCACTTCCTAGATTCCAAGTAGTCGCAGAAGATTCTTGGAAAAATTCAGCATCTGTTCCAAATTCTCTTCCGTTTGTATATCCAACGAGTGATCCTTCAATTTCGTTATCATCTTTTAACCCAAATCAAGATGGTGATGCTTGGGTAGATTTATGGGAGGTGAATAATGGATACAATCCGAATAGTTCATCTAGTCCTGCTATATCAATTCCAGATACCGATTTAGATGGAATAGGTGATGGCAATGATAACTATATACCAGGGAATCTAACCGATCTGATTGTAGAAAGAGCAGTTCCTGCCAAACCAATCTTGGGGTCTACGAAAACTTTTGTTGGGGGACCTCTTGTTAAAAAAGGTGGGCAAATAGTAATTCCTTTCGGGAATACTAGTACGGATGGTATTGAAGTTAATCCTGATAGTGATTCGAGTCTTTCAGTTGTTCAGCTGCAAGATGATTTATCTATTTTCACAGCTCAATTGGCTGGAACGAAATCGTATAAATGGAAACAAAATTATTCACTTACAGAAGCAAGTTTTACTCCGACAGTTTATGGCTCTGAAATTTTACATTCTTCTACCGATTTTAGTACATTCTTAATTACCAGGGTCAGTAATCGTGAAGCTGCATTTACTTGGAGAATGCCTCTTAGTGTATTGGAATATGGAATAATTCCTAATGTTGATCTAAGATATTCACCGTCCGTAACGCCAATTACTAATGATCGAGAATGTGATCTTGCGACACCATTACCAATTATATCTAAATCATTTTCGAATGCACCGAGTGGTCAAATTGCCGGAGATGTAAGGTTCAGTGTATTAGGCCTTACGCCTAATACAAGTATTTCATTATGTGTAAGAATTGATTCCAGAAGTGTTTCTCGAACTATTTGGGACAATACTACTCCTGTAACTTTGATTATTCCGTTTTCTTGGGTAGATGTAGTATCTCCATCTACGATCTCTAATTTAACGGCCACAACTTTATCTGATTCTTCGATACAGCTAAGTTGGCCTGCGGTTGTGAATAGTGGAAGTTTTGGGCCTGTGACGACGCAATATGTATTTCGCGCTTCTGTATCTGATTCTGGACAATCAAATTGTTCCGCCCGTCCTATTCTTGGTAATCTTAATAATCTTTCAGCTCCAGGAACTCCCCTTATATTTAATATCGGTTTCCTATCTGGGAATACGGTGTATTATTTTTGTATAGAAGCTATAGACCCATCAGGTAATAAAAGTATTTCCAATACTGCTATTGTCACAACTTTCCCAACAAATTTAAGTCCTGTCTTTGGTTCAAATTCTACTAGCTTGGATGTTCCCAAAAATATTCCTGTCATCTTAGATGAATCTTCAGTTGCTGATCCAGATGGCGTTTTTTGTGGCGCAAACACGGGGAGTTACATATATAGTTGGAGTTTTATTTCGGTTCCAAGCGGTTCAACGCTTACTAACGCAAATATTTCAAATAGTAACACAACCATTGCGAGTTTCACACCTGATTTAGTAGGCACTTACCAGATTAACTTCTCCTTTACGGATCATCAAGGCAGTTGTTATCCAACAAACAAAACAGTTTCTAGGACCTGGACTGTAAATGTTCATACAAATATCTTTCAAGAAGCATACATTAAGCGGGATATTTTTGAAAATAACGGTTTGTTTGGATCTGCAGTTGCAGCGGATGGGGATTACTTAGCAGTAGGATCACCTGGAGATGACGCCAATCAGACTACGATTACAAATGCAACATTTTCAAATGCAAATACTTCTTCTACGGACTCCGGTGCAGTATTCATCTATCGTAAAACTTCTTCCGGAAATTGGATCCAAGATGCATATATTAAACCTTCTAATGCGATCGCCGGACAATTATTCGGCCAAGTTATTGCTTTAGAAGGTGATCTTTTGGCGGTAGGAAATGAATGGGACACTACTCGTCAAACTACAATTACGAATGGAACTACAAACGCTCCTGCCCAAAGTACAACGTATACTACAACCGTTCCGGGACAAGTAAGATGTGGTATTTGGATGGATGGTAACGGAATTCCCTGGGAAATCTGTATTACCGATCCTCCAAGAACAAAAGAATTTTCTATAATCGGCGAAGGTTCAGTATATCTTTATCGCAGAAAATCAACAGGTTGGGAACAAGAAGCGTATCTTAAGGCACCTAACGCGACTCAATCTTTGAGTAGAGGGGATAGATTTGGGGCTACTATTGACATTGAAAATGGCTCTGTTTTCGTTGGGGCTCCTTTTGAACGTGGGAATCAGACTACGATTAGTACTGGTACTTACGCCGCTAATGATACTATCGCTACTGATAAAGGCGCGGTCTATTCTTTTGTGAAAGATGGATCTTTGTGGAGATTTGATACCTATTTTAAAACAAGTCTGGTTGGACTTGGCTTCTTTGTAAAAGCGGCTGGAAATCGACTTGCTGTTACGGATAATGCAAATCATTTGTATATTTATAGAAATGACTCCGGTGTTTGGACACAAGAGGCAATTATTTCTCTGGCGACTACAATTTCAGGAATTAATCCAATTGATTTTGATGGAAATAGAGTGGCTGTTGCTTTAGTGAATGATATTAATAATTTATATTATGGAATTTTAAATAGCACAACAGTGATTCCGAACTCGCTTTCTAACTCTGCTGGAGCAGTAGTGACATATGTAAGAAGCGGAACTACTTGGAATTACGAATCTTTTATTAGACACCCGAGACAGATTGTCGATACTACTTTTGCAAGTTCCTTGTCATTACAAGGAAATTTATTGGCAGTAGGTTTTGAGGGTGATAGTTCAAATAATAATGTAATTAAATACGGAAAGAATTACGGAAATGGAATAGCTTCTCCGACTTCGGGAGCGGTTCAATTATATCGATTTAATTCTGGAATTGGATGGGCAGAGGAAGCATATATAAAACCGATAAATCCAGCTCCAATCGGCTTATTTGGTAGATCAATTTTCTTTAATTCGAATCGACTATATGTGGGGGCTCCGGGAGAGCCAAGTAGTTACACAGGAATTATTAATGGTGCAGGAGCTGGGAATGATCAATCTGCTCCCGGTCGAGGTTCCGTATACGTATATACGCTGCAGCCTTAATGTTAATAAGAAGTTTTTTGAAAAGTTGCTGAAAGAGTTGGAAAAGAAATTTTTATAAAGTTTCAGAAACCTTTCGATTTCAAAAACTCGTCCAGTTTGCCTACTAACGCACTTTCTCCATCTAATTCTTTTGCTTTTTCCAGTATGGATCTTGCGTCTTTGAATTTATTCAGAAGTCTATAATTGTCTGAAAGATTGATCAGGTTCGCTAGACGATGAGGTTGGGTATTCCGGACCTTCTCTGCCGCGTCTGCTGCACGTTGGAATTCCTTCATATGTTTATAACATAGGGACAATAAAAACCAGATATTATGGGACTCAGGGTCCAAGTTCAAATAACGTTCTAACCATTTTGAGGCTTTGGAGAATTCTTTTTTGTCGTAATAGATCTGTCCGATCAATCTTGCAGATTCTTTAAAATTTGGAGCCAAGTTCCAGGATAATTCTAGAAGCTCTAGAGCTATCGGTACTTCTTTTTTCGCTATATGTTGTTTCGCTTGGTTGTACTTTGCTACTGCATCGTTATACTTAGGATGTTCCGGATCTATCAGTTCTTTATAGCCGATTCGGATGAGGGAAAGATCGTCGGCAATTGCACCTACTCCATGAAGTTTTCCTGCGATTGTGTCCAGATCCCCTTTGGAATCTTCTACGATACGAACGAATAAGTTCTCGTCCTCGTTCATCTTCCAATTGATCCCGTCAGAGCTGATATTAATATCATCTCTTCCGTCCGAACCTAAAAACAGAACATCTCCTGGTTGTAGATAAGATTCATGAATTTTAATATTCGCACCGAATGGAGAACCTAATTTCCATGAGGAAAGTTCTGGAGACAAGAAAGAAGATCTATCGTCTCTAAACAATACCGGCCAAGGATGTTCCGCGTTCAGTATGAATATCTTTCCGGTTTTATCATGGATGAGTCCAAAGATTGCAGAAGCCATCATGGTTCCATCGAATGTCCTAAAAATTTCGTCCAGTTCTCTATGAGTTTGGAGCATCCAAGCTTCCGGATTGATATCGATTGTCTTACCATGGCTTGCGGAGCGAGAAAGGATATTGTTTACCGCGGTTCCAAGTACAATTGCTCCTCCTGCACCTTGGAGAGATTTTCCCATTGCATCTCCATTTAAGAAGAAGGTCCATTTTTCCTTTTCGGAACCGAACAGTAAATTTCCGCTAATACAAATATCTCCGCCTAGCTCGGATTCTCTATTTTTGAATGTGAATTTTTTCTTTTGTTCTATATAGAAGATTGTGCTCACATCTTGGGAAGTATTCCAGTTTGTCATGAGCGGTTTACTCAAAAGAGAAGTGAGATAATAATCCCCATCTTGCTGGACCTTCAGAGCCTGGATCTCTTCCATTCTTTTGGTGACTTCTATTGTTCTTTCGTCGACCTTCTGCTCTAAAGTACTTGCGTATTCTTCTTCTACCGCGCCAATCCTACGGAAAATCAGGATCACACTTCGGGTAATATAGGATACTACTGCTAAAAATACTAACTTTAAGGATTGTTCCGATATGGATGCGTATCCCGGGGAAATTACTTTGAGTTCATCTTCTGTGAACTCGACTCCTCTAAAAATCGTATTAATGATTACGAGGCCTTGTCCTACAACGCTAACGATCCCGGAAAGTTTCGCGACAGTAGGAGAAAGTAGTAGAACGGAATAGACGATAAAGATCATATTGATCGCGTATAATACCATCTGGCGGATCACTCCGGAGGCCATATTCCGATCGGTCCAAGAGGCGACGAACATGACCACACAAATGATCGTGATATCTGCGATTACGGAAACCTTCCCGACCATGGAAGGAATCATTCCGAATTTTTTATTACAGTAATAATTATAGAACGCGTAGCCCAGCATCGAGCTGGTTCCTATTAGATACGCTGCGTTTTGAACTGCGGAGCTTTGGGTCCACGATGCGGCAAGCGAGGCTAAAAAAAGTCCTGCTAAACCGAATCGGATCCGATTGATTGTCAGTGGACCGGAGGCTATAATTCGCTCCGTTATAAGTTCCTTTTTTTCTTCCATCCCTAATCGGCCTCTTTTGGATATCGCCTTAGTATTTGGATTAGTGAATATATTTTTGAACGTATCATCTACAAATTTTTTACAGAATGTAGGATAGATGTAAAAATATAATCTCTCTTCCAAATACTTAAGACGGAAAAAATAAGAGAAAAGTAAGTGGCTCCTTTAAAAACAATCTCGCAATTTAAAACTTTCTTTTATTGTTCGGTCGGATAACCTCCATAAGTCATTTTGCCAGTAAAGTATATCGGGCTCTTCTTTTCGTTTAATATTCTAATATTTAACCCCGCTTGCAAAGTCTGTAATGCTTGGATATCAAACGTAGAGCCCAATCCATCTACTAAGAGTGCATAGTGTATGGCTTCGTTCGGATCTTCTTCCGGATCAAGATCATCCCAGATTAATGCCAAGTTTCCAGAGCCACTTTCTCGATTCCTATCGTCCGTTAAGATTGCTTCGTTCGATTCTTGCAGTATTATTCCGGGGATTTGTTTGTTATAGATACGTTTCTCTGTGATTAGAGCAGTATCATTTCTATTAAAATGAGGAGGCAGATAAATTTCAGTAGGAGCATCCGAACTTCTTCCTTTCCAAACTACTAAGATGAATCTTTTATCACCGAAGTATTTTGTTCCGTTCTGAAGAGTTTTAATCGCAGCCCATGCAAATACATTATTCCATGTATCATATCCAATTGCGTTATAATGAGAACTTATAGCTCTTCCTTGGATCCTTCTGACATATGCCCTCTGGGTCACATGATAATCCATATTGAATGTAGTTCCATAATTCCCGATCACTGAGAAGTCTTCATTGTTCCAAGCATCCTTGGTAGTGATAAGTTTAGAACTGTTGCCGTTCATATATTCGTTATGTTTATCATAATAATAATCCCAATGCCATTGGGTACCGGATACGATCGGATTGTAGAAGTCCGCGAATCTTGTTTTACTAGTCTGAGCCTTGTCTGAGATTTCCATAGCTTGGTAGACTGCATTGATCATTCTAGGAGTGTCTTTTGCGCCAACACCTTTTAACCACATTCCGAATTCACTTAAGAAAGATGGAATATTCAAGAATCTTGCTTCTTTCCGGATCTCATCTAAATATTTGAAATAGGTGGCGTTGTCTATTCCTGTTAGATCTGTTCCCATTCTTCCTGCATCATAAAAGTGAGAATTGAATGCGAATCCTTCTCCGGGAAGGGTAGTTAAATGTCCTCCTCCGGTTGCAGGGGCGACAACTCCTACGTTTGTGTTCCAGAACACCAATGGTTCCGCAAATACTAGTTTATTCTGCCATCCATTTTGTGTTAGGGTTTCTCTTACCTTTCTATAAAAAGGCCATAATTTTTGGTTATCCCATTGTGCGGGACTTAAACCTTCCATTCCTCCGTCCACAGGTTCGTTAAACGGATCCAATCCTACTATATAATCGAACTCTTCTGGACTTAATTTTTCTTTAATATAGGCTACTGTCTTTCCGATCTGCCAAAGATATTCAGTTTGAACATATCTTGTCCCTGAAGAAGTAGAAATAGATGTATTATTCCAAAAATTCCGGAAACCTTTGCGAACTGCTTCGTTTGTAAGATTGTTTTGGCTCCAAGTTGCACAGATAATCCCGCAATATTCCGAAGGATAAGAACTCCCTGAGATAATCCAAGAAGGAGCACCATTTCCGGTATGCCAGGAGTTTTTATTAAATAGATGTCTTGAATAAAGATCTTGGTGGTAATCGAGTAGAATATACATCTTCTTGGAGATCGCTTTTCTCATCTGAGAAATAATAGCATCCAAATATGTATAATTGATCGTGTTCACAGAAGGATGAGTTCCTTCCCAGGCAATTGTGAATCGGATCATATTGGAACCGGTGGTCTTTCCTAATCTATTAAACGCAGTTTCCGCATCCGAATCATTTGCAAAAGGTTTGAAACCGTGTTGAACAAGTTTTACATTCCCTGAGATATTGAACCCGCGGAAGGATACTTCCCTTCCTAAGCCATCCAAGAAAATTTTATCGATGACTCCGTTATAAGTTTTATCCCCAACTAAGATCTTGCGTTCTAATTCATTGTTTATATAGTCCAGACTATGCGAAGTAGTAGATTCCGTATTAAATCCTAAACTGGAATATTGGGACCTAAAATTTGGATTTGTATCGTTTCCGAGTAGGCCAATTAATTCCGGAGATATATTTTTTTCCGGACTGCAGGCGAAAATGCAGATAACACCGAGGGCGATTATATATTTTTGTATTCTCTTCATGGGCGAGCAAGATAGATATTTCGCCCAAAGATCCAAGTTTTATTTGATAAAATGGAAATTAATAGACTATCTATATTTCTTAATCCAAGAAATAACTGTGTGTAAATTAAGTTTTTTGAAATTGGTTTATAATTAGTGAAGCCTATAAATACTTATATTTCACTTAATCAAAATACACGGAGAAGGTAGATGAAGATTGTTTGGATCATTTTGTTTAGCTTGGTAGGTTTTATAGTCTTACTTGTGCTTTCAGGATATTTACTTCCGAAAGATCATATTGCAAGTGTGGAGAAAGATTTTTCTTCTTCTTCTGAAAACATTTTTAAGATAATTCGGAATATCCGGGAATATAAGGATTGGAGAAGCGGGTTAGAATCCGTAAATATAGAATCCGATAAAATTTGGATAGAATCTGATTCTCACGGGAATAATATTCGTTTTGGAATTATAGAGGAACGTTTTCCTAACTATTTACATACTAAAATATTAAGCGAAGATCTTCCTTTTGGCGGAGGTTGGGAATTCGATATTCATCAGAATGGCCCGAATACAAAATTGAAAATTACTGAAAATGGTTTTGTAACGAATCCACTATTTAGAGTTCTTTCTAAATTTGTATTCGGGCATGACGCAACTATGAAAGTTTATTTGGAAGATCTCAGTAAGAAGTTGGAAACGTCCGAGAAGTGATTGGCGGCAAGAACAAGAGAAAGTTGTAAATAGAAATTTCTGCGAGAATTCTGTTGGAATTCCAACAAGCTTTGGGATTTAAATTTCGCTTGTTGAAGATCCGATTTTGTGATATAGGGATCGGAATGTGAAATTTTTCTCCACCGCTACGCTCCAGCCCCCACCCAAAGAGGGCGGGGCCGCCATCAGCCAAATCCAGATCTACAGTGGATCCAACTTAGCACAAAAAGAATCTTATCCTCGGTTCTTCTCCGCTTGTTTAGAGTATTTTCTCTGATAAACAAATCTGATTGCTTCTGCTTCTAACCATGGAACTGGTTTTCCGCCGCCCAGAATTTTAGATTCTACGAATGCCTTGCTTGCTTTTTCTAAAACCATGCAAACCGCATGAACATCATCTAAACTTTTATGAGCACATAACGCTCCCACATCTTGAAGATATACTGCGTTTCTTCTGCTAATGGCAGAGACGATTTTCTTTAATCCCTTTTCATCTTTTTGATTCGGAACTACTTTTGCATTCGGGCCTACAATCTGGGCCATATCATCAAGGAAGGGACGTACAGTTGTTCCCGCCATAGAGCATGTCGTCACATTTTCTTGAGTAGAGTGAATGATAACGCTGAATTCAGGTCTTGCTAAATATAGAGTAAGATGTTGGATCGCTTCGTCAGGAATATCTTTCGGAAAGATCTGATTTTCTTCCAAAGGAATTTCTAATAGAGCGGTCTTAGCTTTTTTACCAATTGTGTTTAGGTCTGCCTTTTTAGGTGTGATCCAAATACTTTTTCCAATCTTAACGCTGGCGCATCCATTCTTAGCTAAAATTCCTTCCTTCACTAATTGAGGGAGAAATTTCTGAAGATCCATCGGGCTATCAGGAGCTTTCATGCTGTTTTTACCAGTCCATAGTTTTTGAGATACCAAGAGCGAATGGAATCCCTATCTCCTTTCTTATAACCGGAAACTTTTAAGAATTCTTTTTCAATGAATAATTGGCAAACTCTCTCTAGTTCGAGTGCAACTTGAAAAGCGTCTTCCATATCTTTTCCCACACAAAGAGTTCCATGGTTTGCTAAAAGAACCGCTTTACTTCCAGATTTATCCAATGCTTGGATTGCCATCTTGATCAGTTTCTTAGTTCCAGGGAGAGAATAGTTGGTACAAAGTACAGGTCCTCCAATGATCTTTTTCATCTGAGGATTTAGGACAGGCACATCTTTTCTTGCGGCTGCAACTACTGCAGCTTGTAGTTGGTGAGTATGAATTACCGCACCAATATTTGGACGAAGTTTATAAGCAGCAGAGTGAAGTCCTTTCTCATAAGAAGGTTTAATCTTTCCGATATGAGTAAGATCATCAATGTTTACTTGTACAATCTCTTCGGGAGTAAGATCTTCGTAAGTTCTGCCGGTAGGAGTGATCGCAAAATAATTTTCATCGATACGTTGGCTGATATTTCCCCAAGTTCTTGCGATCAAACCGGACTTCAAAAGTCGGATCCCTGTATCTCGAACGATTTTTTTGGCCTTATCTATTTCCATCTTCTTCTCCTATTCAGCAGACTTAAAGGTTATACACCTTCGACTTTCTGGAAAACTCTCTCGAATCTTTTTAGTGCGTCGTCGATCACTGCATCTGTGTCCGCAGCACTTGTATATAAGCGGCTACCTGCTAATGTAACAATACCTTCTGCCATGTATGCTGCACCCATTTCTTCCATCGCTTTTTTGCGAGTGTGAGCCTCTTTGATCGTGGATTTAATCTTCCAGAATTTTTTGATATCGATCTCTAAAAGCATGGTTCCAACAGTTTCCAAATGGCAGATAGATCCCTGGTTGAATGCTACGAAAGGTAGATTATACTTCTTAATTAGTTTTTGTAAACCTGCAGTGATCCTATCTCCTGCTCTTCCCGCTTTTTCACAGGCTTTTTGTTTTTCGATCTCAAGAAGAGTATAATAACCTGCAGCAGAGCTAAGAGGGTTTGCCGCCATGGTTCCACCTATCAGTGCCTTTTTGACACCGGTTTGAAGTCCTGCAGAAAGATACTTCATGTATTCCTTCTTTCCACCCAATCCACCGGCGGAAGGATAACCGCCGGCAACTACTTTACCGAATACGGTTAGATCCGGAGTGACTCCATAATACCCTTGAGCGCCGCTTAGGCCTATACGGAACGCAGTAACAACTTCATCAAAAATCAGTAATGCTCCATACTTGTCGCAAAGTTCTCTGACTCCTTTATTGAAGTCCATATCTATAGGGCGAGTTCCACTTTCCGGTCCGATCGGTTCTAAGATAACTGCAGCCGTACCGCCTCTCCAGCGATTTCTTTTTAAGGTTCTTTCTAATGCGTTTAGATCATTTGGATAGAATTCTTGAGTGTATTTGAAAACATGTTTAGGAATTCCGTGAGACTCAAAATGTCTCGTGCCTGGAAGGCGAAGTCCATACGCAAGTTGATCACTCCAACCGTGATAAGCTCCGCCCATCTTCACAATATTTTTCTTTTTAGTAGCAAGTCTTGCGACACGGATAGAAGCCATACATGCTTCCGTTCCGGATCCTAACATACGGAACATTTGCACAGAAGGCATGTGCTCCACAATCTTCTCCGCAAGTCTTAACTCATATTCATGGAATAGACCTGTTACTGGTCCTGTGGTTTCCAGAAGTTTAACAACCTGTTTACGAATATTAGTAGGGTTACTTCCTAAAACGGTAGGACCTCCAGCTTGCAGGAAATCTATGTATTTGTTCCCATCCAGATCAAATAAATGCGCTCCGGAAGCCTTTGTGAAAACAAGAGGGAAGGGATAATTGAATGCAAGGTTATGCTGCACTCCCCCCGGGATATATTCGGAAGCTTCCGCGATCATAGTTTTGGATTTAGAGCATTTCTTTTCAAAATATTCCTGAAGGTATTTCTCCATTTCATTCTTCTTAATGGAGCGAATTGGCTGGCGAATCAGGTCGTGAAGTTGCTTATAAACCCCTTTTACGTCTGGGTATTGAGAAATTGCGAAGCCGGTAGACATATCTTTTTCCTTTTTTTGCGGAATATAAGTTGACAGTGAGTGAATACTCACTCACTGTCAACTAGAAAATACAGAAAAGATGCATCCGGGAAAATTTTCCGTATTCCGGAGCTTAGGAACCGCTCAGGTAGTAAATATAGGAAGTACTGTGGCCGAATTTACCTCTTCAAAATACAATAGAGATACTTTTGATAAGATCCCGGAAGAAAAAAGGACCAGGATACTTTCCGTTGCGATTGCAGAATTTGCAAACCGAGGTTTCAATAATGCAAACACGAATATTATTGCGAAAAAGGCCGGGATCAGCGTTGGGTCCTTGTACAAATACTTTGATACAAAAGAAGATTTCTTTCTTACTGCTGTCGGTTATGGGATCCATCAATTAGAAAAAACGTTAGAAGAAGTTCTTAGTGAAGAAAGTGATCTGTTCGGTAAGATTGAAAGAATACTAAGGATTATCCAAAAACATTCGAGAGAAAATAGAGATATTATCCGTTTATACAATGAGATCACTGCAGAAGGAAATTCGGAATTGATCAGAGGACTTTCCTCTGATATGGAAAGTGTTTCCGCAAAAGTATACACTTCTCTCTTGGCAGAAGCGAAGAAGTCCGGATCCGTCGGTAAAGATGTAGATGAGAAAATTTTCGCATTCTGTATCGATAATCTTTTTATGATACTTCAATTCTCTTATGCAACCGAGTATTATCGAGAAAGAATGAAAGTCTATTTGGGAAAAGACTTTGATAACGATGAGAAAGTTGTAAAAGGGATGATGTCTTTTATTCGTAGGGCGCTGGAGAAGAAATAGGATTCCAATTAATTTTACCTTCGGATATATCAAGACATTTCATTAATCCGATTTCTATGGATTCAGATTTAGAACTTCCAACATAAGGAGGAGCTAACATGTTAAGAAAAATTTGTGATGTAGCCGATTTTACTGGATCAATGGATTCAGTCGAACTTCTATCTAGACTTATAGATTCTATATTATATTTCCAAAACAGGGACTGAAAGCCTACCCAGGCAGAAACATCCGTTAAATGGAATATGAATTTGTAGCTTATATATCTAGCGGTAGCCTTCCAAAATGTATTCTCAGAAAATGCAGAAGCTTTAACAGGCTGTTCAGGTGGACCTGGCCCTTCCTGATAGAATAAACTTGCATTATGATGTCTTTCCCCAGTGAGTATCGCAGAATAAAATTCGAGTCGATTTTCGATCATGGGATTAACTTTTAGAGACAGTTTTAATCCGATCAGCGGTCCTTTCATGGACTCGAACATATTATTTCTCTGTAACCCGTTTATATAAAACGAAGAAGAATAGATAGGGTTCATGACAGAACTATGTTCAGGACTTTTGGTCCAAGTTTGTAAATATCCCAATGAAGGTCGGATTTGGAATAAATTATCCGAATATGTTAGGTAACTTATATCACCTTTAATAAATGTCTGGCTGTTTGTGAAAGGGTGATTCGCCGCTGAATTCAAATTTAAATTTGCATTTAGTATATATTGATTAAAATCGCGAGCTTCTCCTGTAAATGTAGACCCGGAGAATGAAGAAGATATTTTTTCCAATAATAGTTCAATTCGTAAGACGCAGTTGGCCCGGGTTTATTATTCCTATTTCCATTTACAAAAATATTATTTTCTTCTCCGTATAATCCCACTTCTCCCATATCTCTAAGTTTGAACGCAACAAGATCACGTGTTGATTGATATGTCCCGTATCCGATTCCGAGGCTGAACTCGAATTTATGTTTTAGTAAATTCGTTTTTTCATTTTCTAATCCAGAAGGTTTTTTAGGACTTTCGACAGTTTCGTTTGTTACTGGTATATCCTGGATATTTTTTATGAACTTTTTCTCTAATTTACCAATAATGCCGTTTGCAGTCTGGATCTTTATATATTCTTCTGTTTCTTCTAAAACCTCTCCAACAACTACAACTCCTCTCTTAAGGTAAATTGCTTTCTCTGCACTGTATGAAAAGTGAAATGGAGATAGTATGAATGCTGTTAATAATAGTCGTTTACAATTATTCATAATGTCACTATCGAATTACAAAACACAAATCTTTTCATCTAAGTGTTTCGTTGGTGAAAGCAAGAAAGGACCTAAGAAGAAACAATTTCATCTTCGAGGTATCCTTTATCTTAAAAGGATGGAGGCAATAATTTAATTTTGTAAAATTAATTTGAATTATTGAGAGAACTCAAATCGTTTCAGCACCCCAAATTCCAAAGAAGAGGACCTACTCGCCGCAGGTACGGATTTCGCAACGGCATCGACCAAAAAATTATTAAGAACGATCGTATCTATCGAGGGTGGAAATTTTGCGTCTCCTAATCCTTGGAATCTTTGTTCTGTAGAATTTATCGAATATTTCCATTCGAACAATTGTATCCCCACCCAAAAGGAAAGTGTAGGAGTTAAACGATAGAATAGTTTATTAGAAAAATTGAATCCTTTTGCTGTCCATATTGTAGTTATATCGGATCGGTAATAATCAAAGAAAGTGCCATCTGTAGTGGCGGTAGTGTTGACTGCGCTAACGTACTGCGTCCCAGTAAGAGATAAATAATGAAGTTCGATCCGGTTCTCCCATCTTTCTCCGAATCGAATTGTCGTTTTTATCCCAACCGAAGGTCCTTTTAAAATCTCCAAAAAATCATAATTAAGTTTCATTGCCGATGCTAATGAGTTCGCATAATATTCGTTAGCTGTAGTGTTATTATCTACCGTTTTACTCCAGAATTGTGAATATCCGAAACTGGGTCTTATATCCACTCTTTGATTACTAAAAGCCAAATAAGAGACATCTAACTTCAAAGAATTTTGCTTTTCAGGAAACGTTCCCTTAAATTCCTGAATGGCAGAATTTCCCGCATATACCACCATTCTCTCTGAAGTTGTTCCTCCAAAATGAATGGAAGATAATCCGAATGCGAATTTTTTCCAGTAATAGATTGCTCCCATACTATAAGCAAGGCCCCGCTTATAGGCAGGATCGTCTACCTGCATAGGAGTTCCACCGAGCAGGTTGCCAAACGTTGCGCTTACATGGTCAAAATAATTTTCTGTAGCAGGCCGATAAGTTCCCAAACCTGCTCCAAAATAGATCTCTAGATCTTTTCTTTTAGTTTGGTCGATCGCATAAGGGCTTGCGTTTTTATCTATTTCCGGCTCGGATTTTTTAGTCGGTTCCGGGGTTGGGGCAGGAGGTTCTTCGACAACTGTAGTTTGTTGTTTTAATTTTTCTTCTGATTCTTTCTTTTCTTGTACGGTAGGTTCTTTATAGCTAACTCTTTGGATCTCTTTTTTATTGAGTTGTTTGATCTTCCCGTCTTCCATTTTGATCTGCATTGTGGTCGCAGTCTGTTGGATGACTTCTCCCCGTAAGATCTGTCCATTCCTCATATAGATTGTTTGAAGTTCCGCAAACAGTTCGACTAACGGGAAAAATAATAAAACACTTAATAAGCAGATTCTTATGTTGGAACTTCCCATAACGTTGGCTATTAGAACGAAGTTTATTAGATAGGCAATAACTTATTAAATCTGAATAAATAAAAGGTGTTCCAATTCGGTATCCCTTTGAGTGGGGAAGCTTTACAATTAGCCGGTTAGATCTTTAAGATTACCCGTTGGGAAAAAATACGCGTGGTGAATTCCATTTAACACCTGTTTATTTTATGAGATCTTTATTCTTTCTCCGACTCTTGGATTTTTTCTTTCCTTTACATTGTGGAATTTGCGGAAGAGAAGACTTTTTTTCCTTAAAAATTGGTCTTTGTAAAAGATGCGCGAATGCGACTCGAACTTTCGAGCCCGCTTATAGATGTAATATCTGCTCTTCTCCTTTGTCCAATTCCTCCGATGTTTGCGGATTCTGCGATTCCAGAAATGTATTCTTTACGAGAGTGTTCAGTCTCAGGGACAGAAATGATCTGTTAGGAGAATTATTAAACAAGCTGAAATCAAATAATGAGTATCCGGTTTCGATTTTCCTTTCTTTGGGAATCAGAAGGACCTTGAGAGAGCTAAAAACTTTGAACATGGATGCTTGTATCCTTCTACCCAGTTATTCAAATGGTAAGATTTTTAATTCGGATCTTAGGCCATTCTCTCCGAGTAGCAGATTGTATGAAGAAACAAGAAGAATATTAAAAATTCCTTTAATAGATCCGTTAATGAAGACAAGCTCCGAAAGACAGGCAGGTAAAAGTTTTTCTGAAAGATTTTTTCATGCGTATTCTGCTTGGGAAATTAAACCGAACTGGAAGGATCGTTGTCCTTCTAAGATATTATTATTGGATGATGTTTTTACTACCGGCGCAAGTGTGAACGAGGCCTGTCGGATTTTAAAGAAGAATGGTACAAAGTCGGTCTATGTTTTAACCTATCTCAGGGTTTCGGATTAAACTTGACTAATCTATATATCCGTTTAGTATAGATAGAAGAAGATGATTCGAAAAATTCTACATGTGGATATGGATGCATTTTATGCTTCTGTAGAACAAAGAGATAACCCGAGTTATCGGGGCAAGCCAATCATTGTCGGAGGTCCTCCGGATTCCAGAGGAGTGGTATGCGCTGCAAGTTATGAAGCAAGGAAATTCGGAGTTCGATCTGCGATGCCTTGCTCTCAAGCGGCAAGACTTTGTCCCCCCGGGATTTTTGTAACTCCTCGATTCGAAGCATACAGAAAAGTATCTTCAAAGATCAGACAGATCTTTTTAGAATACACAGACCTCGTGGAGATGCTTTCTTTGGATGAGGCATTTTTAGACGTTACTCAAAATAAGAAAAATATCCCTTATGCAAGCGAGGTTGCAAAAGAGATCAGAGAAAAAATTTTCGAAGAGACTCAATTGACTGCATCCGCAGGAGTTTCCATCAATAAATTCTTAGCCAAAATTGCAACTGACCAAAACAAGCCGAATGGAATGACAATTGTTCGACCGGAACAAATCGAAAAGTTTATAGACTCACTAGATGTTTCCGTATTTCCGGGGATCGGAAAAGTTACATTAAAAAAAATGCATGCACTTGGGATTAAAAAAGGAAAAGATCTAAAAGAAAAAAGCCTCGAGATGTTAGGTCAAAATTTCGGCAAATCAGGGCGTTGGTTCTATGCAGTATGTAGAGGTTTGGACGATAGGCCGGTAGAACCTTACAGAGAAAGAAAATCTTTAGGTGCAGAATCCACTTTTGCCAAAGACCTTGAAAATAGTTCCGAGATATTCAGGGAACTTGCGGATATTGCCGAAGAGTTGGAAAGGAGACTTTTACAAAAACCTTTTCCAGGAAAAACAATCACACTTAAAGTGAAATTTTCAGACTTCACCCAAAAGACCAGAAGTATTACCGAAGATTATTCCTTTCTGGACAAAAATGAGCTATATCGGATCGGCTCTAAACTTTTGGAAGAATTCATATTAGAATCCGGTAAATCTATTTTTCCGATCCGTCTTTTAGGTTTAAGCCTATCTCATCCAGAAAGTTTGTCTAAAAATTCGCAGATCAAGACAGAAGACGAAGAGGATTTGTTTCCTTCTCTATTCTAAATTATTTAGAAGTATCTCCGTCTATCCCGGAAGGTACCAAATTTGCGATCCCCTGTCTAAGATTTGCCCATTCTTGTCTGCATTTTTTATCAGAATCTTTCTCTTCATTATAATGTGACATGGATCTTCCCGCTGCAATACCCGCTAGTTTAGAATTATCGAATATTTTCCAGGCTATACTTAAAATGAATAAACCTACGAACGGAAGTGCTATCTTCAGGATCCCATGATGTTTGGAATCCATTATAGAACCTAAAAACGTACATATGGATCCGATACTGAACAGATACCAACCTATATAAAAATAATCTTCTGCGATCTCTGAGGCATTATTGATCATATATCTACAAAAAGATCCGTCCATCTCTACCAATTCTTTTTTTCCGGATGGTAGAAGGTTTTCTATAAACGGTTTTTCTAATCTAGATTTTCCTAAATAAGGTTGGATCTCTAGGAATAAATTAATCCCCAAATACAACATTCCAATGAAGAAAATTATAAAGAATGGTCTGTATAAAAGTTTGGTCCTTTCCGTGGATCTATATAGTTCTAATTCTGATTCGGGGATTCCCATCTTTTTGGAAATCCTATCTTTGTATTGTTGGAAGGCTAAGTTATCCATGAAAGGGATATAATCCGTAGCGGGTAGAGAATCCTTTGTTTCCTTACTTTGGAGCCAAACATTCACTTCATTTAAAGCTTTTGTTTTAGAAACCTTGAAATAAGGAAAGATAAGGCGGATCAGAAACATATTGTTTTCCTAATGTATAAAATTCGCAAATGGATTGGCTGGTCAGATTAGGAAATCTTTAAGAACTAGGCAAGGCGATTTTCGGGGCTCGGAAAGCGGAAAAGGTTAAAACTTCTCTAAAATAGCTAAAATTTCTTTCCCATATTGTCTAACTTTGGCTTCTCCCATACCTTTGATCGCCATTAGGTCTTCCAGACTTTCCGGTTTTTGGGAAACAATCCTGACAAGTACCGGATTTTGAAGCACCATAAATTTCTTCCATTTATTACGTCTTGCGATCCTATCTCTGAAATTTTTGAGTTCGTTCAGAATGAGTTTGTCCCCGCTAAGAGGTATTTTTTTGCGAGGTTTATCAGGATCGTCAAAAGATGGTTTAGGTTTTCCGAATGCAGTTAGATAAATTTTAGGATATTTATCCCCTTTGACTGAAAGTTTTTTGACCTTCTGCCAATCTTCCAAAAGTTTGAGAATAGATTCTTCTGGAATATGTTTTAAAGAAGAATAATATTGCGACTTATCCAATCTTCTGCGAAGTATATCCTTCGATTTTGCACCTCTTAATGTGCCTGCAATGATCTTTTTGCCGAATTTTGCCGGATATTCAGATATCAATCCTTCCACAGATTTGATCTCGTCCGGATCAAAAATATGAGATTCTTTTTCCTTCTTCTTTTCGGCCTTTAATCTTTCCCTTTCGGTATAAGCAAGCCTTGCAGAATGAGAAGAGGCAGAGTCCGCGCAAGTATCGCAAGACCCACAATTAGAGATTTCTTCTCCGAAATAATCGCATAAGATTTTTTGTCTGCAGTCGGGAGAGCTTACGTAAGATTTTACATGAGAGAGTAGGGTTTCTCCCCCCTTATAGTTTGCTTCCTTAGATAAAAGAAAACTCTGGACGCTTAGATCGCCAGGTAAGAAGAATAATACACAATCGGAATTTTTACCGTCTCTACCGGCTCTTCCCGCTTCTTGGTAATAACTTTCTAAAGAAGAAGGTACCTGATAATGAAGGACTAATCTTACATTAGGGCTATCTAATCCCATTCCAAATGCATTTGTGGCTACGAGTATATTCGTTTTTCCTGATGAATATCCTTCTTGTGCTTTTTCCCTGCTGGAATCGGTCCTTCCTGCGTGGTATTTTCCTGCTTTATATCCCGATTTGCGGAGAAGTTCATAAATTTCATCGACTTTTGCACGAGTAGAACAGTAGATGATTACTTTTCCAGAAACCGACTTTTGAAAATTACCTTTTTCTAATATTTCTAAGAGTAGATTCTCTTTTTCTCTTTCTGAATCCGGATATAATACCGAAAATTTCAAATTCTCTCTGGCATAGGTTCCTTGTACATGTAAAGGGAGTTTTAATCCTAAACTATCCGATATATCTTTTTTGACTCGGTCTGTCGCGGTTGCAGTAAGAGCAACCCAGGGAGTTCCTTCTTGTAAATAAGAACGCAAAGTATGAAGTTTTCTGTATTCAGGCCGGAAATCATGTCCCCATTGAGAAACACAATGTGCCTCGTCTACTGCCATTAAACTCACTGGAAGTTTTGGAAGTAGATTCAAAAATGAACGAGAAACTGCTCGTTCAGGAGAAATATATAATATTCTAATCTTCCCCGTTGCAGCAGAAGATAGAACTCTGACTTGTTCCAGATCATCCTGAGTAGAATTACAATAAGCTGCCTGGATGCCTCTTGCTTTTAGCCCGTCCACTTGATCTTTCATTAGAGCAATCAATGGAGAGATTACTATCGTAAGAGAATTTGCCTCGGCGAAGGAAGGTAATTGGTAGATGAGAGATTTTCCGCCACCTGTAGGAAGAATTGCGAGTACATCCTTTCTTCCTAATAACGCTTGGACAGCTTCCCATTGGCCTTGCCTAAATTGAGAAAACCCGAAATGGGTATGTAGGATCTTTTTCCAATCCTCTATCGAAGAGGAGACTGTTCCAGTGTTTGCTGACAAGTTGAAACTTCTTCCTTAATCTTGATTTCGGATCTTGCGGTATAGAAATCTTGACGGATGCAGGGAAGAGTACAAGCTATTTTCGATAGATAAAGGTTCGTTTAAAAGAATCTCCGCCAAAATTTCCCCTCCCAATAGGGAAGTCAAAACTCCCCTGGATCCCAAACCGCCGAACACAAACAGGTTTTTTTGCGGTTCTAAAAAAGGGAATTCTTTCTTTCGGTTTTTTGGAAGACTCATACCTGAGTATATTTTTCGAAAAGGTTCCGGAGAATGGACCGGACCGATGATTGGAAATCGATCCGGAGTTTGGGATCGTATCCCGACAAAGTCGGAACGAACCTTGATCTGCTTCCAGTGAATGCCTTGGAATGTATTTTGAGAGTATTCTAAAATTTCTTCCCTATCTTTGGCCCTTATCTTCGGATCTAAATCGAATTCATCAAAAGTGGAACCGTTTACTCTAATTCTGTTCTTAGAAGGAGTTAGATATTTTTCTCCTACATAGATCGGATCTTTTTCGGAATCTATATTCGGATCTTCTAATATTTCTAATTGCCCTCTAACGGATCTAAGGGAGAAGGGGGACTCTTTCCATAAACCTTGCAATAGACTTTCTATCCCGAAAGAATTTGCTAAGATCAAAACTTCCGTTTTACTTAAAATTTCTTTGTTTTCGGAAAATAATGTCCATTCTTCTTTTTCAAAATGAATTGATCCGACTTTTCCTTGTTTGAGAAAAATATTCGGATGATCTAAAAGTTTTTCTATTAAGACCGGAGTGTCTGTCCAAAAGCCGGAAGGATAATAGATACCTTTTGTATCTTCAGAAAAGTTTTTTCCAAGTTCCGGTTTTAGCTCCGCTAATTCTCTGGATAAAGAATGTACCTTTACACCTTCTTCCAATCTTGCCCAAGGAAGGTCTTCTCCAGCAAGTTGTAATGTGCCGGAAATTTGGTAAGAATCCTTGGACAAAAGATCGGAATAACGGCGGATGGAATTTCCGAGACAACGTAGAGTCCATAAACTAGTTGGAGTTTCTCCTTTGGTAATATGAGGATGAGAAACTGCCATCGGTACAGAAGATGCGCGTAACGCATTATGATCGTCCCAAACTTCTATCTGAATTCCCCTCCATGCGAGTGCTCTTGCAATACTTGCTCCCGCAAGTCCCGCTCCCAGGATGGATACTTTCTCGGGAATTTTAGAAGTGGATATTCTTCTTAAGAATGGAATTGGATTTACATCAGCGACTGGTTCGGACTCATATACTCCTACCAACATTTCTCTTTTTCTTCCATAACCTGGGACTTTGGAAAGAGTGAAACCTGCACCGCTCAAACAATCTTTAACGGATCTTGCTACAGTGAATGTAGCAAGGCTTGCATTCTTATTAGAAAGTCTTTTGAGTTGAAGAGAAATATTTTCTCCCCAGAGTTCCGGGTTTTTAGAAGGAGCAAATCCATCTAAGAAGAATGTATCGAATTTTCCGGAAGTTTCCGGAAGAAGTCGAATTGCATCTCCTATCCATAGATCCAAGACCAGACTTTCTTTTTCGAATAAGAAAGTATTACATCCAGGAACGAGCAGCTTATATTTTTCTAAAAATAATTCGAGTTGTTCGGAAAGTTCAGGAAAAGCGGAAATAGCTTTTCGAATATCATCTCTTTCTAATGGATATTTTTCGAAGGACGTAAATCGAAGAACTTTTTGTTTAGATCTGTTTTTACAATTTCTCCAAAGTTGCCAGGCGGCAAAAAAGTTTAAACCGGTCCCGAATCCTAATTCTAGAATGGAAAAAGTATGATGCGCTTCGGAGGAAGTTAATCTTTCTTCTAATCTGTTTCCTTTTAGGAAAACATGCCTGGTTTCTTCCAATCCGTTTTCTGGAGAAAAATATATGTCGTTGAATTCTCTGGAAACGGGGGTGCCGTTTTCTTTCCAGTCAATCATCCTGGATTTTCCGTTTCGGTTTTAGTATCTTCTTTAGGAGGGAGGCCCGCGGAAGGAAGGTTTTTTAAAGGAGGATAGGCCGGACCTTCTTCTTTTTTATGAGGTTCTTTCGAAAGTTGCAATTCTTTTCTGACTCCCATTCTGTAGGTAGTCATGTTCATATAAAGAGATGGAGCAGGTAATCCGTTTGCAGTCGTGACTTGATTTCTGATATTCATACCTTTCCCATCCAGATCCCCGAAGCTTGTTACCTCTAAAAACACATATGCATTATAAAGGATAGTGTCCGGAAAGTATTGGCCTATATTATATTCAAATAATAAACGAAGTCCTTTTAATTCTTGGAGTTGGTTCTTGACGCTCGAGATCCTTTGTTCTCTTTCTATAATGTCCATTCTATAGACAGCGAGGCCATATATTGGCCCAACACCAAAGTTTACATTCTTCCCTTCATAATAGCCTAGATAAAGTGTGAAATACATCTGATAATCTTCGTATGTGTATTCCATATTTCTTCCTAATTGAGGAGGAAGAGGGAAGAGTTGATTGGAAACATATTCATCAAATGCAAGATAACGTCTTCCGTCATCAGGATAATTGATCAAATTTCCTCTATATGTTCTGGGAGAAGTTAGATTGAAAGACCAGGCGAGTCCGCTTAAGAAAGAAAAAAATCCTTTGATATCTCGAGTGCCGGGGATCCTACTAGGAACTGATCCGATGGAATAAAATGCGCGAGTGGTAGTAGAATCTCTACTGACAATGCTTGTATCTACATCAGATCCAGGAACGCTGAACTTACTAATAGGTATCCCTTGGACATTGGATGGATGAGTAAAAAAATCCAAGGCGGTATATTCCGCACCCGCATTGATAATGATCGAGTCCAAGATCCCGCTCATACTTTTACAAGAGGAGAGGATCAGAAATAGGCAGCAGATTATGGTTTTTAAGAAAAAATCCGGATTTAGTCTCTTTGAATCCATCGCCTATAACCAAATTGAAACGGCCGGAAATCAAACCAAGTCCATTTCATGGGGCTTGACTGCTCACACCGAAAACCGAGGATCGTATTAGTCGAAGTATATGTCTTTCGAAAAAAAACAACCGATCCTATACCCGGTATCCGTAGCCCCAATGATGGACTGGACGGACAGGCATTTTCGTTTTTTCTTAAGACTGATCACTAAACATTCACTATTCTATACTGAAATGGTGACTACCGGCGCCATCTTAAGAGGAGACAAACATAGATTCTTACGTTTTTCTCCGGAAGAATCCCCACTTTCTTTGCAGCTAGGCGGCGACAATCCATCTCAACTTGCAGAATGTGCTAAGATTGGCGAAGAATATGGATACTCGGAGATCAATCTAAATGTGGGATGTCCGAGTGACAAGGTCCAAGTAGGAAATTTCGGAGCTTGTTTGATGAAGGATCCGAATAAGGTCGCAGATTGTATCTCTGAAATGGATTCCAAAACTTCCATACCTGTTACAGTTAAATGTCGTATCGGTGTTCGCGGAAAAGAAACATTAGAAGATTTGCATGAATTCGTAAGATCTGTAAGCGAAGCAGGCGCAAGAAGGATCACAATACATGCAAGAATTGCAATATTGGAAGGCTTAAGCCCTGCTCAGAATAGAACTGTTCCTCCATTACGTTATGAGGATGTATATTCCATCAAAAAAAGTTTTCCGGATCTTGTGATAGAGTTAAACGGAGGAGTCAGATCTATTTCAGATATACATTCCCATTTGGATAAAGTTGACGGAGTTATGATCGGAAGGGCAGCTTACGAAAATCCATTTTTATTCTCAGATGTAGATTCGGAATTTTTCGGGGCAAAACCTTTAAATCTAAGTTATAGAGAGATTTTCGAATCTACGCAGGAATATGTTTCCTCTCAAACAGCATTGGGTGAAAAACCGAGTCGGATCTTAAAACATTTGCTTGGAGCATTTCATGAGGTCAGAGGTGCTCGCTCTTATCGCAGGATTCTCACAGAAAAAATGTATTCCAACCCTAGTCCTAAATTACTTTTAGAAGCCTTGGAGTCTATTCCTGACGAATACTTGGATCGTAAATTAGGAAATTCGAAAATTGAAACCAAAGATGCCGATCATCTGGTGGTTTAATTAGAGGATACTCGTCTAACTACTGCATACTATTTGCGGAGAAACTTTTGGATAAGATTCGGACCATAGATTGCGGATATGTGGAAGCAGGGCTTGCCTGCGCTTATCTGATCGTGGATGGTAACAGGGCCACATTCGTTGAAAATAATACGAATAACGCGGTTCCACTTTTATTAGAAGCATTAAAAGAAGAAGGGCTCGGCCCTGAGTCCGTGGATTATATTATAATCACTCATGTTCACTTGGATCATGCAGGTGGAACAGGAAAGCTCGTCTCACTTTGTCCAAATGCGACTGTACTTGCTCATCCAAAAGCTGTGCCTCACGTAATAGATCCTACTCGTTTGATCAAAAGTTCCATCCAAGTATATGGAGAAGAGAATTATTTTAAGTTGTACGGTGAGATTCTTCCTGTACCAAGTGATCGAGTTAGGACCATGAGCGAGGGGGAAGAGTTAATCTGGCAGAAAAGAATATTCAAATTTTTGCATACGAGAGGACATGCGAACCATCATTTTTGTATTTATGATTCTTTGACAAACGGGATTTTTACAGGAGATACATTCGGGATCGGTTATACATTATTTAGAAAAGGAAAAGATTCTCTTTTATTCCCTTCTACTACCCCGACTGATTTCGATCCGGAAGAAGCGATCCTTTCCGTAGACAAGATACTTGCAACGGGTGCGGATAAGGCTTATCTAACACATTTCGGAGTTTGGGAAGATATCCGTTCTGGAGCTTCTCAAATGAAAGAAGGTCTTAACGTTATGAAAAACGTTCTGATCTCTGCGGAAAAGACAGGTTTAGAAGGAGAAGCCTTGGTTTCCTTCTGTGAGGGTAGGGTTCGTTCTTATTTGGAAGACCAAATCCGTATTCGTGATCTTCCTTTTGGAGAAAAAGAGGAAAGATTTATAGGGTTCGATTCTCAGATCAATGCCCAAGGGATTGCGTTTAAGATAGAAAGATCTAGGAAGAGTAGGAAATAATTTTCCATCCCTTAAGTATCTATTTTAATCCTTCTAACTCAAAGATGAGAATCCAAAATAGTCTAGTAATACTTAGGCGAAGTTTTTCATTTGCTTTCCCTGTTTCGAATCTTTTGAATATACATGTGGACATAACCTCGAAAGGATCCGAAAAGAAAAAAAAACTAGCATTCCTTCTTTGTGCCTTCTTCCTTTTAATCTCTTGTTCTACAAAATCTTCCGAAAAAACCCCGCTCCTTTACAAAGGAAGTATAGACATGAGTACAACCAGTCATTGGGGAGAAATTTATCCCCTCAAAGGAGATTGGGAATTCAGTTGGGGAAATTTATACTCACCTAATATGGGTTATGTGGAAAGTGGACAGTACTTTCCTGTTCCGGGAATTTGGAGAGATTATTCTCCTGAGTTTACCTGGCAAGGACATGGTTCCTATAGATTAAAGATCCATAAAACTCCCGAGCAAAAAAATCTAGCCATCTATGTGCCAAGGATCCCTGGCGTATATTCGGTATATTTCGGAAAAAAGATGATCTTTGCAAACGGGATCAATGGAACTAGTAGGCTTGATACTGAGTTCTTAGCACATCCAAATGCGCAGATCTATTTATTGGATTCCACTGATACCGAACTGATCGTAAATGTTTCGAATTATAGGGGAAATTTCCTGAAAGGTGGGATACGTAATCCATTCCTGATCGGAGATATAGATGCTTTAAAATCTAAAGTGGTCCGGGAAACGATTTGGGAAACACTTTTAGTTGCGATCATATTTTCAGTCGGTTTGTATCACCTGATCTTCTTCGCGTCGTATCGAAAAGATTTGGTGCCGTTATTTTTCTCATTATTTTGTTTCTTAGTAGCCTTCTATTCTTTCGTTACTTCCGGACTCCAATATATCCTTACCCCTGAACTGACTTTAGATCTTCGGATCAGAATGGAATATTTCTGTGAAGCATGTTTGGTCCCTTCCGTGTACATGATCCTAAGGACAATGTATCCGAAACAATTCGGACACAAATGGATGATGATATTAATGAGCACGATGCTCATCTTCGTACTTTCCGTTTTTATATTGGGAGAAGAAGAACTTATTTATCTATATTCCTTCTTCATGCATGTTCCTCCTTTTTACACAATCGTTCTTTTAGCAGCATTAGGATATGCTTGGTGGCAGAAGGAAGATAGAGCCAGAACAGTATTTCTTTCTGGAATGATACTTGCGGTTTCTATGGTAAATGACGTTATCTGGGGATTATACGAAATTTACTTCCTGATCCCATATAGTTTCCCCGCTGCGCTTGTAGGATTTATCGCATTCAATTCTTATATTATATCATTAAGATTTACGAAAGATCTGGAGAAGGCGGAAACTTTTGCAGAATTACAATCCAAGTATAATGAGCAACTTAGATTAAACGCCGAGGAAAAAGCAAAATATGCTACCTTAGTGGATCAATCCATGGATAAGGGATTTCATTCCCTTATCGATCAACTGGAATCAAAAGAAAGTTCCGACAAATCACTTTCTAAACTCAAAAACGAACTCAACCAAACTCTCTCAGGAGTTCGGGATATTTTGGATCTCATGCATCATCAGGGTGGAAAAGAGGAATTAGTAGAAGATGAAATGAGAAAGTTCGTTTTGAAAAACCCGTTATTCTCTCATTCAGAGATCCAAAATGTGTCTCAATTTTTGAGAATAGACGAATGCCTACAGGTCCAAAGGATCTTCTCCGACGCGGTAACGATAGGTGCGAGAAGGTCCGGTGAATCTAAAATATTCTGGGGGAAAGAAGGAGATTCTATATTACTTAGGGTACAGGCAATAGGAGTTTCAGAAACAAAAGAAGAACCTTCTTCTCTTTTGGAAGCAGACCTGAAAGTGAGGGCCGAAAAGTTGGGAGCAAGATTTTTCCTAATGAGTGAACCTGGAAAATTCGAATTCGAGCTAAGATTGCACTCTTGATTTAATTTTTCGAAAGAGAAATCGGATTCTTCCGAAAAAGAGTTGTCTCTAATTCACGTTAGAGGATTCTACACAAGATTAGAATGATTCTAATCTGTGGTGATGAAAAAATGAAGAATACACAAATACTTTACGTGGGTCTAATTTTGGCCCTTGTCTCGGCATGTGGTCCATCCGAGAAAACAAAACAGCTCATGCAAGACGCGAAGACTTCCTTCGGGATCCTTCCGGAAAAAATGCCAGGTTCCGAAAAGGATACTCCGGCTAAGATTGCTTTAGGCGAAAAACTTTATTTCGAAAAACGTCTTTCTATCAACGATTCACAGTCCTGCAGTTCCTGCCACGGGACTTTAGGAAAGACTGCTGGAGTCGATAATCTTCCTACTTCTCCAGGTGCTCTTGGAAAAAATGGAGATCGGAATTCTCCTACATCTCTGAACGCAGGATTTCATTTCGTTCAATTCTGGGATGGAAGAGCGGCTGACCTAAAGGCTCAGGCAAAAGGACCGATCTTAAACCCAGTGGAAATGGCTATGCCTTCCGAAGCAGCAGTAGAGAAAAAACTGTCTGAAATCGCAGAATACGTGGATCTGTTTGCAAAAGCATTCCCGGACCAGGACAAAAAGATTACCTATGACAATTTGGCAGAGGCGATTGCTGCGTTCGAGAGAACTTTGATTACCAGGGACCGTTTCGATGAATTCCAAGCTGGAAATCATAGAGCTTTAACTTCTGAAGAGCAGAAGGGACTGGAAACTTTCCTAAGCGCTGGATGTATCCAATGCCATAATGGGCCTCTTTTGGGAGGAAACAGCTTCCGTAAACTAGGACAAGTAAATCCTTACGAAAATACTACCGATGTCGGAAGATCTGCAGTGAGTAAGAACGATGCTGAAAAGTATTTCTTCAAAGTTCCGTCTCTTAGAAATATAGCCTTAACCGCTCCTTATTTCCACGATGGAAAGGTGGCAACCCTACCAGAAGCGGTGAAAAAAATGGCATATTTGCAGCTTGGAAAAGAGCTTTCCAGCGAAGAGGTAGATTCGATAGTATCTTTCTTGAAGGCATTATCGGATAAAAATCGGTCTAATTAATTAGATCTCAGATCAACGAACTTACAGAATTGAAACCTATTCAGACCGGCTCCGAAAGGAGACGGTTTTTTTTTGTTTTTGGAGACGCAGAGTTTCAATAGGCACAGGGAGATTCTCACACAGAGACACAAAGCCACTAAGAGTGGATTGGAGGAAACTTTGTCTTAGGCAGAAAGACTAACGTGTCTTTTTCTGATCCTTTGTATCTGGAACAACTTTGTTAGTTGGTTGGGTTTCTGTAGGAGGGATGGTCTTTAAGAATTCCTTTAATTTTGCCAGCTTCTTTTCTTTGATGATGAAGGTCAAAGGAGACGATCCGGAATACAAACGAAGTAGAAACTGATTGGATTCTAAGATTAGGCCTTCCTGTTCTTTTGTAAATTGAAAGATCCCCTTAAGTTGCTTACTGACGTGGACCCCACTATAACTCTCTTCCTTCCCTGTTGCAGGATCTTTTCGGGTGCCAGAATACGCTTCTCCTTTGACATTGACAGACATCCCCTCAAGCTTAACATTAAATTTTCTTTCATCGATTTTAATAAAGCTATCCTGCTCGAGATCGAAACTTTTTTCAGGGGCGGTTATGATGAACCGAACAACAGTAAACGGTTGGATTTTGGAGTCAGTAAACTCTCTACTTATTTGAAAGTTCACATTGAATAATTCTGGCTCTTCGCAGCGAAAGGACCACAATTTCAATTGAACAATTTGAGAGTTTTTAAATTCATCTTTATTAATTTTAATCTCTCCCGCTCCGGCACAGCTGAAAAAAGCAATAAATGTAAGTAGTAATAAACTGATAAATGTGCAATTACGTAGATTCATATTCCATCCATTTCAATATTCGTTTTACGTTATAGGAAATCGAGCATGTAGATCAAGAAAATATTATAATGGAAAACGGTTCCGTACCTTGACAAGAAGTAGATCTGGGTTCAAAATACTGCGTTGAGATCGAGATGAAGCGAATATATTTATTACTGGGGATTTTCCTAAGTATCGCCTGTGCCTTGGTAGGCGATGCGGAAGAATCTAAAACGAGGCAAGAGCTTCGAAAGGATGATCTCACCCGGGACGCCTACTTGGCTGTATGCGCAAAGTTAGACGATCCGGGTGATCCTCAAAACCTGAGTGCAATCGTTTGTACTGCTATAGTATGCGACCAGTTCGATTGCGACTTAGGTTTTTAAAGGTAGAGTCTCGGGCTTAAAGAGCCTGGGACAGGCTCTTATCTTTCCAGGATTTGTCTGTATTTCCTGTGAGTCTCACCTGTAAAGATCTGGCGAGGACGGACTTTATGAGATGCATTCACACCGATCCTTTGTTCTCTCCAGTGAGCCAACCAACCTGGGAGTTTACCGATCGCCTGCATTGCAGTGAAAAGTTCTTTAGGAATCCCTAAACTATGGAATAGGATCGCGCTATAGAACTCTAAATTAGGATACAGATTTTTTTCCAGATAGAATGGATCTTTGCTTACGAAATCATCCACTTGCAAAGCGATCTCTGCGATTGGGTCCAACTTCTTCTGCTTATAAAATTCAGAGAATAGTTTTTGAGCGATTGTAGAACGTTTGCTCTTCACCTTGTATGCATCGTGACCGAAACATGTGGAGTGAAGTTGGGATTCTCCCTTTTTGAATCTTTCGAAAAACTCAGGAACCGAAAGTTTAGATTTAATAATATCTTCGATCAATTCGACTGCTGCAACTTGTCTTCCACCTTCTCTGGAACCCCAAAGTGCGTTGATCGCGGAAGAAACGGATGCGAATATATTTGCCTGAGTGGAACCGATCAACTGAACGGTAGTGTTCGAAACATTCTGCTCATGGTCTGCGTATAAGATCCAAAGTTGATTTAAGATCCTATCATGCTCTTCTGACGGTTGGTATTTAACCGACGGAATGGAGAAAAGCATATATAAGAAATTTGTACAGTATGGATGACGATCCACCGGATAAACGAAAGGTTGCCCGATCATTTTTTTATAAGAGAATGCTGCGATTGTTCTGATCTTAGCTAAAAGTCGAGCTGCTTGGTCAATTCCTCGATCCAAGTATTCTTCGTATTCATCTTGGTAATAACTGGATAAGGAAGAAACCATCACGGAAAGAACCGCAAGTGGATGAGCTCTTCCTGGGAAACCATCGAATAGATTGATCATATCTTCGTGGATCAAACTATGTTTGGAAAGTTTCATGGAGAATTCTTTTAACTGCTTTTCGCTCGGAAGATCTCCATAAATCAGCAAATAGCTGGTCTCAACAAAGGTGGAATAATGCACTAATTCTGCGACATCATAGCCTCTGTATTGTAAATCTCCAGTCATAGGGTCTCTTCTGGAAATTTTACTCTGGGCATATGCAGTATTAAAAAAACCGGGATCGTAAGAAGTAAGTCCCGTCTTAGTATGCAAATCTCTAATATCGATTCCTTTATTCCCGTCAGTTCCGGTGATTACTGGAAGACGGTGGACCTGGTCTCCGAATTTCAACTCTACGAAATCGCTCATACCGATAGGAAACAGGGGAAGGGTAGAAGAGTCAAACCTTCCTTCTGCACCTGTCGCAATTTTCCCTTTCGGCTGGACAAAACTTTCGCCTTCGATTTACTCTCCCGAAGTTTCGAAGGAATTTTGTTTTGGAGCATCTGCCCGGTTTTTTTCTTCATTTTTGGATCCAATTTGGAACCGCACTTTGCCTACTTCTCGCGGCGATGGAACTCGCTAAAAAAAGGGAAAATGCGATGCCGGGTGGGATTTTCTATCTGGCGATCATTCTCGCGTTGGTAGAGAGTCGATTAGGCCTAGGTCTGCTCCCATGGGCCGCAGATCATATTTGGTTCTGGCCCGCATTCTTTCCCGCAGTTTGGGCTGTGGGTCCCACATTACTTATAGTCTCTAGAAATATGGTCCAATTTGCCTTGGATAGAGAGATCCAGATCGGAAAACATTTTATCCCGGCAATTTTACTTTTACTCGGGGAATTAATAGCCTATATCATTCTACCTGCAGAAGAGATCCGAGAATATATTCGAAATGCAATGTTTGGCTCGAAGGTGGATATTCTAACCGGAGTTACAATCTTCGGTTCCATCCACCAAACAGTTTATTCCATCTTTCTTTGGGTATTATTCAGAAAGGCGTCTAAAGAAACTGAGATCCCGCTTTCTTCTCTAGTTTATACGATCCTGTTTGTCGTATTTACTACCATTCAACTTTGTTGGTTCGGATATTTTTTAAAAAATCAGTTTTTGTTAGCTGCAGGTTCTAGTTTCCAAACTTTAGGGATCGTTCTTGTATTTTTATTCTCCTCAAGGTATCCCAATTTTTTCATTTCTTTGAAGTCGGAGATCCAACAGAAAAGATATGAAAGAACCCAACTAAATGGATTGGATCTGGACCAACTTCATACTCGTATCAAGGAGTTGGTCGAAGCGGATAAAATATACAAAGAAGAAAACCTGAAGATCCAAGATTTCGCCGAAAAACTTTTGGTTTCTCCTCACCAACTTTCTCGAATTTTAAACGAAACATACGGCAAAAATTTCAATGAATTCTTAAATTCATTTAGAGTAGAAGAGGCCAAAACTCTACTACTCGAGGACTTGGAACGAACTGTTCTCTCTATTGCTTATGATGTTGGATTCAATACTAAGTCCACATTTAATGCACAGTTTCTGAAAATCACCGGAATGACTCCTTTAGAATGGAGAAAAAAGGGTAGCAAACTATAAGTTCGGACGATTGTTTTTCGCATATCGGTTAGGATAAAACCTTCCTGTCGGATTCCACAAGGAAGGAGAAGAGATCGATGTCCCGCGAAACATATCCTAAAGAAGAACTAGAATCCTATCGCAAAGTGCAAGCCTTGGCTTACGAAGCGGTGGAATCCGTGCGTAAGGAATTGTACCCTGGGATCACCGAAAAAGAAGCAGCCCGCAAAATTGATGATTATATTCGAAACGCCGGGGGCACATCCTTCTTCCATTATGGGTTTGCATGGTTCGGAGATAGGACCGCATTCAGAGGATTCAAACGTCCACTCTCTCTTAATTATTTAAGAAAGGAAGAAGGGTTACTCCCACACTTCGGAGGAAAATTCCAACCCTCTAATCGAAGATTAGAAGAAGGTATGGCAGTCATCCTAGATGTAGCTCCTACGTTTGCAGGAAGAGCTGCAGATGTGGGTTACGCATTTTCATTCGGTAAAAATCCGGAACACGATAAGGCACTCGCAAATTTAGAAGAATACAGAGAGTTAATTTTAAGAAGGGTTTTAGAAGAAAGAACCTTATCCGAAATCTATTTGGAAGTAGACGCAAGGATCCGTGCATCCGGATACGTTAACTGTCATTCAATCTATCCTCAGGGAGTTTTAGGTCATAAGGTAGGAAGGCTTCCCGCATATAATCTTCCAGGTGGAAGAGTGAATGGATTTCCATTCCAAACATTCGCATATTTATTCCCTCAAATGATAAAAGATCTGATCCCTGGGGTCTCAGGACATTCGCCATTATGGGGAGAAGGTTCTGATTTCAGAGCAGAACCAGGACTCTGGGCAGTAGAACCTCATATAGGTAAGATATATAACGGTTCCAAAGGATCTGAGTCCTTCGGAGCAAAATGGGAAGAGATCCTAGTAGTTACAGACTCTACAGCGTATTGGTTGGATGAGGATCTTCCTCATGTTCGTCTTTGGAACGAAAAGAAAAAATCTAAGTCTTCAAACTCCAAGGTCAGTAATAAGAAACAAAAAGAAAAAGTTCCCGCTTAAGCGAAATATATTCAATAATTTTAATATTAAATTTAGAAGGCTTATTATGAGCAGCGAAATATTACAGGATAAGGATTTTCATTTTTATCCGGTCAGAAAACCTAAATTCGAATTTAGCGAGAATGGCACCAGCAAACATTGGATGGACGGTTCCG
Organism: Leptospira andrefontaineae; assembly: GCF_004770105.1. Lineage (NCBI taxonomy): Bacteria > Pseudomonadati > Spirochaetota > Leptospiria > Leptospirales > Leptospiraceae > Leptospira > Leptospira andrefontaineae. Next base: position 223,295 of record NZ_RQEY01000001.1, on the reverse strand, counting down.
CTTATAAAACCCATATTCTGAACACCTGGACTCTCTTTTTCCCGGACGGAGAAAGATTCTTTATCAGAAGTATCCAGAAATTCCTGCCGAGTATTAAAGATCCGAGAGTTCTCAGGAATGCAAAGGCATTTATGGGCCAAGAAGCCCAACATGCAGGAGAACACAAAAAGACCTGGAAAATCCTAGAAGACCAAGGCTTTAAGATCAAAACATTTACGGATTTTGTGAATTCTTTCTTCGTAAATTTTGTGGAAAAAATCATGTCAGCTAAGTCTTGTTTGGCGGCTACTGCCGGTGCGGAACATTATACTTCTCTTGTAGCTACGATCGGCTTACAAATTAAGGCATTAGACCAAGCGGAATCGGAAATGAAACGTCTTTGGGAATGGCATGCAGCAGAAGAGATAGAACATAAATCCGCAGCCTACGATGTATTCTTGGATATCAGTGGAAACTATTTCAGAAGAATGATCACTTTCCTTGGAGTGACCATAGTATTTTGGGCGGCAACATTTATAGGTGCTGAAATTCTTCTTTGGCAAGAGGGACTTACTTTTAAATGGAAAACTAGAAAAGATGCTTTCCGTTTTATCTTTATAGACGAAAAGGTCTTCTTTCATGCGGCAGGTGCGTTCTTCAGATACTTCCGTCCTAATTTTCATCCGGAACAAGAAGATAATCTGGAATTAAGTAGGGCAATCTTCGAATCGCCAGAGCATAGATACAAGGAAATTGCATGAGCAGACTAAGCGGGAAAAACATTTTAATCACCGGAGCAAGCGGTGGTTTCGGTAAAGAATTAACCAAACAACTATTAAAAAAAGGCGCCAATCTAGTGCTTACGGATATGAAAGCACCGGAAACCAAGGCAGAATTCTATTTAGAAAATTCTAAACCTGTTCCGGGAAAAATACTCGGAAGTTTTGCAGCGGACTTAAGCAGCGAATCTGGTTGCGAAAAAGCTTATAAAGAAGCGATCAAGATCCAACCAAAGATCGATATCCTTGTTAATAATGCAGGTTTAGCATTCGGCGGCAGATTACTGGATGTTCCCATGGACAAATGGAAATTGATCTTGGACGTAAACTTATACGCCCCTATTTATCTTTCTCGTTTGTTCTTACCTGCAATGTTGGAAAGAAAATATGGACAGATTGTAAATCTATCTTCTTGTGCCGGGATCACGGCTCCAGGGGAATTAGTGTATTATTCAGTTTCCAAATTCGGGATCAGGGCCTTGGGCGAGGCATTAGATTCAGGTTATAGGCATCAGGGTGTATATACAACTAACGTGTATCCATTCTTCGCAAATACGAATATTCTACATTCTCAACAATTCGGAACGGATAAACCAAAAGTAGTTCCTTCTTTGATCGTAGACAGCCCTCAGATGGTAGTTCGTGCCATAGTAAGAGGAATCGAAAAAAGAAAGATGCATGTTTTCCCAGGATTCACTGCGAAGTTATTGCGCTTTTTGACCAGACTGTCTCCCGGTTTCTTAAGAGGAATGGAAAGATTAGGACAAAAATTTTCTTAAACGAAAAGAGGCGAAAAATATGGCGGCTACCCAACTGGAAAACGGAGTAAAAAAGGAAAAGACGGAAGTTTTCAAAGAAACTTTCGTTCATAACGGCGATGTTTCTTTGTATGTGAAATACAATCATACAGCGAAAGAAAGGCCGAACAGACCCACAGTTCTATTCGTGCATGGATATCCTGACGATCATAGGGTCTGGTCTTACCAGATGGAATCCTTAAAAGAGGACTATAACGTGGCCGCTCTGGATCTAAGAGGTTCAGGAAAATCAGATAAACCTAAAAAACAAAGAGCATATAATGTTCGTAGAATATTCGAAGATCTTGAAGCAGTAATCCGATTTGTAGGTAATGATAAGCCTGTACATCTTGTTGCCCATGACTGGGGATCTCTCATCAGTTGGGCATTCGTTGCTGACGAAGAAAAATCAGTTTGGGCAAAGTCTTATACGGCAATGGGCGGGCCTCACCCTGTTCTTGGACGCAGGAGTGCTTTTCAAATGGCTCTTTCCGGAAATCCACTTTCTTTGTACAAGGCTCTTTCTCAGCTCAAAAGATCTTGGTACATTCTATATTTCCAAATTCCTTTCTTACCGGAGTGGATCTGGAGAACTTTCAGTAAATTTTTCTGGAAGTATACAATGAATACGGGAGGAGTCCCTAAGAACGACACACTTAGAAATAAATCCAAGGAGGAGATTGTTGCGACCACAGTTTCCAATGTGAATTTATATAGGGAATTGCTTCGAGGAGAGAAGTATCCGGAACCGAAACATATCAAGGCTCCGGTCCAGGTTCTAATTCCACTCAAAGATTTCGCAATCCGACCGGAGTTATACAGACTCCATGAAAGGATTTGCGATTCATATAAAGAATATACGTATGATAGCAATCACTGGATCCAGAGAACAATGCCTGATATGGTGAGCGAAAAGATCAGAGAGTTTGTTTGGGAGATTGGCTGAAAAACGTAAAATTGTAATTACTCCGAACTAGAAAAAAAAGAAACCAGATCCGTTCCGAAAGGGTCAGATAAGAATGATCTTGAACGGAATCCGAAAAATTCTAGTTTTATGGAAAGAGAAAGTTCTCCCAAATTCGGGAGCACTTTCTTTTTTGATCATACCTTTCTTCGCTCTGGTACTTGTTGCAGACCAAGCAAAATCCTTATCCGATAAAGAAGTTCATAAATACTTTTATGAAACTTGGAAATTAGAGATTGCTCCCAAAGATAATTTGGAATTATTCAAGGAAACCCAGAATTGGATCGGAACTCCTCATAGAGACAATGGAAAAGATGAGTCCGGAATAGATTGTTCCAGTCTTGCTGCAAAGCTGGTGAAAAAAGTATATTCCAAAACAATTTCAGGTTCTTCCGAGAGTATTTCCAAACAGGTTAAAAAGATCTCCGAGTCAGATCTACAAGAGGGGGATTTAGTATTTTTTAATATATATGGCGAGAAGATCAGTCATGTCGGAGTTTATTTGAAGGATAGAAAGTTCGTACATGCCTCCGTGGTCAAGGGCGTAACCGTAAGTTCTTTGGATGAAAATTATTACAAGGCCAGATTCGTATTTGCCGGAAGATTATAGTTGCTTCGCTCCTGAAGCCCGAGATTTGATATTAACCGATAACCTTTGTTTTATGACGGATTATAGTCGCTTAGTATTGATTGACACTGAGCTTAAAAGCTTAAATAAACTCTTACATGAGAGTTCGTAATAGTCTTGGTCCGATCTTTCTTCTGCTTACCTTCTTCTATTGCCAAAAATCCCCAGTTCCTAAATTCGAAGAAAGCCCAGTGGTATCTTTAACGATCGAAAATGGGTTGGTAAATGTAAAAGATATAGATCCAAATATAGAGATCGATTTACGTTATTCGACTCCTGAAAATTTTACGGGCTCCATCATCTATCCTTTCAAAACCTGTTTACTTAGAAAAGAAACAGCAGAAAAATTAAAAGCTGCCAACTCTGAATTCCAAACTTACGGATACAGGATCAAAATTTGGGATGGGTATCGTCCTCCATATGCGCAAAAAATTTTATGGGAGAAGGTCCCAAATCCAAGATACGTTGGAAATCCTACAAAAGGAGGTTCCGTTCACAATCGAGGTGGGGCAGTGGATCTCACTCTTATAGATTCGGAAGGGAAAGAATTAGAAATGCCGAGTCCTTACGATGAATTCACTTATAAGGCTTCTCCTTTTCGTAAAGACTTAGACCCGACGGTCTCTAAAAATTTAGAGGTTTTAGTTAGAGTTCTAACAAAACATGGATTCAAGCAGATTAGTTCCGAATGGTGGCATTATAATGACGGGGATGCAAAAGTTTATCCCCTAGTAGAGGTGGATCCGAAACTTTGGGAGAAATGAAACATTTAGAAATGTTCTCCAATCGCCTGACCAGGATGTCCAAACATTGGAAAAAATGGGCAAGAAGAAGGGGAATCACCTGTTTTCGGATCTACGATCGAGATATTCCTCAAGTCCCGCTCGTCATTGATCTATACGAAAATTTTTGTTTAGTTTCCGAATACCTGAATTCTTATCCGATGTCTGAAGATGAAAGGGAATCGGAAAGAAATACGATCCGTAATTTTATAATCGAAATTCTTCAACTTGCTCCTGAGGATCTGTTTTGGAAAACAAGAGAACGTAAAAAAGGAAATCTCCAATACGAAAAGTTGGACACTCAAGAAAAGTCAATCCAAGCGAATGAAGGTGGGTTGAAGTTTAAGGTAAACCTGAGCGATTATCTGGACACTGGACTTTTTCTAGATCATAGAACTACTCGCGATCTTTTTAGAAAAGAAGCCTCCGGAAAGAATGTACTCAATTTATATTCTTATACCGGTGCTTTCTCCGTATATGCTGCTGACGGTGGAGCAAAAAAAATTACGAGCGTGGATCTTTCTCAAAAATACCTAGACTGGTCTAAGGAAAATTTTGAACTTAATGGATTCGCTTACGAAGATCACGAGTTTATCAGAGAAGATATTACGGAATGGCTGAAGAGAGAAAGGAATAATCCTAAAAGAACACAATACGATCTTATTATAGTCGATCCTCCTACATTTTCTAACAGTAAGAAGATGAGGGATATTTTCGATGTGCAACGAGATTATTCTTTTCTATTGAATTCGATCTTTAGGGATTTTTCTGCGCCTGGTGCGGTTCTCTTTTTCTCTACAAACTTTAGGAAGTTCAAATTGGATGTTGATGAACTTTTGTGGGAAGATATTCAGGATATCACTAAACAAACTCATCCAGAGGATTTTCGAAATGAAAAGATTCGATCTGTTTGGAAGATGAGGAAGTAGGATCCAGACTTGTTGGAGCTCCTACAAAACCTCACTAAATTTTGTAATTGTAAATTTTACAGTTTTATGATAGAAGGCGAAAGGGCTCCCACGGGCCACTCCCCCCAATCCCAACGCAGGGTGGGGGCCGTTTTTTCAAAAATGTTTTCGATAAAACTTAGGCTGTTCCCTGGAATGGCCGACTCGTTTGGCCGGCCTTGCTCCCAGTAGGAATTCCTACAATCTCAGGTAACTGCAGTCTTAGATAAGAATTTTGCGAAAAACTTAGGGAAATAGTGTCTTAGGAACAGCCCGAATTTCTCTTTTCCACCTGCAATGATCACTTGTAGATCTTCGTTCTCGATCGCATCCAGAATCTTGCGTGCACATTCATCCGCATCGATCCCATTCTCGATTACCTTATCCATTTTCTTTTGAGGAGTTCCATCTCCTTTAAGTGCGTTATGCGAAATATTGGTCTTCACAAAACCAGGATAGACCAGGGTGACTTTCAGATTTTCTTTTGTATTTTCGGCTCTAAGAGCTTCATAAAAACCGGTTAATGCAAATTTGGTGGAAGAATATCCGGTTCTCAATGGAACTCCGATAAGTCCTGCAACACTCGCGATTGTAGATATCCAGCCTTGTTTTCTTTCTCTCATATGAGGAAGCACTGCGAGAGTTAGTGCGATATTTCCGAAGTAGTTTACTTTCATTAAAGTTTCATAAGTATCTAAAGAAGTCTCATGGGCCATGGAACGTTGGCTGATCCCACCATTATTGATGAGCACATCTATTTTTCCAAAAGTTTTGATAACTTGAGCGGGAACTTTTCCTAACTTTTTATAATCTTCTAGATCTAAAGGAAGGATCATGCTGTTTGAATCTGTTAGTCCGTTCTCTTTGCGAACTCTTTTGAGTTCCTTTTCTCTTCTGGAAGAAAGAACTAATATCGCTCCTCTTCTTGCGGCTTCTTTAACTAAAGATTCGCCGATCCCGGAAGAAGCTCCTGTAATCCACACGACTTTGTTTTTGAAAAATTCTCCCATATTTTTATCTCCGATATTAAATTTCTTAGGCGGTCAAGGATCTAGAAGGAGTTTAGAAACCAAGGGATTAATCCCAAGATAAAAACTCCTTCTCCAAGGATCCTATACTTTTGAGAATCTTGGAATTTATCCGCGTAACGCAGGATTCCTCCCGGAACTGCACAGATGAGGGCGATCACCAAAGAGGCCGAAACCGAGGTGCCCGGCGCCCATTTCCGTATTCCGCCGGCCAATACTAAGGCAGCCAGAAATCCGAGCAAGGACAATCGTAACACCCATTCCTTAGCTAGTTTGGGAGAAAGAACTCCTAATAGATAAACTTGGCCTTCTTTAGCATCTAACTCTGCTTCCATAAGAGAGTTCATGACTAAATTTAGAACGGTACCTAAAAAGAATAAGAAAAGAAGAATGGGGCTTGTCCAAGAACGAAATCCTACAATCAAAAGAGGACCGAACCAAACTCCTAAAGTATAGATCAATGCAACAGAGAATTCTTTTCCAAAACGTATCTTTCCCCAGCGAGCGATCCCTAAATGAAGAACTGCTAGTGCAGCTAATAGTACTCCACCGAGTAAAACGATTTCTCTTAATAATAAGAAGGCCAGAACCGCGGAGATGATAGCTGCGATTGTGCAGAGTATAGTTAAAATTTTAGAATGATCGTAGTGGAATTTGTGACGTGGGTTGATGGAATTTTCTCCTACCTTCTTTCCATCCAATAAATGATCCAAGGTGTAAATGACCCAAACGCTTAATGGAAGAAGAAACCACCATACCGTTTTCATTTTGGCACCTGTTACTATTGTTGCCAAGGCACCGGAACCTAAAACTCCAAGACAAATGTCCAAGCTAAGTACATGAACATAAAACCAAAGTTTGTTTTCTAAAACGTTTCGCATATGATTTCTATTACGACTGATTTCCGCGAATAGATTAGTTTGTTTCGGATTATTTTGCTGCTTTCGCGGATATGTTATCGATTCCTTCTGATCTAAATTGGGAATGCAAGGATTTTATGAAAACGGATTTAATTTGTCCGGAATCATCAATGTTTTTTAAAGGAAGATGAACCACCAAATCGATATTAGATTGCCCGAAAGAAACATAACGAAATGAAATTTTGGATTCACTGTAGCCGGTTCTTCCGTAGATCTCCGTTAAGGAAAAATTTGCAGCCTCTTTCAAAATGGATTCTAATCTCTCCAGATTTCCTTCTTTAGGAATACTGATCTCCAACTCAGTCCAAAGTCCCGTATTTGTAAGACTATAATTCGTATATGTGGTCTTAGACATTTTAGCATTTGGAATTATGATCGTGCTTCCATTTCTTTTTTTGAGGGAAGTCGTTCTCCAGTTGATATCTTCTACCAGACCTTCTTCTCCAGTTTCTAAGGAAATATAATCTCCTACGGATACTTTTTTACCGAGTAAAACTCCAAGTCCTGCAAATAAATTGGAAAGTGTTTCCTGTAAACCTAATGCGAATGCAAGACCTCCTACTCCTAATGCTGTCAAAGCAGGAGTAACGGAGATCCCTAAAGTTTGTAATGCGACCAAACCTCCGGTGAGTAAGATCAGAATTCTAACTATATTGTTTAGTATCGATGCGGAGGGTAGAAGTCCTTCTGCTTTTGAAGAATATAAAGTAAAAGCTCCGGAACCGACTCTTGCAAAGGAGAATGTGAACACCATGATCCCGAATACTTTCAGATAGAGAGAAATTTTCTCTTCCGAGGAAGTATCTAATTTTAAGAATCTTAGAGCAGTATATAATCCAAAAATAAAAAAGGAAAATCTAACTAAGGAAAGAAGAGCCGTGTAAAGAGGATGGTTTGTATCTAACTTGTCCTTTGTGAGAGTTTTTGCGAGTCTCGGAACGATGAAACCGCCGAAAAGATAACCCAAAAGAATTCCGGAAATAACCGAAATTACTCCGAGTAACCAATTAGAACCTAAAACCGAGTCCATCCAAATCATTCTCCCAGATTAAGAGGAAGTATTTTCTAGAAAAGAAAAAATGGAAGTGCCGAATTATGTGGCAAACCGAGGGCAAATCTAAAGAGAGATAAAATTGGATTTTGTAATGACAAACTAGAGAGATTTCAGAGACTCCTATCCCCATGCAAGAGGGAGTCGGGAAAAATCAAATTTTAGAAGTTCCTCTGACGGACACTATGTCCGCATACTCTAAACATTTTCCGGAAGAAGGTGTAAATCTTTCTGAATGGATGGATGAGATCCATACTAGAGGTATCCAAGACGTAGTTTTTTGGGGAACGAAATCGGAAGCGAGCGGTTGGAAAAATAGCCAGGTATTCAAGGATCTGGTGAAAAAACTCCAAGAAGATAAGATCCGTCTTTCTACGATGGATGGCGCTAAGTTCCGATCTTCTCCGGAATCTGCACGAAAATTAGATCGTTTTCTTAGATCTCATTTGGGTTCCGTACTTGTTTGTTATTCTGAAAATGAATCCAACGAATTCGTAAAATTGATGCAGGAGATCCTTTCCGGTAAAAAAGAAGAACCTGCCAAAGTATATACACCATATTCTCCAAATATTACTTCTGACAAACCTAGAAAAGAAAAAGAAGAGCCTCCTAAAAATCATGGAGAAGATTTTAAAGCATCTAGGATCACAATTCGAGTCAAACTTCTTGCGATCGTTTCCGCCATCGTAGTTGTGAGTATGGGGCTTGTGATCGGACTCGCTACTAGTCTTTTCAGAAATTATACCGTATCACTTATCCAAGAATATAACTTGAGTTTGGCGAGATTGACCGGACTTCAAGTAGGTCTTAGGATCAAAGAACTTTCTACAAAATCATCGGAGTTTGCAGACAAATGGAATATTCGTCCTTCTAAAGGTTCCGATTCTAAAAAGATCATAGCTCCTTCTCATATTGCCGGCTTCTTCTCCACTCATCCTAAAATTCTCGCCTGGGGAAAATACGAACAGGGAGAATCGTCGCTTGTTTTTAATCCTAGATTTGTCCGAGATCTTAGGAAAGAAGAAGATGAGATCCGCAGTTTATGGGTTTCCATCCCTAAAGAAGAAAAAGAAAAATTTTTCGCTTCCGAATTCGAGTCTACTCGATTGGAAAATATTAGCTCTAAGTTTGGATTCCCTGCTGTACTTTTTATAGAGAAGGATACATCCGGAAAAGGTTATGGTTTCTTCTTAATTTCTCCTCAGGATCTTTGGGAAGCAGCCAGGTCTGCCTTACAAACCGAATTATTCGCGATCTGGGTAGTCGATTCAAGAGGAAGATTAATTGCTCATACGGAAGAATCAGAAACTGTTTCTGCAAAAGATTATTCTAAAAATCCTCTGGTACAATTTTTATTAAGAAGTCCCGCAGACAATGGATCCCAAACTTCCATCTTCGAAGGAAAAGAAACTCTGGGATCTTTCCAACAATTAGAAGATGGGAATCTTGCAGTAGTATCTTCTATCGAGGCTGACAAAGCATTCGAAGCGGTGTATAAGATCAGAAGGCAGAACTTTTATATTCTGATCTCGGTCCTGAGCCTCGCGTTCTTAGTTGTATTCCTATTTTCCAGAACCTTGACTGTCCCACTCATCAATCTATTGAGCGCCACAAGACAGATCGAAAGAGGAAATTATAAGGTAGGGATCAAACCGGTCACCAGAGACGAGGTTGGAGTTCTAACAAATTCATTTCTCAAGATGGCTCATGGATTAGAAGAAAGAGAAAAGATCAAAGACACTTTCGGAAAATTCGTAAACAAGGAAATTGCAGAGCGTGCACTCGCAGGGGACATGCCTTTAGGTGGGGTCACTAAAGACGTAACTGTATTCTTCTCGGATTTAAGAAACTTCACTGGAATGTCTGAAAAATTAAAACCAAGCGAGGTGGTTGATTTTCTAAACGCATACTTCACCGAAATGGTGGAATGTATTTATCTTACGGAAGGGATCGTGGATAAATTCATCGGAGACGCGATCATGGCTCACTGGGGCGCATTGTACACCGATGAGAACGATGCAAGAAATGCGATTAATTCTGCATTATTGATGAGAAACGCTTTGATGGAATTCAATCGGATCGGAAATGAAATAGGAAGACCTCAGGCAAGATTCGGATGTGGAATTAATACGGGACCTGTGGTAGTAGGTCAGATCGGTTCCGAAAAGAAACTGGAGTTCACCGTTATCGGAGACGCAGTCAATCTTGCTTCTCGTATAGAATATTTAACGAAAGAATTCGGAACAGATATATTGGTTTCGGAAACATCTTATGAAAAAGTAAAAGACCATTATAAATTCGAAACACTTCCACCTGTTTGGATCCGAGGAAAAGAAAAACCACAACAACTTTATGCAGTATTAGGATGGTTGGAAGATCCCGACTGTCCTAAAAATTTACAAGAGTTACGAAAGGTTTGCGGAATACCTGAACCTGATTCTCCTTCTAAGGCTATCGCGGATTAAGATATGGATTGGAGAATTTATAAAAGAGAATGGCAGGTCGGCTTAGGCTGTTTCGTTGTACTCTTTCTGTCTTTATACCTTCTATATTTCGAATCCAAATCGAATGGAGGAGTAGGGAAGGAGATCATGGGAACTGTCTCCTTTCGATACAAAACCGCTCAAAGAAAATTTCCGGACAGAATGTTATGGGAAGATCTGGAGCAAGGAATGCCTGTTTATGATAGGGATTCCATCCGAACGGACGAAGCATCGGAAGCGGTCGTATTTTTGAAATCAGGCACTAGAATAGAATTAGATCCTCAGTCCATGGTGGTTCTCCAATTAAAGGAAAATAAAGAAAATCTGGATCTGAACGAAGGGAATATTCTAGTAGAGAGTGGGAAAAAAGTGCTCTCCGTTATCGCCGGAACAGTCGGTTTAGAAGCAGAGCTTGGTTCCAAATTCCAAGTCACGAAAAATGAAAACGGTACCAGAGTAGATGTAGAAAGAGGACAGGTAGAATGGTCCGAAAACGGTGCCGTTAAACAAACATTAGGTGAAAAAGAAAGTTCTCTGAACGGAAATAAACTGAATCAAAATTGGGGTCTTATTAGTCCTGAAGATTCGCATAGATATTTTCCTGCAGAATTAGAACAGACGATCGAGTTCCGTTGGGAAGGTGGAGAGGAAGGTATATTAGAGATTTCTCCTAGACGGGACTTCTCCGTTTATATTTCTAAAAGGCCTTCTAAAGAACCTTATTATAAACAAAAATTTCCTGAAGGGATCTATTATTGGAGGATTAACTCCAAGGATGGCAAAAAAATATCCGAGGTAAGAAAGTTCAGAGTTCTTCCAAACTTCCCTGTAGAATTACATTATCCCAAAAAAGATCTTTCTCAGGAAGACAGGACTGTGGCCTTCTCCTGGGCGAAACAAAAGATAGCGAGCGGTTATAAATTACAGATCTCTACCGATCCAAATTTTGGAGCATTGTCAGAGACCCAAGTATTCCGCACGAATTTTTCTCTCACATTGGATCCTGGGACTTATTATTGGAGAGTGCAGTCGTATACGAATCTTCCCGGAACGGAAACATTTTCGGAAGTGCGTAAATTTTCTATCTCTCTTCCGGTGATCCAGGTTGCAGAAACAAAACAAGAGATTGTTGCGGTTCCAGAAACGCAGACAAGTGCTGATCTTTCCGTAGATTTTCCGAAAAACGGTACTTTGGTGGATATGACAGGCAGAGAAAGTATCTCTTTCCGCTGGAAATTCTCCGCCAAACAGAAACAAAGCGAATGGAAATTTCGTCTTTTCTATAAGAGAGGCTCTGGCGATGAGCTAATCTACGAAAAAAAGACAAAAGGTGATAGGTTAGTATTCAAAGACTTGGAAAAACTGGATGTAGGAACATTCAGGTGGACCATAGAATCGGATGCGGACCCTAATCTAAGATCGGAAGCGGATTTCAAAATATTACTTAGGGAAGAATTGGAAGCCCCTGAAACAAAATCCAGTGGCGCCCGCCCTTAAGGAGAAGGCATGTTCTTGTTCCGCGGAAAAACTTTCGCTATTGTATATCAGTTTATTCTAATATTCTTTTCCATTTCTTCCGGCGTATTTGCCGAGAAAAAAAGTTTCGTATATTATATAGAATGGAAAGAGGTTAAGGGAAGCCGCGGTTACGTGGTAGAAGTCCGAAAAACAGAACCTCCTCAAGAATTATTTTTAGAAAAGAAAGTCTCCGAGAACGAGATCGAGTTCTCCTTAGAAGCAGGAACCTATGAATATAGGATCGCTGCATTGAACAGGTTCGGAAAACCTTCTTCTTACACACCTTGGACTAATTTTAAAGTCGAGCAGGACCGCCCTAAGGCAGTCGCCTTGGCGGAAAAAGAAGAAGCGAGCAAAGGAACTAAAACTTCTAAGCTTGTTTGGATGCCTGGAACAGGATATTATTCCAAAGGAGATCGTTGGAAGTCCTACAGTATCTGGACTTGGTTTGGAGTGCTTGCTTACCTTGGAAACTCCGAAAGGGAAGCCGGGAATATCCTCGCCTCGAAGCCGTTAAACGATCCGATGAATATCGGGATCTTAAGTTTAAATCTACCTTCTTCATTAACTCTTTATCTTTGGCAGGCACGTGAGAATGATAAGAAAGAATATGAAATGCACCAAAACAATCAGGCTCTCATCGGTGGAGTTGCGATCCTAAGTGTTGCGCTTTCTCTTTGGTTGGAAAATAAACTTCCACAAGGAGATACTGTCCAGTTCAAGGTGAGTCCTGATAGAGGCGGAAATCAAAATACTTTTGCAAATACTGGATTTTCTCAGAACAGATGGGAAGTCCAATACACAAGGAGCTTTTGAACATGGCTCTTCGAATTTATTCTTTGGTCCTTCTTCTTTCCGGGCTTTTTAGCTCGGCTTGCTCCAAGCCGTTTCCTGGTGGAGATGAGCTTATTCTTTTAGGAATTCTAGGCAAAACACGTTATCTGTTTGTTACTACTTCCACCAATACCGGTGCCTTAGGAGGAGTTGCAGGTGCGGATTTGATCTGTCAAAATGCAAAGACCGCAGAGGTTCCTAGTTTGCCTGGTTCCGCTTTGGAATATGGTGCATTGATTGCTTCTTCTTCCAGAGTTCCTGGGGGGACCGGCTGGCCCTTATTTCCAAATACGAGTTATTACGCGATGGATCCTGGACAGACTCTTATCTTTCATACAAATGGTTCCGGAATCCCTGTGGATCCCATGGATAGCGCGACTGGAATTCCTGGCGCTGGAAACTATTGGACGGGTATCAGTATGACTTTTGGGGTAGGAGATACCTGTCTTGGATGGGGTAATGGCACAGGTGGGGAATTCGGGGAATATGGAGCCCCCGCGGACAATACCATCGGGGGGTTCAACCAAGGCTTCTCGGATGGATGCGATCAGCCTAAAAGTTTACTCTGCGTTAGAAATTAACTCTCTACAATACCTGCACGGATTGCGTAGACTACTAAGTCCGCCACCTTATGTAAGTCCAGCTTCTTCATGATGTTTGCTCTATGTACCTTTACGGTTGCAGGTGAGATATGAAGAAGTTTCCCTATCTTCTCGTTGGAATTCCCCTCGGAGATCAATTTTAGGATCTGTCTTTCTCTATCGGAAAGTACTGAGAATACGGACGGACCTTCTTCCTGAAGTTCTCCTGTTTTTTTCTTTCCGATCCCGGAAAGAACTCTGGTTGCGATCCTTGGGCTTAAGTACGTTTCTTTTCTGCGGACAGCGTCGATTGCTCTAAGTAGATCTTCTCCCGCGTCGTCTTTTAGAACGTAACCATTGATGCCAAGATCTACCAGTTTTTGGATGTACTCTTCGTTATCATGTCTAGATAGAATGATCACCTGAACTTTAGGATAGTATCTTTTGACTCCCTTGACTAGATCGATACCGCTCACTCCCGGCATGGAGATATCAGTGATCAGAATGTCCGGTTCTAATTTCCCGATCTCGTCTAGCGCCTGTTCGGCGTTTCCGTTTTCTCCGATGATTTCCAGATCGTTTTGTCCGGAAATGATCAGTCTAAGACCTTCTCTTAAGATTGCGTGGTCGTCTACAAGATAGAGTTTGCAAACGGAGGGTTGGGCGTTCATACTTTCTCCTTGGAACGTTTTTTTAACGGGATCCTAAGCACATATTGAGTACCTTTATTAGGTTCCGTTTCTAAAAAAAGAGTACCGTTCAGGTCCTCTGTTCTTCTCCGAATATTTTCCAATCCGTATCCGGTAGATTTTATTCTGGCTTCTTTTTCTTTAAATCCTTTTCCGTTATCTTTTGCAGAAACTACTAGGGTATCTTTCTCCGAAAAGATCTTTAACTCCACTTTATTTGCTTGGGAATGTTTCAGAATGTTTGCACAAATTTCCTGTAATATTCTGAAAACTTGGTTCTGTATTTCCTGTGGAATTTTTTCCGGGACTCTAAACTCTGATTTTACTTTAATTTTTTGTATCGGGAAAATTTGGTTCGCTAGAGAGTTTAGTGCAGCTTCCAGCCCAAGTTCTTTTAAAGAAGAAGGTTGCAAATTTGTGTAAATATCGCGGAGTTCTTGGCTGGCTCTATCGATGAGCCCTAGGCCGGAGCCGAAAGATTCTGGATGTTCCTTCTCCGATTTTTGATAGGCTTGGAAATGTAATTTTGCCGCGAGTATGAGTTGTCCGACCCCGTCATGAAGTTCCCTTGCGAGTCTGGATCTTTCTTCTTCTTGGGAGGCGAGGACTTGAGTGTGGAGAGTCGCGATCTTCTTCTCTAACTTTTTGTTCTCTGTAATATCTTTTAAGATCATACCCAGGCTATCTTTGAATCTAAAGATAGAATATCCGTAAGACTTCTTTCCCTTTTTGAATTCCTGGTTTTGTAATTTTGTTTTGAGAGCCTTGTGAAGATTCTCTCTCAGGTTAGCTTCTTCTTTTGAATCCAATCTTAACAGATTGAATAGGTTTTTACCTGCTGGGTTTGCAAATCTAAGCCTGAATTCTTTTTTAAAGGATGCGTTTGCGAATCGGACTATATTGTTTTCGTCCAAGGCTACGATAGGGGATATCTCTTCTACGAGAGATAGGAATTTAGAGGCCTGCTCCTTACCGGAGTATGAACCTGTTTGTTTGGTGTCTTTTCGTTTGAGGAGTCCTGAAGCCACTTAAAGTTCAGGATATAGTCCGGCTTATGGCTCGAAAAGAAAAAAACCCCTCCCCTCGGCCGAATGAGGGAAGGGGGAGGTTGCTTTTACTCTTTCAGGAGTCCCAAATTAGGGCGTAGCCGGAAACACTTCCGAAGTATTCGGAGTTCGGAACCAATCAGTATTGGTGGTTCCAAGAGATTCATACCAAGTTTTGAAAGTAGGATAGGAGTTACGTATATCAGTAGCTTCGTAAGGCCATTGGAAGTTTCCAGGCACAAGAAGTACCCAAGGGAAACCGGTAGCATCTCTATAGATGTCCTTACCTTCTGCATCGAAATATTTCCCTGCAGCGTGTATATCCTTACCGGTGTTGATCACTCTGATGAATGTATCATAAGGAGCAGGTCCGAGCACCAGTTTGGAAATAGGCGCGGAAAGGATTACTTCTAATTTTGCAGTTTTACCTTTTACAAAAACGGTATCCGTTTTGGAAGCGTTCGATTTAGAAATTGTAGTAGAGCTATTTCCTAAAATTTCCAGATCTGAGATCGATGTTGGAGTTCCACTTAAGTTTTCTTCCAAGGTGGTTCCGTCGGCTGCATAGCGTAGAAGTGAATAACTTGTTACACTTGCTCCTGGCAATCCGAAACGAAGAGTATGATTATACCCGGCTCCTTTAGCAACATGAGTGAAATATCCTCTTACTCTTACTACTTCACCGAATTTATTTAGATCTTCTTCAAAATAAGAACGGATCACATAGTCGTTGAAATCCGCATCTCCTTGTTTAGGGAATAAGTCCTCATACGAAGTAGTATAATAATCTTCTGCAGGAACACGGATCGAACTCACTCTTGTAGGATCATTCGGGAATACATCTTCGAAATCCTGTACACCGTCCCCATCCGTATCTATGATCTGGGTGGTGGTAGCGGTAAATCCGATCGAAATTCTACGATCCACCTTACTTACGTTTACGATCGAAATATCCGCTTCGTAAAACTTACCATAAGCTTCTACAGCTAGATGAACTGTTTTAGTATCTCCATCTATTGTAAAACTACCGGTAACTTCTCCGCTTGGATTTGTATAAGCTTTAAAAACGGATTTATTACTAGTAGCGCCAGGTGTGGCAGAAGGTACAGTAACCTGCACCATGGAACCGTTCACAGGAGCTACAGGATCTATTACTTGTACGTTTACTGTGATTGTGCGAGTAGTATCGAATACGAAATCAACCGGAGCAGTCTCGTCATTTATATCGATTCCGAAATCAGTAGGACCGGAAGGAGCCTCGACCGCAGTGGCTCCTGCTACAAGACTCATCAACCATGCGTAATTAGGATCGCTGGAAGATGTACAGGACGCGAAAGAGATACTGAGAGAGGCTACAAAGCATGTTAGGATTTTTTTTGTCATAGATGCACCCATACGGATGTCATGATTATGCCGATATCCCCCCAATAAGCAATACGCCCGAAGGTTTAGATTACTAGAACCTTCGGCTAATACTATTTTTGGTACTTTGTTCGAAAGAAATCTCTAATTGCCGGAGTACCGGCGAATCAAAGAGTAGCTTGGAAACTTTCTAAAGCTTTGGTCCGGAAAGAATGGAAATCTCCGGAAGAGAAAAATTTACAATGTTTCAGTACTTCTTCAGGGATCTCGGAGAACTTAGCTTCTTCGTTATTGATCTTGATCATCATATCTCCCAGGTAAATAGGGAAGATGATCTCCTTATATTGTTCTTCCGCCAATTGAGGTCTATGATGGTATTCCATGGTTTTGGAATATAACTCAGGGAAATTCCATTTTTCAGCGATGAGTGCACCGATCTTAGTATGAGTAATACCGAATGCAGCTTCTTCCATAGAAAGTGAAGAAGCGATCTCTTTGGATGCGGAATAATTCTGGATCTTTCCCATACGCTCTTGTTCCAAGGAAAGAAGAATGATCTCTCCTATATCATGAAGAAGTGCCGCCGACATCAGATTACTCATTGAGTCCTTAGGAAGATTCAATCTTTGAGCGATCAATTTACAGTAGTACGCACACTGATTGGATTTTTCCCAGATCGTTAAGAATGCAGGGAACTTGTTCTCTAAGATCTGTTTTGTTCCAAGAGAATATAATAAAACCTGTAACTCTTTCAAACCGATGAGCTGGATCGCTCTATCCAAAGATTCTACTTTGTTTCCTCTACGGAATGCTGCTGAGTTGGATAATTTCAGAATGTTTGCGGCAAGGGCCACGTCTTTTTTGACCATCTCTGCGATCTGACCGATACTTGAATTCGGTTTGTCAATAGCAGATTGAATGTCTTGGATCGCTTTAGGGAATGTAGGAAGTTGGTCTACTTCTTTGATGATCTCTTCTGCCTTTTGGATCTGAACATTCTCTTTTTGAATGCGAATAGGAATATCGATAATGACAGAAGTATTATTACCTTGGCTTTCCACCTTATAGGAACTCGCACCTAGACCGTCGTTTTTCAACATCATCAGTGTCATGATGAGTCCAAGGCCTGCACCTTCTGTTTCGTCGCCTTTTTCTAAAAATGCTTCTGCAAGATCGTTATAAGTTTTTGCTTTTTCGATCCTTTCATTGATACGATCTACTTCTTCCGGGCTGAGTTTTACATTATTCATCACTCGGATGCGGATTGCGTCCTTGTTATGAATGAAGGAAACTAGAACAACATAATTGTTCTTAAAGAGAAGATCTTCATACTTCTCCTTATTATCCAGATAAGTTTGTTTAAAACCGGTGATCTTGCTACGATACACACTTGGATTTTGTATATCAGCTTGGAGTTCTCTAAAATAGATCCTTTTGATATTTGCTTTGATAGTGTTAGTGATGGTTTCTTTCATAGCCGCAAGAACAGAATCTCTTACGAATATGATATCCAAATGTAAAAGATAACGATCTAACGTCTTGGAGAGAATGCTATCCACATTCTCCGTAAGATTAAAAAATTTAAAATGAAACGGGATGTTTTCCGAAATAGGATGATTCAGGTCCTTCAGATTACTGAATATACCTTGGTCTTTGTGATGGAAAAGTTCTAGGGTTTTCCCTTGGCTCATATCATGTAACTCTGAAAAACGTTAGTGGTCTCTGTCAAGAATTAGCGAAACTTATATATGAAAAATAAGATTCTGCTAAGCGAATTATACGGATCAAACTTTGAAAAAAAAACTGAAAGAAAAATTTATCTTACAATTCTTGTCAGAAATAAATTTCCAAAAACGTCAATGTAAAATAGTCCTTTTGGACTAATCTATCACTTGTTCAAGTAGGAAAATTCTTATCATAACAGGTAGAATAAAAAGCGACTTGGGTCCAGGTAGGGGAAATTTTCTCTGAAAGTTACGGAATGATCATTCAATAAAAAGGTTGCATCAAAATCCTGAATTTGATGAAATTATACCTTGGTTCTCTACCAGTCCGGATCATCCGGAAGAATGTTAGAACTTAGGAGATCCCTCATGTCCAGCACAGCTACACAACCGGCGAGCTCAGTCTCTCCCGCTTCCAGCGGAACGGCTTCATTTCCCGCTGCGAACCCTAAGGAGATGCAAAGAGTATTCGATGTCCAAAAACGTCATTTTCATAAGGTTCTGAAAGTATCCAAAGCCAAGGATCGAGTCGTATTATTGAAAAAATTACTGGCAGCAGTAGAAAGACTGACCCCAGAGATCAAACAGGCTTTACAAAACGATTTCAGAAAAGCTCCTCACGAAACGGATCTGACTGAAGTTATGCCTTCTATCGCGGAGCTAAAAGACGCGATCAGACATGTAAAAACTTGGATGAAACCTGAAAGGGTAAAAACTCCAGTTTCACTTTTCGGAGCAAGAAGTTCCATTTCATATGAACCAAAGGGAGTAACACTGATCATTTCTCCTTGGAACTATCCATTCTATCTTGCAATTGCACCTTTAACTGCGGCTCTTGCGGCAGGAAACACGGCGATCATCAAACCTTCTGAGTTCACACCAGAAACTTCTAAATTACTCACTAGACTGGTAAAAGAAACCTTCCAAGAAGGAGAAGTTGCAGTATTTGAAGGAGATCATACGGTTTCTACTGCTCTTATGGAGTTACCATTCGATCATATCTTCTTCACAGGAAGTACTCATGTAGGAAAGATCGTTATGGCAGCTGCTGCTAAAAATCTCTCTACAGTAACTTTAGAGTTGGGAGGAAAATCTCCTGCTATCATCGTACCTGGAGCAAACTTGAAAAAGGCAGCTCAGAAATTGGTATGGGGAAAGATCATGAACGCGGGACAAACCTGCGTGGCGCCTGACTATCTTCTTCTTCCTGAAGGACAAACAGAAGAATTCGTAAAACAAGCGAAGGCTGCTGTAAAATCTTTCTATGGAGAAAGTTCTGCGGATATCAAGAACAACAAAGACTTCTGTCGTTTGGTAAACCAAAGGAATTTCCAAAGAGTTTCCGGATACATCCACGAAGCAGTTGAAAAAGGTGGAAAAGTAGTGATGGGAGGAGAAACAGATTCTTCTCAAAACTATATAGAGCCTACATTGATTGCCGATGTTCCAGCGAATGCAAGAATCATGGAAGACGAGATCTTTGGACCGGTTCTTCCGATCTTAACTTACAAAAACTTGGATGAAGCAGTGGAGAAGGTTCTTTCTAAACCAAAACCACTCGCACTCTATGTATTCGGAAGCAATAACAAACATATCAACAAGGTTCTCAAGGAAACATCTTCCGGAGGAGCTGCGGTGAATGACGTTATCGTACATTTGGCGAACCCGAACCTACCATTCGGAGGGATCAATCATTCCGGACACGGAAGTTATCACGGCTGGTATGGATTCAGAACATTCTCTCACGAGAAGTCAGTATTCAAACAAGCTCCTTTCTCTTCGATTGAAATGTTATATCCACCTTACACAGGTTTTGTGGATAAAATGCTTCAATTCACTAAGAAGTTCTTCGTTTAAAAACATCTTCTACTTTCTTCGATTTGAAAGCCCTCTTCGGAGGGCTTTTTTTATGGGCGGTTCCTCACTTCGTTCGGACCGGGCTACTACGGGTTCGCGCATCCGCGCTTATCCGGCAAGCCGGACTTACGCCCTCCGTATCCCTACCGCAGCGACCCCTAGGGAGCGAGGTAACGACCGCGTAGCGAGTCGGTGACTGAAGCGAAGCGAAGTCAAATTTAAAAGGACCCGTTGCATAAGAAAGTACAGAAACCCGCGGCGGCTCATAAGGAAGGGAAAACCTCTGTGATCTCCGCCTGAACGAAAAATGGACAAACAAGTTTCTCACGGAGCACACAGAGGTTTTCTTCGCGAAGAACCTTTTTAATTATTTGGATTTAGTCGGAGTTCCTACATCGTTTTGAAAACGGCCCCCACCCTGGTTCGGGTGGAGGAGGTGGGCTCGTGGGAGAAGCCGTTTTTCCTTTATCATAAAATCTTAAAATTTACAACTATTAATTCCGACTGAATTTGTAGGAGCTCCTACATCGCTATAGAAAAAGAAAATCCTTGACTTAAGCGAAGATAACCGCGGCAGCGATGCGCAGATCTTTAGTCCGGGCAAAGCCCGGATGAGCGTTAGCGAAATCGAAGCAGCGCGATCCGAGCTTAGCGAGCGAGCCGCCCCAAAAGCCCTAATCCTTCTAGGAACTTGTCCGTATATTTCCAAGGTCTTTTCTTACCAAAATCAAACATGATACAATGAGAGATGGATTCACAGGAAACTTTACCGTCGGATTTTCGGATTAATTTTTGGAATGCCTTACATCTTGAGCCTGAGATCTCACCGAACTGAGTTTCTATGAGAGCGGTATCAGGGTAACGGATTTCTGCCTTATAATCTGTTTCTCCCCTTAGGATCATTGGACCTATGTTATCTAATTTCATTTGAGAGAAAGAAAGGCCTGCTTCTTCCAAAGCAACCATTCGTCCTTCATGAAGAAATACTTGGAAGTTCCCGACATTCAAATGGCCGTTCGGATCACATTGGCTCCATAACACCGGGATTTCATAAAAGAATGATTTAGAGATTTGCATATACTTCTCCTATTCTTCTAACCTGGAGAGAGTGAAAATTTGGAAAAGAGGAAATTATTGTTTTATATCAAATTATTTATTGGTTGGAAAAACAAAGTATAGGATCAGAAACTTTTCCAGCCAAGATAAAGGTACGAAGTCCCCAAGAGAATACATACAGGTGAATAAACTAGGTAATCGTATTTGGCGAATTTGGTATTTTTGATTTTTTTAAAATAACCGACCAATCGAAAATCTCCGATCGCTCTCCCTAAGAAGATAAAGGAGATTAATAAGGAGAAGACCGCGCTTATTCTGTTTGGGGAAAAAATATTTCCGGAGACCCAAAGAGCTACGGCTCCGAATCCAAAAAGTGCAAGCGCGACAAGTAAGGTTAATCCTCTGCTTGGAACAAATGTCGGTTTGCCGTTAGTTTCCGGAATAACAGTGATTGATGTTAACTTTCCACCGAATGCCCAGTAGACATGTAATGCAGATAAAAAAAATAAAATACCACCAGTAAACAAGCCGATCCATCTTTCTATCTGCATTTTAATCTCCGAAAAAATATAAATATCCAACTTTAAATCCACGATCCATATTGGAATCGACCCTTGTCTGTAACATCAATGAAAAAGTTAAATATCCGTTTTGGTTGGTTGGGTATTGGATCCCAGGGGCGATCACAAAGTAATCCGAATATGGAGTAATCGTATTGGATATAGTAGTTCTGTGACTAAATTCCAGAAGCAGATTTGTTTTAGAAGCTAGGCTATAGGAGAATGTTAGCCCTGAATATAAGAATCTTTTAAAGTTCTCTTCAGCAGTCTCTTTTCCGGAAGAATTTGTTTCCGATTCAAAATTTGCAGTTCCTTGCATGGAGAATGCTCCGAATCTTTTTAATCCGCCAAAATAGGCTCGGAGCAAAAATAGATCCGGATTGATGTCCGCTTCTTTCGGTTGGGAAACGGAAGGCCCTAAAAATTGGATTCCACCTCCAAAGGATGCAAAATCCGTTTTTACATAATATTTTGCACCCACTGCCCATCTATCCCAGCCGCTCCAAATTTTTCTGGTAGTGGAATAATGGTCTACATATCCATAATTTGCTGTGACTGAAAATTGATCCGTAAGTTTCATTTCTCCGGATGCTGAGATCTTTCTATCTCTTTCGTAACCATCCTCTTGTCGGGGAGTTCTATCCGTTGCTGTTCCTGCAATGTAAACTTTATTATATATTGCCAATTCTTGATTCAAGTTCGGATGTACCGGTCTTTCTTCATTTCCTGGGGCGGACAATAAAGGAATTATAAAAACAGAATATGAAAAAACCAAGGTTATAAGACTTTTTATTTTCATTCTTATTGCCTTAGTCATTCAGATACAAAATGGGGAAGAATGGTTTAAATTTTTCTCTGACAGCTTTAGAAAGAATGTAATATCCGTTTTTATTAGGATGGTTCCCATCGGTTAACATATCGTCTTGGATCATTAGTTCTGTGTCTATTCTTGGAACGAAATTGATCTTTTCTTTCATTTCTGCGGTAATCATTGCTACGGCAACTGTGGGCCAAGGAAATTTAATATTCCAAAGATTTAATGCGACCACATGTTCACATCTTGTCAAAAGTATCTGTATACTTTGGATTTGTCTGTTGATGGTTGCGTCTACCTGACTTTGGGTGGGAGAATAATTTAACAGGAAATCGTTAATCCCCCCTTCATACAAACATGCGTTATAACGATTTTTGTCATTCTGCACAGAACTAAGGATTTTGTTAGTATCTATGCCGGGAGTAGCAAACTTGACAATGTTGAAATCAGAGAGTTGTTCCTCTACAGGCCAGGAAGCAACGATACTATCTCCATACATTGCCAAAGAAGGTTTTGAAAGATAAGAGATTAATTTTTCAGGATCAGAAGAAGGATCTTTATCGCAGTTGGTAAGCGGAAATACTATGAGCAGAAGTAAGGCAGGGTTTAAGTTTAAGAATAAACTTTTCCACTGGCCTTTTAACTTCTGCATGAATACATTCTTTTTAAAAAGAATGTTTCGTTTAAACTAATTTTTTAGCGGCTCCGATCGCAGCTTCGTAATTCGGCTCACTCGCGATCTCAGGAACTAATTCCACATATTGAACGGTATCATTCTTATCTAGAACGAAAACTGCTCTTGCAGAAAGTCCTTGTAAACCTCCGTCTGCGATATGAGTTCCGTAAGCTTTTGAAAAGGAGAAGTCCCTGAATTGAGAAAGTGTTACCAGATTCGGAGAATCTAATCCTTCCATAGTGCAAAAACGATTCATCGCAAAAGGAAGATCTCCGGAGACAACCACTGTTACAATCCCATCTAACTTTGTTGCTCTTTCATGGAACTTTTTAGTTTCCATTGCGCATACGGATGTATCTAAACTTGGGACTGAAACTAAGATTTTCACTTTTCCGTTATAATCTTTGAGAGACTTGGTGCTTAAGTCTTTTGCCGTTCCATGAAAGTCGGGAGCCTTTGCTCCTACCTCTAATAGTTTTCCTTCTAGTTGAACTGGGTTACCTTTAAGAGTGACGCTTGCCATTTTTATTTCCTTGGGAAGGGATGATACGTCGGAAGTCGATTTGGGCAACGATAAAAAGTTCTTGCAAATTTTTATCCGTAAATCGTGAATATCTTAAGCGGTTTATCCGTCATTTTCTACGTAATGAATAAATTAGGTCTTCAGTCTAACCAAACCCTTTGGGTCGTCCTCTGGATGGTGGTAGTGGTCACGCTACCCTGGTCAGGCTTTACGCCCTAAGGTTCTTTCGTAGGCAGCAATCCTCGAAAAGCCCCTCTCGGCGTAAAGCCGAGGGGGGCTTTTTTTATTTCTACACTGTGTGAGGCAAAAATGGAAACGATTACTGAAAAAAACAAGGCCTGGCTTCGAGAAGATAAGGTTCCCGGGAATGGAGCCGAACTGATCGTTGCTTATTTAAAAAGAAGAAGGATCCATAATGTATATGGGATCCCTGGCGGCGCTAATTTGCCGTTATACGATGCACTTCATAATAGTGGAATACGTCATATTCTAGCAAGACATGAGCAAGGTGGTGGATTTATGGCTCAGGGAGAAGCCAGAGTCACTAAAAAACCTGCAGTTTGTCTGGCATCCTCCGGCCCAGGAGTTACAAATCTGATCACCGCTGTTGCGGATGCAAAATCTGATTCTATACCATTAGTCGCAATCACAGGTCAGGTGCCTTTATCTCTCATTGGAACGGATGCATTCCAAGAGATAGATACTTATGGATTATCATTACCTATTACTAAAAAAACTTATTTAGTTCGTTCCGTATCAGAACTCATACGAGTTTTACCGGAAGCTTTTCAAATTGCAGAAGGGCCAAGACCTGGCCCAGTTTGGATAGATGTTCCCAAGGATGTTCAAGCCTCTCCAATTTCACTTTCTATGTCCCAGATAGAATCGATTTGGAGTTCTCAAGAAGAAACAAATTCACCTAAGATCTTTATATCTGAAGCGGATAAACTTAGATTTTATTCTTTATTAGAAAATTCTAAAAAACCCGTTTTGTATATAGGAGGAGGAGTTACGGGTTCAGGCTCGGAAGACCTGATCTTGAAATTGGCGGAAACTCAGGATATTCCGGTAGTTTGTACATTGATGGGTTTAGATTCTTTTTCTCAAACTCATGAGTTATCTTTAGGAATGCTTGGAATGCACGGAGCTCCTTATACGAATCGGTTATTATTTGAGTCCGATCTACTTTTAGCATTTGGAGTTCGTTTCGATGATAGGGCTACCGGAAAATTAGAAACATTCTGTCCGAATGCAAAAGTAATCCATGTAGACATCGATTATAAGGAAATCGGAAAATTAAGAAGACCTGATTTTGGATTCTGCTCCGATCTAAAATACTTTTTAGAGAATATGGGAGATTTCCCGATTCACAAAAGAGAAGAATGGAGAGAGCAGATACGTTCTTATAAAGAACAATATCCATTAAATTCTGTTACTACTTCTAAAGGTTTTTCTCCTCAGGATATTATCTTACATGTTGCTAAAGTTTTAGGGCCGAATGCAAGGATTAGTACCGATGTAGGCCAACACCAGATGTGGGTGGCTCAATATTATCCATTTCAGAAAAGTGGAACCTTTTTGACTTCCGGTGGATTGGGCACTATGGGCTTCGGCTTACCTGCAGCAATTGGAGCTTCTCTTGCGGATCCAAATTCTAAGATCGTTTGTTTTTCCGGGGATGGATCGATACTGATGAATATTCAGGAATTGGATACTTTGAGCGAACTACAATCGGATCTTAAAATTATAATATTCGATAATCGGAATCTGGGACTGGTTCGTCAGCAGCAGAATTTGTTTTACGGAAGCAGGTACAATGGCAGTGCTTATCCTTCTCATTCTAAGTTTTCAAAGATAGCCAATGCTTTTGGAATTTCCAGTTTAGATCTGGGAGAAGAAGGAAAAAATTTAGAAGATCTGGAAAACTTTCTGAAAGAGAAAGGGCCTGGATTGATTGTTGTTCCGATCGATCAGGATCTTCAGGTTCTTCCTATGGTTCCTCCTGGAAAAAGTAATTTGGAGATGCTCTTAGGTTGAGAACTAACCTTAACAAGCTGATCTTATTATTCGAAGATTTCCCGTTCGAGATATCGTTCGGGAAGTCTGAGCTTTCTTTATATTTGTGCAATATTTCTTTCTTTCTATTCTCTAACTCCTCTTGGTGGCCCTCCCGGGCCTAATTATATCTACATTCTATTTTTATAATGAATTTCCGGGTATTTACGCACCGGAACAACCATAAGGAGACGACTATGTCCATAGACATACAAAATATTAGAAAAGATGCAGATTCACTTTTTCCAAGACCAATCATTCAACCTTTTCCATTAAAGGAAGAAGGTCTCTTGGAATATTTCCAAAAATTAATGGAAGAGGCCGAGGTTGCGGTACTATTCGAAAGTCTCGGACCCGAATCGGATAATTCCAGATACAGTTTTATTTCGGGTTTTCCTAAGAGGCTCTTCAAAGCAAAGGGAGATAAATTAGAATGTGACGGAAAAGAGATCGGAAAAGGGAATCCATACCAATTATTCTCTGAAATTTTTCCTCCTAGAAAATCTTTCTTAGAATATACGGAGACAGGCGGAGGAGGGCTATACGGTTATCTTTCCTATGAAGCCGCAAACGATATGGAACCAAGCCTTCTTCTAAAAGAACATCCTAAATTTCCTAAGTTCTGTTTTGCTTGGATGGAAGATGGTATCCTCTTGGACAGAAGAACTGGAGAGTCCAAATATTTTCATTACGGAACAGATCGATATAATCTGTTCGAAGAAATTTATAAAAAGAATACTCCAGGCAAAGGAAAATTCCAATCCGTCGATTTAGGTTTTTCTAAAACAAAAGAAGAGCATAGATCCATGGTGGATGAAGTTTTGGAAGAGATCAGAAAAGGAAATACATTCCAATGCCAGGTAGGTTTTCGAAAAACTTTTTTAGTGGGAGAAGATAAGAATACGATTACCAGAAAAAGAGGAGACTTCGAATTATATAGGTCTGTCCGGAAAATAAATCCTTCTCCTTTTATGTTCTTCATGAGTTTTCCCGGAGAAGTCCATCTGGGAGCAAGCCCTGAACTTCTATTTAGGTTGAAAGACGGACTCGCTGAAAGTTTTCCATTAGCAGGTACAATTAGAAGAGGAACAAACGAAGAAGAAGATCAGAAGTTTGCACTCCAACTTCTTTCCGACCCTAAAGAGATAGCGGAGCATAATATGCTTGTGGATCTGCATCGAAACGACCTCGGAAGAGTTTCTAAATTCGGAACTGTAAAAGTGAGAGATTCTTTTGCTCTCAAAAGATTCAGTCATGTGCAACATCTATCTACTGAAGTTTCGGGGATCTTGAGAGCAGGCCAGGATATGTTTTCAGGTTTAGCTTCTTCTTTTCCCACAGGGACGTTAAGCGGTGCTCCCAAAATAGAATCTATGAAGATCATTCATAGAATAGAGAACGATCCAAGAGGACCTTACGGAGGAGCTGTGGGAAGATTCGGATTTGACGGGAATTGTTCCTTCTGTATTCCGATCCGAAGTTATTTCAGAAAAGAAGAAGAGGCAGTGGTCCGCGCTTCAGGTGGGATCGTTATGGATTCAGATCCAGATGCGGAATACCAAGAGATCGGTCATAAATTAGGAGCAGTCCTGAAGGCGATGGAGGCAGCTCAATGAAAGTGTTATTAGTAGATCACCATGATTCATTTTCCTATAATCTATTCCAACTTATAGGAGAAATATTAGAAGAAGAGTTCCCTTATAGATTTAGATTGGATGTGATCCGTCAGAATGAAACAGATGTTTCCAAAGTCCTAAAGGATAGATACGATAAAATTGTACTTTCTCCCGGACCAGGAACTCCGGAAGATCCTGAATATTTCGGTTGTTCTATGGAAATTCTGAAACAATTAGGAGGAGAGATCCCTATTCTAGGAGTTTGTCTTGGAATGCAAGGTATGGCTCATTTTGCGGGTGCAAATATTATAAAAGCAGAATATCCTATGCACGGAAAGATTTCCGAGATCAAAACCGACGGGAAGGGAGTATTTCAAGATCTTCCTTCCGATCTGAAAGTAATGAGATATCATTCTTTGGTGGTGGATGAGAATTCTTTAGGAAAAGAATGGGAAAGAACTGCATATGCAGGTTCTGAACTCATGGGTATTCGTAATCGGAAAAAAAGAATGGAAGGTGTTCAATTTCACCCGGAATCCTTTGCGACTGAGGGCGGAAGGAGAATGCTTTCTAATTTTCTAATATAGCTCAGGAAGCCAGGGAGGAAGGAGGGTCTTTTAGAAATTCTTGGATCCTTTCTCCCAAATCTTCTATCCGGAAAGGTTTTCCTAAATAATCGTCCATGCCGGCTTCTGCACATGCTCTTCTGTCTTCGGTACTGTCATGGGCGGTGACTGCGATGATCCAAGGAACCTTTCTGGTACTAGGTTTTTTCTTTAAGATCCTAGCTACTTCGAGTCCGCTCAACTCGGGCATTTGAATATCTAAAAGAAGAAGGTCCACTTCATTCTCTTCCCAATATGCCAAGGCGTCTATTCCGTTAGAAACGACTGAAGAAGTTAATCCTAATTTTTCCAACATCTTCTGGATCAATCTCTGGTTCACAGGATTGTCTTCCGCTATTAGGATTTTCAGATCTTTATGTGCGGAAAAATCGAAATGGATCCGATTTTTAGATTCAGCGATTTGGGCCTTTTCTGAAAGATTCGCTTTTGGAAGAGTCATTTCTAAAATAAATTTAGAACCTTTACCCACTTCACTTTCTACTGATATATTCCAATCCAATGCCTCACAGATCCGTTTGCAGATGGAAAGTCCTAAACCGGTTCCACCATATTTCCTAGAAATAGAAATATCAGTTTGAGAGAATGCTTCGAATAAGGTCGGGATACGATGTGCTTCAATGCCTATGCCCGTATCTTTTACACTCAAAGAAAGAGTGATCTCAGTTTCACTTTCTTTTTCTAAGTCCAACTCTACGGTTACTCCGCCTTTTTCTGTGAACTTCAGTGCGTTAGAAACTAAATTAGAAAGGATCTGTCTTACACGAATAGAATCGGATTTTACATCGATATTCTCTCTCGCAGGAGGAAAGATTGTTTTGAATGCTAATCCTTTCTTGAACGCTTTGTCGGATGCTTCTTCTGCATATCTTTCCAAGAGGGATATTAAATCGAATTCTTTAAAACTGAAATGTAATGAACCCGATTCTGCTTTACTAAAATCGATTACATCGTTGATCAATCGGATTAGTTGTTCCGAACTTTCAGTTAACGATTCTAGATATTCTTTTTGAAGTTCAGAATTACTTGTTTGATGTAGTAGATCCACCATTCCTAGGATACCATGCACTGGAGTTCTAAGTTCATGATTCATATTGATAAAGAATTGTTCTTTAGCTTTTTGTAATTCTAACGCGACAGCTTGTAGTTGGATCAGTGATTGGGATTTAGCATCCAACTCCATAAAAGAAACCACTGAATTTGCCAAAGCTTCTAAAGCTTGTATCTCTGCCTCTGATAATTTTTTAGGCTGCGTATCTAATACACATAATGTTCCTAAAACATAACCATCAGGAGTCCTTAATGGAGCCCCGGCATAAAATCTGATATTCGGATCGTTTACAACGAACGGATTTTGTTTGAATCTCGGATCTAAATGAGCGTCTTCTACTATTAAGGTCTTGTTTTCATAAAGTGCAAATTGGCAAAAGGACTCTCGCCTTGGGGTTTGTTGATCCTTTATGCCCAGTCGGGCTTTAAACCACTGCCTTTCCGAGTCGATCAGAGAAACCAATGCCATCGGAGCCCCGCAAATTAGGGAGGCAGCTTTAATGATCCCGTCGTATTTTTCTTCAGGAGGAGTATCTAGAATTCTATAACGTTTTAATGCTTGTACCCTTTCTTCTTCGTTTTCGGGTAGGGGAGCGACGCTATAAGGAAGATTTTCCATAATGAAATGTGATATTATTTGAGACTAAAAAATAATGCGGCATATTCTCACTTTTGAAAGTAAAAACACAAGAATTTAACTTATTAGAGATCATTTTAAGGATCAATCATGGATGACCTGAAAATTACGAATTCCTAAGGTTTTGCCTTGAGAAAGGATCTCTTGCAATTTTCGGATATCTTTCCTTGTGTTTTCGAACGCCTTGGAGAATATCCAGGATCGAAAAACTTTAGAAAACCCGGATAATTCCATCTGGCTTGTAAAAAGGATTTTAGTATCCGTATCGGAACCTTTAGGGTCGGGGTAAAAGGAGAAGGTCTCAGTCTGATCTGAAAATCTGCTCTTGATCCGTATCACCAATCTACTCGGATACTTGGATTCTAAAATTTGGTATTCGAACTTACATGAGAAAAACCAAAACTTGGTTTTCACTTGAAAGCTAGGAGTACTTTCATTTTTTTTAAAGGAGAGAATATTCCCCGACCAGTCAGGCAGACGTTCGAAATTAGAAACGTAATCGAACGCTCTGCTCAAAGAAATCGGCACAGTAAAAGCAATAGTAGTCGTCGCCATGGAAACTTCTCTCTTTCTTTAAAAAGAATTCCCTTAGGATCCTTTTTCGAGTCCAATGTACTATAGAGAGGAAATATGGGTTTTAGACGAATAACCGGAACAAGAATCGCCGAAAAAACTATCGAAGGTGGAGGATTTCCAGTCCGCAGACCATTCCCAGTTCCGCAATTTTCTTATTGGGACCCGTTTTTACTTTTAGATGAAATGGGACCTGTTACTTACGAACCAGGCAAAGCAATAGGTGCTCCAGATCATCCTCACAGAGGTTTCGAGACCGTTACGTATCTTCTATCCGGAGAAATGGAACATAGAGATTCCTGGGGCCATTCAGGAAAATTAAAAGAAGGTGGGATCCAATGGATGACTGCAGGAGCCGGGCTCGTACATTCAGAACTTCCTTCTGCCGATTTTCAGTCCAGAGGTGGAAGAATGCATGGGTTCCAGATCTGGGTGAATCTCCCAAGGGATAAAAAACTTATTTCCCCGAATTATCAAGAGATGGATTCATCCGAGCTCCCAGTGGCAGAAAAAGACGGCGTTTGGGCAAAAGTAATTGCGGGAGATCTTTGGGGAACCAATGCGATCATCCAAACTCAGACACCAATTGTATTCTTCCATTTAAAACTTTCTCCAGGTTCTTATGCAGAAGTGCCTGTTCCGAAAGATTATAATATTCTAGCATACCCGTTTGTGGGCGCAGGTACTGTAATCGATACGGATGCAGAACACGATCTTGTAGAGGGTGAAACAGTTTTTTACCAAGGCGGAGAAGGTAGTATAGGCCTTCGCGCTCCCGAAAATTTTGCCTGGGAAGTTTTGATCCTTGGGGGACAACCTCTGAATGAACCGGTAGCACGTTATGGCCCTTTTGTGATGAGCACCCCTCAAGAAATACAACAGGCTTTTGAGGATTATTCCGCAGGAAAAATGGGGACAATATAATCCAAATCGTATTTTAGGATCTTTTTAGGAGAGTGGATTGTATTCTGGTTCCTCAAAAAAAGTAATCGTAATCGGCGGCGGAGCTGCGGGGTTTTTCGGAGCCATCCAAACTAGAATTCTCTCCGATGGAAAAGTTTCCGTATCTCTTTACGAAAAATCCCCAAACGTACTTTCCAAAGTTAAAATTTCAGGAGGAGGAAGATGTAATGTCACTCATTCCTGTTTTGATCCGGAAGAATTATCCAAACGTTATCCAAGGGGAGAGAAGGAACTTAAAAGAGCCTTTGAGACATTCCAACCAAAGGACACCATCCGTTTTTTTGAATCGAGGGGAGTGAAATTAAAAGCGGAGAATGATGGTAGAATGTTCCCCATCACTGATAATTCAGAAACCATCATCAACTGCTTACTAGAAGAAGCCAAAAAATCAGGAGTAAAGATCCAAACCAAAATTTCTATATTAGGAATTTATAAAAATGAAGATCCGGACGGAAAAAGATTCAGGATACAAACGGAAGAAGGAGAAGAGTATTTTGATTCTGTTCTGATAGCGAGCGGTTCCTCTCGTAAGGTTTGGGGATGGCTGGAAAATATGGGTCATTCTATAGAACCTCCTGTTCCTTCTTTATTTACTTTCGAGATCTCAGATCCATTATTAGATGGATTCCAGGGGCTTACTGTATCGGATGTTGAGATTATATTCAAAAACTCTAAACTAAAACAAAGAGGCCCCGTTCTTTTTACACATTGGGGCTTAAGCGGTCCGGCGGTTCTTAAACTTTCTGCTTGGGCAGCTCGAGAATTATTCGATTCAGATTATAAAGCGGAATTACTTGTAGATTGGGTCCCTAATCATTCCAGACAAGAATTGAGAGAAATATTTTTAGAAAAGAAGAAGGATAGTCCTTCTAAAAAACCGGGAAGTCGTTCCGAATTCGATCTCCCGTCCAGATTTTGGGAAAGAGTTTGGGAGAAGTCTTGTGGTTCGGAAAAAAGATGGTCCGAAATTTCTTCCAAAGAATTTCACCAGGCAGAAGAGATCTTAAAAAGAACCGTTCTGAAAGTTTCCGGCAAAGGGGTTTTTAAGGATGAGTTCGTGACTTGTGGTGGAGTTCGCCGCAAGGAAGTGGATTTTTCTAAAATGGAAAGTAGGTTTCATCCAGGACTTTATTTCGCAGGAGAAGTTTTGGATATAGACGGTATCACAGGTGGATTCAATTTCCAAAATGCCTGGACCACTTCTTTTATTGCTGCTAAAGCTTTGGCGACGACTTAATCCCAGGGTTCCGGATAAGAACTAAATCCCAAACGATTCCCATCCGGGTCTTTGAAATATTTTGTGTAATCAGTTTTCTCTATAAAAGAATTTCCGAATAAGGAATCTATCTTTACTCTTTCTTCCTTTTTTGGAGCGGAGAAGATAAGTGCATGAGGTGCCTTAGGATCTTCTTCTCTTTCTATCATGATACGAACTGCTCCCGCTAAAAACCAAGAGGATCTGAGTTTGCCATCCTGATAAAAATGATCCTTTTCGAAAGATAAACCTGGGATAGTTATATAAAAATTTTTTAATGTTTCCGGATCTTGCGTGGAAATCGCTATATGATGGATCATTCCATGATCACCAGATCTGAATATTCGGGATGTCTTTTAAGATAAGTTTGCACAAAGGAACAGTTCGGAATAATCTTTTTCGTTTCTGCCCTTGCTGTTTTAAGAGCGGCTTCTGCAAGTTGAGAAGCGATCCCTTTTCCTCTGAAATCAGTCGGGACAAAAGTATGATATAGATCCCAAACATGGGAACCGATCTCTCTATAAACCAAATGAGCTTCTCTTCCGTCTTGTAGGATCAGGAATTTTTTGCCTGCAATATCATGTTGGACTGAATTCATTTTGCCCTCTATGGATTCGACTCTATTGAAGGAGGTTTCGTAAAGCTAAAACAATAGAATTCGATCAAGTTTTAAAAATCAAGCAAACGGAAGTTCCACCTGTGTTTTTCAGATCCAGTTCCGCTTTGAGCTGGGTACACAGTGAACGAATGATCATTAGGCCCAAAGAAGAATCCTGATCCTGCTTTTTAGAAGAAGTTTGTCCAAACCATTCTTGGATCCTAGGCATTCCTACACCGTCATCTCTAACAGTAAGATGGACCTTATTTTCTTTTACCTTTAACTGAACGAAAATATTTCCTTTTGCGTCATTTGGAAATGCATGTTTGAGAGAATTTGAGATCAGCTCAGTTACGATTAAACCACATGGGATCGCCTTCTCCATGGAAAGTCTAATCGGATCCATATCCGCTTCAAAGCCGATTCGATTCCCGGACGGGAAATAAGAAGTGACTAGATGTCTTAAAAGAGAATCCAGATATGTTTTCATATCCACATTCGCAAATTTATCCTGCTTGTAGAGGTGATCGTGGATCATCGCCATTGCAGTAATCCTGCTCTGTGCCTTAGACAAAACTTCGGAAGTAGAAGATTCAGTAGAATACATGTTTTGTAAGTTCAGCATTCCTGAAACTATCTGCAGATTGTTTTTGACCCTGTGATGGATCTCGTGGAGAAGTACTTCTTTCTCCCTTAAATTTTCTTCCAAGGTCCTTTCGATCTCTATTCTGGTAGCAATCTCTTTTTCTAAAGTACGTTTGGATCTGTATATATGAGCTTTTCTTAATCTAAGATTTGTAAGATATTCATGCCTTCTCTGTACACTTTCCTGTAATCCCCTCATTAGGATAGTTAGAGGAACACATACGATCGTATTCGCGATTAAAAAGTTTAAACCTACCACATATAATCTTTCCGGAGCCATGGCCCAAGGAAGGCTCAGATAGAATTGCGCTCTGGAAGCTATAAAGACAGCTATCATATTTGCTAAAAGTCCGAATAGAGAAGGAGTGAGTCCGAATAAAACTCCTGCGAGCACAGGAAAAGGAAATAGCCAGAGTAATCCTCCACCTTCCGGACCTACGAATATTAAAAGAGAAAGCCCTAAACAATAATTCATTGTTAAGATCAATGTGGCCTTAATCGAAAAGTTTATTTTTTTAACGATTAGAAGTAGGTAGACTAGACCTAATGAAAATGAATCTACCCATAAAACTTCAGTTTTACCTTCTGTCCATGCAAGATATACACTCGGGAAATATACGATAGTTCCGAGGATACTCATCGTGAATAAGATAGAAGTTAAAATGAGTTCTCTCCAAAACGAAAGTCCGGAAGAGACCGGAGCCTTTGGAGTTAGATATCCTTGGATAGATTTGAAAATCCGATCGAGAGGGCCGGATTTTTTTCCTTTTTCCATAGTTGTTATAAATAGACTACAGGAACCTATTAAAACTATGATACTCTAGTTCGAATAAAAAGCGGCAGGGAATTTTAATTGTTTCTATTTTCATAATGAATTATGTAAGATCCTGTTTTCTCATCTTTAAGTAATAGCCTGAAATAAATTGAACACTAATTACTTATGATTAGTTTTTTGTTTTTTCAGAAATCCAAATCGATTTTTAAAACAATTTTTCGTCGCGAAAGTTGCACGTTATTCGAAAGACCATATCATTCTTTATAAAAAAAAGAGGCCCGAAGACCTCTCTGAAGTTGGTAGTTAGGTATAATGGTACGTTTTATTTTTTGGAGATCGCTCCATCCACAGAGAGTTTTCCTCCTCCCTTGATGACCAATGCTAAGGAGATTGCTACCATCAATAGATGGAATTCAAATCCTTCTCCCTTTTGGCTTCCTGCCCAGTTCATAAAGAAACCGTGTTCTGCATGAGGAAGTATTGCGACTGTCATTGCGATCCCAATACCTGCTGCGGCTACTCTTGTAAGAAGACCTGAAAGTAATCCGATAGGTCCCAAAAATTCTGCGATGAATAAAAGTATGACCAAGAAACCAGGAAAGCCTGCGCCGGTTAAGAATGCATAAGTTCCGGAGAATCCATATCCGCCGTACCAGCCTAGTACCTTTTGTGCTCCATGTGGAAACATCACGACTGCAAGTGTTATCCTTAGAATTAAGGATGTTATATCCGAGTCCGTTTTGAGAATTTTCTGAATCATGCTCACCTCCTGAATGATTCTTGTTTATATAGTCTAATGGTTAATAGTTTATTATTAAAGTAATGGGCCGAAAAATCCGAAAAACATAGATCCCTCCTTCATATTACGCGGATTTGAGTCCGACAGTCTTGCAGATCTGTCCTAAATTTTTGAGTTCTTCGTCGCTGAGGCAGGACATCTTGCCCTTCAACTGCTCCAAATAATCTGGGAAAGAAGTTCCGATGAGTTCCTTTCCTTTGTCGGTAAGATTGATGATAAAATAACGTCTGTCTTCTTCGCTTCTGACTCTGATTACTAGACTTCTTTTTTCTAAATTATCTATGATCTGTGTGATGTTTCCTTCGCAGGAAAATATTTTTTGACCGATTTCTTTTTGGCACATAGGGCCAAGATGATAAAGAGTCTCCAAGCATCCGAATTGGCCGCTGGTCAGATTATATTGATTAAGGAATTTTTCCTCCATTGTACGGATGGAATCCGCACATCGGCTTAATTTGATGTAGGCATCGAGCACCTTTACATCTCTAGGCTTTCCTTTATAATGAGTGGCCATAATACTTTAAGATTGAACTATTAATGTATAGACTTCCCTAAAAGAAAAAAGTCAACAAAAAAAGAGGCTAAATACGAATCTTATTCGATTGGACCTAAGTTTTGGAACCTAAATTTCATTCTGGACCATCTGGACATTATATCTTTTGGACATTCTTGGTATTGGTATGGATCCTTTTCCTCAGGCTTTGAGCAGGTATAATCCTTCCAATTGAAAGAAAGATATTTGAAAATCACTTTGCCGGTAATGTTTTCCTTTGGAACGGTTCCCCAGAACCTGGAATCAGAGGAATTTCCTCGATTATCTCCCAGAAAGAAAAACTCATCTTCTCCTAATCTGAATTTTGTATCTGAAGGGTAAGCTCCTTCGTGAAAAGGGCGATCGCCGAAGAAAACTTTATATTTTTTATCTCCGATCTTTTCATAAAAAAGTTTTATCCCTTCTAATGGAATATCATAATCTTCTTGGTTTAAGATTTCTTCCGATGCTTCGATTGGTAGAATTTTCCCATTGATTGAGATTCGCAACGCTGCTTGAGTGGAATCCGGTATTGGTTCATAATAATAATAAATAGTATCTCCGGGAATTCCTATCAGTCTTTTAACGAAACGTATTCTATTCGGGCCTTCTGCTTCTTCTGGAGTGATTGCATTTGAAGGAGGATAAAAAGTGATTAAATCCCCACGTTCCGGAGAAACGGAAAATTTTTTTACGAATATATAGTCTCCGATTTGGAGATTAGGTTCCATTGAGCCGGCAGGAATATAATTCGCATCTATGATATGTTCCTTAAATACCGAGGTTATTAGGATATCACAATTCGTTACAAATAGGAATGACAGAAGGATTATCGAACCTTGAAACCAAACTTTTCGCGATATAGTATTGAAAGAAGTAGGAGTTTTTGATTTTGGATATTTCAGATTAGGCTCCTGTTGGATCCCAGCAGGTCCTGAAGTTCTCATTCCAAGTCTCCATTTCCGCCAAATCCGATTCGCTAAGTTTAAAATCGAATACTTGAGAATTTTCCAAAATCCTTTCTTTTTTGACTGATTTAGGAATGACCACTAATCCTTTGTCGATTGCCCAGCGGATGAGAATTTGAGCCGCAGTTTTTCCGTATTTTGCGGCAAGAGATACAAGTTTTGGATCTGAAATCTTTTGGCCATGGGCGAGGGGACTATACGCTTCCAATACTATATTATTCTTTTTGCAAGTATTTAGAAGTTCGTTTTGGTTTAAGAATGGATGGTATTCTACTTGGTTTACCGTAGGGACAATTTCAGCGTATTCGAATAATTCCTGCAAATGAGGGATTGTATAGTTACTTACCCCGATTGCACGAACCAAACCTTCTTTATACGCATTTTCCAATTCTTTCCAGGCTTGTTTTCTAGTTCCTGCTACGGGAAAATGGATTAGATATAGATCGATCGTGTCCAGTCCTAATGTTTGCAAGGATTCCTCTAAATACTTGCGCGGATTTCTTTGGTCGCTATTCCAAAGTTTTGTAGTGATGAATAATTCCTTTCTTGGGATCCCGCTCTTTTTAATTGCCTCTCCCACATCTGATTCGTTTCCGTAAATTTTAGCAGTATCTATATGTCTGTATCCGAATTCTAAAGCGTTTAAAACCGAATCTATACATTCTTTTCCGGATCTTGTTTTCCAAACTCCCAGACCGAAGATTGGCATCTCTACTCCGTTATTC
Organism: Leptospira andrefontaineae; assembly: GCF_004770105.1. Taxonomy (NCBI): domain Bacteria; kingdom Pseudomonadati; phylum Spirochaetota; class Leptospiria; order Leptospirales; family Leptospiraceae; genus Leptospira; species Leptospira andrefontaineae. The sequence continues at coordinate 185,883 of NZ_RQEY01000001.1, read as the reverse complement.
AATTGGATGGATTGGTTTAAGATTAAATTTTGCATACTTGTTCTTAGACTCCTTCGTGATTGGTTCAGATATTTTCTTCTTTCGAAACAAATCGGCTCTTTATTTTTTGGGAGAAGAAGCCAAATCTGAGAATGTCAAAGACTCTTCTCTCAGATTTAAAACAGATTCCAAAACATTCTCTGCATATACTAAGTCGCTATATCCAGGGCCTTTTGGGAGCCAAGAACCCAAGGTGATAATTCCTAGAAGCTCTGCGTCTCCTGCGAGCTGCTTGCTTGAAAGATTGACTCCTTGGACATTATACAGAAGATCCAAGAACGTTCTTTGTTTTAATCCATTAGGAGATTTTAATGCAACGCAAAGGATCTGATTGTCCTGTTCCATTCGTATCGTACGCACATTTCGGATAGAAGAGAGAGGGATACTTCTTTCTTTATACAATAAGCTGCTTAAGATCGGGATCCTAGTAGAATAACGAAGTTTTAATTCGAGTGAATTTGCGATTACCTCTGTTTTTCTGAATAAAATAAAAACAGTCATCACGGTAGTAATCCCTAGGAAGAAAACGGAAAATGGGACGATGAAGATTAGAAAGATCAGATTTTCAGAATTTTCTAAAAAGGAATTTACGACCGTGAACCATGCCCCATAAAATAAAGTGGGGACCAACATTGTGATAAATGTTTTTCCTATAGATTTAGGTTCTATGATTTCGATCTTTGTTCCTTGATCTTTCGATTCCGTTTTTACCCAAGCGGAAGGTTCGATTTTTTTAGGATCTTGTTTATAAGGGATTTCTTTTGATTCAGGATTTGTGAGTTTAAGATCCGATCTATCCAATACAGGAAGTGGAAGTGCCGTTTTAAAAAATTCTAATCCTTCTTTGAGAGAATTCCCATCTCTAAAAGTTTCTAGTAATATACAACTTCCATCTCTGTATACCAAGTATATGTCCCAGTATTTCCAAGTGCTGTTCGAGTTGATACTATTCCCAGTAGAAGAGGATCTTTCCGCTCTGAATAAAACCAGATAAGAAATGAATTCGGAAAGAGAAAGTTCTACATCTGATTTACCTGTTTCTCTTAAAGAAAGTAGAGAAGTATTTGTTTGGATCTCTATCGTTTTAACTATATGAGAAGCTTTTCTGTAACTTCTCATTGTGATTATAAAAATTGTTACGAGTGAGATGCAGAAGAAAAATCCAAACCCGGGAAAGAGCTTATCCTCTGCAGTTAAGAACATGACTCCGAAAAATAAAGAAGCAATGCTGCCGAATACGCCAAAGGCTAAGATCCCAATAATGAAAGTACATCCGCTCGAATAGGGATTTTTAATATCTTTACGAATACCATCCGGTCCAGAGGTCCAAGAGTCTAAACTCATAATAAAAAGTCCTGAGAATAAAGAAGACTCTAGGAAAATCAATTTTAAAATGAATCCTTCTTGCATTTTGATTCGGATAGGATTCCTTGTTCGTCATGCAAATTAGTACTGCTATTTCTGATTTAGTATTGGCAATCTTCGCCATATGGGCCGGTCTTTCCGTCCAATCTTCCTCTAAAGGAAATGTTTCTAAAAAGGGAGGAGCCTACGGTCTTTTTTTGATCGGGTTAGGTGCACTTCTAGGTGTGGTTTTCTTTTTAGGAGGAGATTGGATCAGCCAAATCTATAGACCTATCGTGCATGTTGCAGGAGTGGTTGGAGTTCCTTGGATCGGGATCGCATTTTTTAATGCAGGTTTCGGTAAAATAAACGGCAAAACTTGGAATCTTCTTAGTTTGATACTTTTAGTTTTAGCCGTATTAAGTTATCTTTATCCTTTGGGTTTATATGCAACGTTGATCGGAGCAATCGCATTGATTGCAGTTCTAGTAGTATGTATCCAAAAATACAAAGGTTCTCATAAGACAGCCGCTTTGTACGGAATAGCTGGGGCTTTACTTTTCATTCTATCCGGACTTGTAATTGGAACTGTAGGAACGATTGCAGGGCTTCCTAGAGTGGATCTATTTCATTATGGATTAGCTGCAGCGTCCTATTGTTTAGGTTATTCTTTAAAAAGGATCGGATAATCCTAAAAAACGCCGCAGATTGTCTATAACTGCGGCGTTACCTTCCTTCTTATTCCACAATCCTTTCTTCATATTTTTCTAATATACGATTTTTTACAGGATTCGATTTCTGGTAAATTTCTTCCGCTTCTGAGCCGTATTGTTTTGCGGATCTATGAGAGATTTCCGGGATTAATTCAATGGAGACCGATCTGGTTGCCCCACCTGCGGGTTTCGTAAAATTAGCTAGGGTATCTCCTCCTTTTATGATGGAATGACTGGGCTGATTGAGTACTGCAAATATTATATGTTTTGCATATGTTAGGCCAGCTCTCGTTCGAGGAGGAGCCAAAGGTTCCATTGGTATCCAACCGAAGGAAGGATGCCATACTTCTGCAATTTTATGATTCAACTCTACTTTTTCTCCTACAGGTAGCCAGTTCCAAGCCATTCTAGCCGGTATCCCTGCGCTCCGTAGTAGAGAGATCTGAGCGTAACTATGCTCCGTACAGGAACCATGTCCATTTTGAAGAACCGTAGGCGCAGGATCGAATCTACCATCCTGCTTATACACCATATTCTTTCGGATGTATTTGTAAACTGATTGTATATATTCTTCCACATTCGAGCTTGAGGATTTTAGTTCATCTCTGATTCGGATAATTTCAGGATCGGATATCTTATAAACCGAAACATCCTCTAAATATTGTTTCCATTCGTTCGGAACCTTCCAATCTTCCCAAGAAGTTTGGAAATTGGTAAGACCTGAATCTATATTATATCTTGTTAATTTAGCAGAATATACTGTTTCTTCCCAGCTTTGCCCCGAGCTTAAAGCGGGGATAGGAATGATCAAGGTACGATTATTTTGTTTATCTTCGGTTAATTTTCCGTTGGGATGGAATTTTTCATCGCTCAGAGTTTGAGAAGAAGTTTCTTGAGGTGGGATGGCGACTGCGATTTCCGTTTCCGGAGAATTTTCCTTAGGAGCGATCTTTAAAACAAAACGGATCGTATCCTTGCTTGGTGAAAATCTATAACTTAGATTTCCTTTGAGCACAGAATTTTCCTGTTTTCCCAAATAGTAATCGTTCCCTATCCGTATTAGATTTTGATAAACTTCGGATTCTGGGCTTAATACTATTAGATCGTTTTTAAAACAGGAGAGTCTGCCCGCTTCTTTGGATTCCAAATGTACGGTAAGACTATTTTTGATCTTATTTAAAATAGGATCATATGAATGTAAATTTGTTCCGTCCTTTGAATGCCAAAAAAAGATCTCTTTTCCCGAACAATCGAATGCAAAGGAAACTTTGGGAAGAGGTAGATCCTTCTGTTCTATTTCAGATCCGGTTTCCTTATCGTAAAAAATCAGTTTATTTTCTCTGATCTCGAAAAGTTTTCCCTGAGCAAAACCTATATTCCCCCAAGAGGCTGTTGTTTGAAAGAAGGGGATCCTTTTTTTAATATCCAAGGAACTGTTCTGCAATACTATAATTTCTTTTTTAAGCCTTACATAAATTTGTTCTTCTTCCTTATCCCACGCGAGACCTCTTACGGTTTCCTTTAGATCCAACCGATTTGCAGCCCCGGTCTTAATATTCCTGATGAGCAAACCGCCGGTGTTCTTTCCGTTTGTGTCCGAAAAATTTGAGGGTAGATAAAGGGTTTCTCCTACCAGCAAACTTCCTTGCGATGATTTGATCTTCTCATCAGGAGCTAAGGGAGAAGGTGAGAATGTTTTCGGTTCTGCGGCCTCCCATTTCATGGGAGAATAAGCCGATTCGGAAGCTAGTTCCATGACGAATAAAGAGAGGAATACGAGGATCGAGAAAAGAGGAACGCGTAAGTAATCCATCCGTTTTTGGACGGATACTGTCCTAAAAATCAAACTGTTTTAAGCAGGGATCTGTTCGGAAACTTGGGTTACCCAAGATGAATAATAGTTGGATAGAGTTCTAAGGAACATCAGGTCCATATCATTTTCCGTTCCAATAGCGCGTAACGCGTTTGCGTATTGTGTTCTGAAATCGGTTAAAGGTGCAGTTTCTTGGATATAATTTCTCATAGACTGAGCCTGTTCCGGACCAAAACCGTATTCAGTAGACCATTTATCGATCAGTGTTCCGCAATTGTACTTACGGGAAAGAAGTATCTGGGCCAAAATATTTCGGAACATATTCTCGATAGAAACGATTGTGATCTCTTTATGATTGATAGAGATCTCAGTGATGATATCGTCCTTCTTATCGATCACCGCTTTGGAAGTTCCCATCTTATTGAAAAATTTAGAAAGATCGTTATAGGCTCTAAAATGTTTTAAGATAAGTTCCCTATCTTTTACATCCACAGTTCTTTGGTCTTCCGGATGACTCATCTCTTGAAGGATAGACTCGATCACCTGAAACATGATATCAAATGTGAACTGAGTGGATTTGCCTAAAAAATATCTGATCTCGTTTTGGAAAGCTGCATGTATAGAAGCGAAAAAAGAATCCAGTTTTTCAGGATTTAGAACGGTAGAAGTCTTGAATACGGAGATCATATCCCGGACGAATTTAGCCCTATCTAGGATCGGGAATTGTTCAGGATGATTGGAATGAGTGCGGATAAAAGTCTCTTTAACAACTTTGACCGAACCTCCCCGAACTTCTTCACTTCGAAATAATACTCGATAGAGAAGAACTGAGATCTCTCGGGAAGTTTTTTTATCTTTCAGAGTTTTTAAGTCAGAAGCTTCGAGATTTTCTCTACTTCCTGCAGGCTTGCTCTGGATTTCTCCCATGAATGGTTATGCCGATATTCCCGAACGAATGTTAGGTCGATCTTGGTATGAAAAAGTTAATTGTAAAGCAGATTTGGTTGATGAGGTAGAAATCCCATTGATTTTTCAACTAAGCGTTCGAAAATCGAGCGAAATCTATGCAAAAAATTATCGGACCCGAAAATCAAGTACACTATGGAGTTTGGGATGGTCCGATCGAATTCAATCATCACGATTTTACTCTTCTGGATTTTTTCGGAAAGGAGATCAAAGGGCTCAAAAAGAAGTTCGCTTTCCATTCTTTCAATTATCTAGGGATCATGATGGAAGACTGCTTGGTCGGAATTGCGGCAGTGAGTCTCGGATATGCGTATAACGTGTTTGCTTATCTGTATAAATTCGATCAGGGAAAAGTTTACGAATTCGATGTAAAAGGACCCGACTTAGGTCTTGCTTTAAAATTCCCGGCCAATCCTGATGAATACGAGATCTCTTTCAAAAAGGGAAAGTCCTTCTTGAATATTCGCAAATCCCATTCAGAAGGAAAACTTCTACTCGATGCAAACTTTGGGAATAAATTAGAGATCTCTGGAGAATTTCCATATTCTCTTATTACTCATAATCCGCTTAGGGTCTTAAATCCTTCCGAGCCAAGTCGTTGGACATTTACTGAAAAATGTTCTCCTTTGATTCCCGATCGTATCAGCGTAAAATATGAGAAGAAGGAGCTCGTTCGAGATCCTTCCAGAACCACTATGGTTTACGATTGGTCCGGTGGTTATTTAAGAAGAGAGACAAATTGGTATTGGGCCGCGTTCTCTTCCGTTCTTCCGGATAGGACAAAGATAGGTGCTAATTTTGCCGCTTTAGTAAACGAAAGTTTTTTTCCGGAGAACGCGTATTGGATCGATTCTGAAAGACAGAGGGTCAGCAGATGTATATTCGATTTTTCTCATAAAGATCCATACAAACCTTGGAGACTTTGGGACGAAGAAGGGCGTATCCGCTTAGAATTCGAACCAAAGGGAGAAAGAAGAGAAAAAGTAAATCTGATCTGGACCAAATTGTATTTTAGACAATTTGTAGGAAAATTTTCAGGAAGTTTTAGACCGGAAAAGGGAAGGGAAGTCCAGATCAAAGATGTCTGGGGATTCACGGAATTCCACAGGTCTCTTTGGTAGTTTCACAAATTGAAATCTGAAAATCCAAATCGTATCTTATCTATAGATCTTTTGAGAGGCCTAACGGTGGCAGGTATGATCTTGGTAAATAATCCGGGCACCTGGTCCAATATGTATTGGCCTCTCAAACATGCTAAATGGGACGGATGTACTCCGACCGATTTGGTGTTTCCATTTTTTCTTTTTGTGGTAGGCGCTTCTATTCCTTATTCGATTTCAAATGGAATACAAGAATTTCCTAAAATACTAAAACGAGCATCTATCCTGATCTTTTTGGGATTATTTTTGAATTTTTTCGGAGAATGGAGTTTTTCTAATCTTAGATTTCCTGGAGTCTTGCAGAGAATAGGATTCGCTTATTTTTTCGGAGCGATTTTATATCGTGAGAAAAATCTAAAATTCAGGATCTTTCTATTCTTAACCTTACTGATCTCTTATTGGTATTTACAGGAATTTATCCCTCCTCCTGGAGCTTTAGAGCCAAGCATGAAAGAAGGAAAAGATTGGGGAGCTTGGATAGATAGAGAAGTTTTTGGACAAGCTCATTTATGGAGATTCGGTAAGGTCTGGGATCCGGAAGGACTTTTGACTTCTTTCACATCGATTGCTTCCGTATTCTGCGGGATTTTTGCGGGAGAATTTATAAAAGATTCTTTGGAGAAGAAAGAATCTCTTCTTTCTATTTCCGGAAATATAACATTAGGTGCTTTTGCAGTGCTACTTATTGGTGGTGTATGGGGAATTTATTATCCCATCAATAAAAGTTTATGGACCGGAACTTATTCTCTTTGGACTGCCGGCTGGGCCTTGCTCGTTATTTCATTATTTTTGATTTTAGAAAAGTTTGATAGAATTGAGTTTAAGGTTTTGCAAAGTTTCCTTCTTCCTTTCGGGAAGAATGCTTTGCTTGTGTTTTTTGGTTCCGGGATTTTTGCCAGAAGTTTGAATATAATTATGGTCTCTTCTCCGGAAGGGAAAAAGATCCCTTTAAAAAATCTGATCTACCAAGAATATTATAAAAGCTGGATAGATTCTCCGGAGTTGAGTTCCTTTCTTTATTCTATAACTGTGCTGGCCTTATGGTTTTTGATCCTTTTCTTTTTGGATAAAAAAAGACTGTATTGGAAAATTTAAGAACTGAGCAAATGTTTTGTCACTGCGAGTATCCTAACCCTACGAAATTGAGAGAAAATATAAAAAACGCCGCTTTTCCCGGAGGAAAAACGGCGTTGATAGCTCGGAAAATTAGAAATTAAATTCTTTCGATCACGGTTGCAATACCCATTCCCCCGCCTATGCAGAGTGTAATGAGTGCGTAACGTTTGTTCCTTCTTTCTAATTCGTCCAACGCTGTTCCGAGAAGAATAGCTCCTGTCGCTCCCAGAGGATGTCCTAAAGCGATTGCTCCTCCATTTACGTTGATCTTCTCAAGAGGGATACCTAAAGTTTTTTGGGTATAAAGTACTACTGAAGCGAATGCCTCGTTGATTTCCCAAAGATCGATATCTTCTACTTTTAGCCCTGCCATATGGAGTGCTTTTTTGGAAGCAGAAACAGGCCCAGTCAACATAATGGTTGGGTCTTCTCCGGTAGCCACAGTAGAAAGGATTTTTGCTCTTGGCTTTAATCCGTATTTTTTGATACCTTCGTCGTTAGCGATTAATACGGAAGCAGCACCATCCACGATCCCGGAAGAGTTTCCGAGTGTGTGGATATGGTTGATCTTTCCTACATCTGGATAGGATTTAAGAGCGATCGCATCTAGTTCTCTTTCTCCAACAGTTTTGAAAACTGCACCTAAGCCGGAAAGGAATGCGTAGTCGGATTCGATACGAGGGTTCTCGTCAGTATCCACTACTGTCCCATCTTCTAACTTAACCGGAATAATGGATTTTTTGAACGCGCCTTCTTTGATTGCCTTGTCTGCTTTCAATTGAGAAGACTCTGCGAATTTGTCCGCTTCTTCTCTGGTGATATTATACTTAGTAGCGATCAGGTCGGCAGAAATTCCTTGAGGAACAAGATTATAATGTTTTTGTATATTAGGATTTCCTATATTAAAATCTCTATCTCCTAAGTCTGCTCCCATTTTTACTCGGCTCATGGATTCTACTCCACCACCTAAACCTACAGCCATTGCTCCCGATTGAACATGGTTTGCGATATTATTCACTGCCTGTAATCCGGATCCGCAGAAACGGTTCACTGTATATCCAGGAACGGAATTCGGCCATTGTGCAGCCATGACCGCATAACGGGCGATACATGCAGCTTGGTCATCCACTTGGGAAACACAACCTAATACAACTTCTTCTACAACTTCCGGTTTTAATCCGTTTCTTTCTTGGATTGCTAATAGAGTAGAGGCGGAAAGTTCTTGTGGGTGAACGGATGCAAGTGTTCCTCTTTTTTTACCTTTCCCTCTTGGGGTGCGAACCGCATCGATAACGTATGCGTTGGACATAGTATTTCTCCTATAACGAAAGCCGTTCGGTTATTCTTGAACTTATGTTCAAAAACGAAATATGCTTCCGGCTTGAGTTTAGAAGAAAGGCGGGAAAAGCAAGCTACTTCTTCTTATCCGAATATAACTTTATCGAAGACCCTGAAATACCAACAGTCTCCTTTTAAATTTTCATAAAAACCATTATGACCTCCATACTTTTGGATAAAAATCCTAAGTTTGGAACTTTTAGGGATCTCATTAAATTCGTCGGGACGTATGATCGGATCGTCTGCGGATGTAACTATTGTCAGATCCACTTTTAATTTTTCAAAATCCTTTGGTCCCAATGTATAAGAATTAAAATAATCATCAGAGTTTTTGAACTCTGAAGAAGATGCTACGATCCTATCAGTCATTTCCATGACTGTTTTTCCTTTCATGATATTCTGATATGGATGTAGATCAGGAAAATGTACATTCTTCTTAGCTAGGGATTGCCTCCATTTATCTAAGAAATATTTTCCTATAATGAGTTTAGAATCCATCATTTCCGTAGCGGACTTTGGATGAAGAGGTGGACTCACAGCGATACAATGTTTTAAATTCGGAATACTTTGTTTATTCCTGGAATGTTCTCTTGCCACTCTGATCGTAAAATTCCCACCCATAGAAAATCCACCCAAATATACGGGCAGTTTATGTCCGAATTCTTTCGCAACTTTGCGGACTGCTTCGTAAGTTTCTCTTATTAAACTTCCGTTAAATGGTTCCGGATTTAGATGATGAGTGTTTCCATGATCTCTTAAATTTAGTCTGAAGATAGAAATTCCCTTATCGTAAAATCTTCTGGAAGTCCTTTGGATATAATTTGAATCCATACTTCCTTCCCAACCGTGTATAAGCACAAGTAGCGCCTTGTTTTGTGGTGACTTGGAATAATGACCTAATAATCGAACACCTTTGCCTGCATCTATTACAACTGGAGAAGCAGCCTTGTCCATGGGATGATCCGGAGTATTCTGCCTCATTAAAGAAGCCAATACTGTTTGGACAAATGGATGTCTGAGATGAAAGGGAGGTTTAAAGGGACGAAGAGTCTCCATGCCGGCAATTTTCCGGATCAGGTTTTGTTAGACAAGCATTCGTCATAGAAAATCGGTAAGAACTTTATACAATTGTTTTGGTTGGAATGGTTTGCCGATAAAACCTTCTATTCCATGTTGAACACATTTTTCATATGCTTCTGAAAAGGAACTAGCAGTGACAGCAACGATAGGAGTTTTTGCATTAAAAGAATTTAAAGCATGTATTGCATCCGCAGTATGGTATCCATCCATTTCGGGCATTTGTAGATCCAATAAGATCAAATCGTATTTCTTTTCATTTGTATCTAAAAGTTTTAATGCCTCTCTGCCACTTAGAGCGGAGTCCGATTGTATCCCGGTTTTACTCAAATGTTTGGCAAGTATCTTTACGTTGATCTCGTTATCATCTACGATAAGAACAGAACTCGAAGTAAATGTAGGAACCGTTTCGGACTGGATCTGTGTTGGGTTAAAAGGAGTGCCAGTTTCAGTTTTTAAAGGAAGAATAATGGAAAATTCTGAACCAAGTCCAGGCTCAGAATTCAAACGGACATCTCCTTTCATTCTAGAAGTCAAACTTTTGACTATATAAAGTCCGAGTCCTACTCCTTTATATTTGCGAGTGTCTGCTAGATCTTCCTGGTGGAATGCATCAAAGATCCTCTGTCTAGCTTCGTCCTTAATTCCAATACCTGTATCTTTTACTTTAAATAGTATGGAGTCTTTTCCTTCTAAATCCAAAGTGAGTGTCACAGATCCTTTGTCTGTAAACTTGATGGAATTTGTGATTAGGTTCAGTACTACCTGTTCGATCCTGGTCCTGTCCCCTACGATCACTTTTGGGAATTTTTCAGAGATGAAAATATTGAATTCGATATTCTTTTCTGAAGCTTTAGGTTCTACTAATATACGTATCAGATCTGTGAATGTTTTGATCTCAAAAGGTTCTTCTTTGATCTCTATTTTGGCCGAATCTAAGGTGATTACTTGTAATAGATCATCTATCAGTCTGGAAAGAATTTCAGTGGAGTCGGAAAGATCTTTTAGATATTCTTTTTGTTCCTCATCTAATTTTGAACTGGAAAGTAGATTGGCCATACCGAATATCCCGTTTAAAGGAGTTCTCATTTCATGAGAGATCATTCCTAAAAATTCGGACTTGGCCTTGTCGGCTTGTTCTGCCTTCTCTTTTGCCTTTTCTAAAGCAAGCTCAGATTCTTTAGCAGCAGAGATATCCGTATGAGTTCCTACAATACGAGCAGGCTGTCCATTTTCGTCTTCGATGATCAAGGCTCTGGAACGAATGAACATATATTCTCCGGATTTCGTTTTAAATCTTAAAACCCTATCGAATCTTGCTGTTCCTTCTTCCTGGTGTCTTTGGAAAGCTGAAAGTGCAATTCTTAGATCCTTCGGATGTACCAATTTTCTCCAGAGGTGAACATCATCGGAGGAGATTTCTTCATTCGTATAACCGAGCATAGTTTTCCATCTTTCAGAAAGGAAAAGTTGTTCGGTATTAACATTATAATCCCAGTATCCATCATTGGAGGCCAGATAAGTGAATTCTAATTGTTCTTTTTGTATTCTGAGCTGGTTTTCAACATTTCGAATTTCTGTAATATTCTTATTACTGATAAGAAGTCCTTCATACACTCTGCTGATCTGTAATAGATAAAATCCTGGATTTCCCTGATTATCTTTGATCTCGTATTCTCTTTTCTCCGCATGTTGGGTGAGATATACATTCTTATATAGGTCAAATGTGCCTAATTCCAGATTTTGAGGAAATAATTTACATAAGTTCTTACCGATCGCGATTTCTTTAGGCATCCCTATCTCGGCTTCGGCTGCCGGATTTAGATCCTTATATAAGAAATCCGTAATGGATCCTTTGTCGTCAAAAATAGGTTCTAGATAATAAACCGCATCCTCATTCCTATAGGCGGCCTCTCTGAAAATGTCCTTCTCTTTGATCTCTTGGTTTAAGTCTTTTGCGATAGAAATGGTCCAATCATCTTCTGGACAAATAATTGTGGAGTCGTAATATTTTCTGGAAATCGCCGATTGACGGATCCCTCTCCATTCGGAACCCTTTTTGCTAATGGATTCGAAAAATTCGACGATTTCCGGATTCGTTTCTAATTCTTTCGGCCTGAGTTCGGTATACTTTTTACCGATAAGTGTGCTCTTCTCCATTTTTACAAGCTTTGCAGCTTGATCGTTACAATAATGCAATTTCATATCTACGATCTTGCCATTCTTGTCTCGAATAATATGGTTCACATATATGGAAGTCCCATCTGAATTTTCAAAAAACTTAATGAATGTAAGAATGTCTGCTGGGATCTGAGTCATCTTCGTACTAAGGACTTTTACATCATTATAGGACGGCGAAGATCCGGAAAAGGCCCCGGAATTTCCAAGAGAAGATAGTAAATCCTACATGAGCAAGCCCATGTTTAGTATCTGAAAGAATCGAGTTGAAAAGGATTTTTTGCGGAGAAGAAGGAGTAAAATCCTCCGTTTAGGAAACTTCTCCTTCCGGTCGGGAGTGTCCAAATTCATTTTCGGAATTTTGAGGGATCAATTTCCAAATTTCAGATCCAGAAGGAAAGGTTTCTGATCTTTCAGGATCGTTTTGCCTGCATTCCAGCTTTCTACATAGGTCTTGGAATGGATGACGAAGGGATGAAGCTCCACGTATGCTCATGTCCAGATTATTTTATAATGAGACTCAATATCAATAAAATCTTTTTATTTCGATAATTTTTCTGTTGACATAGGAAACAATAAAAAGAGATTTTGTTTCCTATGGGTGGAAACAAAATATACCATAAATGTTTCCAGTTGGATGTTATGCAACACAAACAGAATCAGGCAACCTTTCGCAGCGTTTTTTACTTAGGCATTTTTCTAAGTGCTATTTCTATTTCCGGAGATACTCGGGACGATCTGGAGAAAGAAGGAGTTTGGACAACTACTTCTCTTATTCGTTATTCTTTGGAGAATTCAGTTCAGGCTAAGATGAGCCGACTGGACTTGGAAAACTCAGAGTACGATTGGGAGAAGGAGAACGGTAAGTATAATTTTATCGGGACCTTAACCGCCAATACTCAAAAGACGAATAACTTACCTCTTCCTCAATACACTTTGCAGGGTAGAGAGATCACAAGTAATACAATCTCCGCAGGTTTATCAAAAGTTTTTAATACGGGAACCACCGCAAGTTTAACAGTCTCCGATAACCGTTATGAAACGGATGCGGGTAAAAGACCGGAACAGCAAGGAACAATCGCGCAACAATTCGCACAGCCAAGTCTTCATTTTGCAAATCTTGGTTTCACTCTCAAGCAAGAATTGCTTAAGAATATTTTCGGATACCAGCAAAGAAGATCCCTGGAGATCAGCAGAAGAAGTTCCGCAGTCCGAAGATTGGACGCGATGAATACTCTCTCCAGATCCGTGGTCCAATCTCTATTATCTTTTTGGAATTTATCCTTAGCGGACGAAAATCTTAAAACTGCAGAGCTACTAGTCAAAAGTGTGAAGAATGTAAAAGATATCACTTCTTCCAAGGTTCGTATGGGAGTGGCAGAAGATTATGAGTCGGGTCAATGGAATGCACTTTTGATCTCTGCAGAGAACCAACTTAGACAGGCAAAACTAGAAAAAGATAGAGTTCGCAGAGACTTACTTGTTTCTTTGGGAAAAGATCCTGAAACTAAAGTGAATTTTGCTTTGGTTCTGGACGATTCTCTTCCTTCTTTAGGCGCAGAAGATTCTGAAACAGAAGAAGCATTTCAACATAGATACGATTTCAAAAGTATCGCATTACAAAAACAAAATGCAGCAACAGCATTGGAGATTTCCAAAAACGGATTATTACCTTCTCTTTATGTGAGCGGAACTTATAATTCACGCGAATACGATCGTAATTTTCCTCAAAGTTTTGATGGAATAGGAAGCGGTAGATTTACCCAAAATTCCGCAGAGATCAAGATGGATTATCCTCTTGGGAACGATACCGCAAGAGCTGAATTTAGGAATTCGCAAACACAAAGTAGAAAGTTGGACCTTCTTTTGGAGCAAACAAAAGAACAGGTCAAAACTGATGTGAGACAAGGATTACAAAAGATCAATACTACTTACGAGATCTTAGAAGAATCTAAAAAGAATCTCTCTCAAGCGGAGAAGTTTTACTCGGGCATTCTGCCCAGATACAGATACGGAAGAGCCACATCCGTAAACGTTAAGAACGCATTGGACCTGGTAGCTCAGGCTAAATACGGACTGATGCAGGCAAAAGTGAATTATAACTCGGCGCTAGTACAATACGAGCTCTCTAAGGGTACACTATTTCGCAAATACGGAATGGATGCCGAGGAAGTTCTGAACCAAAACACCGGAGACCAAAAATGAATTTTGCAGAACTATCGATCAAACGACCGATATTTATTACCTGTACGGTTCTCATCATTCTTGTTTCGGGATATCTTTCCCTAAACAAGTTGGGTGTGGACCTTTTCCCTAACGTAACAATTCCGGTGGTCACAGTAACTGTGCCTTATCCGGGAGCAGCACCTAACGAGATCGAAACTTTGATCGCAAAGCCTGTGGAAGACGAACTTTCCACTATCTCCGGAGTGAAAAGGATCCGCTCTACATGTAGCGAAGGATCCGGAACGATCATCCTTGAGTTTACCTTAGAGACCGATGTGAAATACGCGGAACAACAGGTCAGAGATAAGGTATCCGCGGTAAAACCTAAATTACCGAATGATATTAAAGAACCAATCATTAGAAGGATAGATCCTGCAGATCAGCCGATCATCATTCTTGCATTAAATGCAAACTTGAGTGAAGCGCAGATCTACGATATCGCTAACGAAGAGATCAAACAAAATCTTTTAACTGCTAAGGATGTGGGAAATATCACAATCTACGGCGGACGTAAAAGAGAGATCCATGTTGCGTTAGATCGTCAAAAATTAAAACAACATATGATCCCTGCTTCCGTGGTTTCCAATCGTTTGGCTTCCGGTGGAACGAATATCCCAGCAGGTAAAGTGAGTAAGGCGGATTCAGAGTTGGTTTATAGAACCATCAACGAATTTAAATCCCCTCAAGAGATCAGAGATACTCCAATTTCTTTATTCGGGAACGAGGTTCCGGTTAAGATAGGACAATTGGGAGAAGTGGTAGATACTTTAGAGGATGAAAGCACTCGCGCGTACTTTAACGGTAATAAAGCCGTTTTCTTATTGGTATTCAAACAGTCAGGCTCGAACACAGTTGCGGTTGCCCAAGAAGTAAAAAAACGCATTGAAGATCTGAATAAGGAACTCGCAAGAAGAGAAGGTGGTGCCGTTCTTTCGATCGCAAATGATAATTCCATTCAGATCGATGATAATATCTATGATGTAAAAGAAACAATCATCATAGGTATCGCGCTCACGATTGTAGTGGTTCTATTATTCTTAGGAAGTGTAAGATCTACGATCATCACCGGACTTGCATTGCCTAACTCACTTTTAGGTGCGTTCATTTTGATGGCGGTTGCAGGGTTTACTGTAAACGTGATGACTCTTCTAGCATTGAGCTTGGCAGTGGGACTTCTAATTGATGACGCGATCGTAGTCCGTGAGAATATTTTCCGACATAGGGAAATGGGTAAAACCGCGAGAGAAGCTTCTACAGAAGGAACTAAAGAAGTAACATTAGCTGTAATTGCGACTACTATGACTGTGATCGCAGTATTCTTGCCGATTGCATTCGTGAGTGGAGTAGTGGGACAGTTCTTAAGAGAATTCGGACTTACCGTTTGTTTTGCTCTTTTGATCTCTCTTTATGATGCACTTACAATTGCTCCAATGTTATCCGCATACTTCGGTGGAAAAATTTCCGGAGCACATGCACAAGCAGGTCATGGACATTCTTCACAAGAATTCTTAAGTGTTCCTACTGAAGGAAAGAAAAAGAAGAAGAACGGCGCGACCACCACTTTAGAGGAAATTGCATTCTCTAAAATAAGAGCACAAGAAGCTCCGAAAGGAATTGTTTCCAGAGCCTTCTCGGCTGTGTTCGAACTTTTGAAATTTGTATTCGGAGTTTTAGGAAGAATTCTTTCTCCAATCGAGAAGGGCTTGGATGGCGTCTTATCCGGATTTAACGTATTCCAAACTTGGTTGGAAAATATTTATGCAAGCGTTTTGAAATTCACATTAAAACGCCCTGTGTTCATATTGAGTAGTGCGGTTTTGATCTTTGTCGCTAGCTTAATGCTGACCAAATACATTCCTAAAACATTCTTACCTGCACAGGACCAAGGAAAATTCCAAGTCACCTTGGATATGCCTCCTGGTACATCCGTACACAAAATGGCGGAGATCGCTCAGGATGCATACAAAGAGATCTCTTCTCATAAAGAAGTAAAATTGGTGGCTATGTTCAATACGAACAGGACTGCGACTATGTTCGTGGAGATGATCCCAGCAAAAGAAAGGAATATGAACACTTCTCAGTTCAAAGACCTTCTTCGTAAGGAATTGGAATCATTCTCTTATGCAAACCCTATCGTGAAAGATGTGGATAACGTGGGTGGAGGACAAAGACCTTTCACTTTGGTTGTTAGCGGACAGAACGGTAAAGTTGTAGAAGAATATTCCAGAAAACTTTTCGAAAGATTAAGAGAATCTAAGGCACTTTTGGATGTAGACACAAGTTATAGAGCAGGAGCTCCGGAATTCAGAGTTGTACCTGATCGCCAAAGAGAGGTTCTACTTGGAATTCCAGGAACTGTGATTGGAACAGAATTAAGGACTTTGGTAGAGGGAACTACCCCTGCAGTTTATCGTGAAAACGGAGTGGAATACGATATTCGTGTTCGATTGAAAGAAGGTCAGAGAGATTTGAAGGATAACTTCTATAATTCTTTTGTTCCTAACTTTAATAACATGATGATCCCGATCCAAAACGTTGCTAAGGCGGAAGAAACAACAGGTCTTGCTACCATCAACCGTATGAACAGAAACCAATCCGTTGAGATCTATGCGGACGTAAATCCGGATGGACCAGGTATGGGTGGAGCAATGGAAGAAGTAGCTAAACTTACGCAAACAGAATTGCCTCTTCCTCCTGGAGTTCGTATCGGATACACAGGACAGGCGGAGAACTTTAAGGAGATGGGAACTTCTCTTGGAATTGCTATGGGACTTGGGGTGTTATTCATCTACATGGTTCTTGCTTCCTTGTATGAAAGTTTTATCACACCTATCGCGATCATGTTGGTCCTTCCACTCGCGCTTTGTGGAGCGTTTATCGCTCTATTCTTAACCCAAAAGTCTTTGGATATATTCTCCATGATCGGGCTAATCATGCTCATCGGGGTGGCTACCAAAAACTCTATCTTACTTGTGGACTTCACGAATCAGCTCATACAAAGAGGTGTGGAAATGAAAGAAGCGATCATAGAGGCGGGAAGAGAACGTCTTCGTCCGATCCTAATGACATCATTCGCTTTGATTGCAGGTATGGCTCCAATTGCGATTGGATTAAACGAAGCTTCCAAACAAAGGACAAGTATGGGTGTTGCGATCATAGGTGGATTGATCTCTTCTACCGTACTTACGTTAGTAGTGGTTCCGGCAGCATTCTCTTATATAGAGAAGTTGAACAATCTGGTCCGTAGAAATTCTCCGGATCCGGATGCGCGATAAATATCATGGACTTCGCCGAGAAAAAAAATAGGCTCCGAGTTTTACTCGGGGCATCTCGGGTCTTTCAACGGAAAGGTTATGCGAAAACTAGAATGGAGGACTTTGTAGAAGAGTCCAAAATCGGAAAAAAGACCTTATACGAATATTATTCGAACAAAGAAGAAGTTTTAAAGGCCGCTGCGGAGTATCGCCAAACCAAGGCAGCCTATAAACTTAAAAGAATTCGAAACAATAGGGCTTTAGACTTCTCTAAACGATTTGTGAAGATGAGTAAAGAGCTATTGGATGTTTGTAAACCCAGCCATTTCGCATTATGGAAGGAATTGCAGGATCAAATTCCGGAAATATGGAGAATGGTGAAGGCAAAAAGGGTCCAATTAATAGATACTGAAATTGAAAGCTTATTGGAAGAGGGGAAAAAATTAGGAGAATTCAGAGCGGACTTGAGGCCCGACTTGTTCATCATGGCATTAATCGCCTGTTCAGATGCGATTTACAAGTGGGAACAAAGCCCGACCGAGCGTCGGGCCAATATATCCGAACTGGACAATATTTTTCTTTATGGCATAATACGCAGAGGAAAGGAGACGTTAAAATCGTCTTTAGATTGAAAAATCGTTTCCTAAGCGGAAGGGGGATAATAAAGTGCACAGCGCCGTGGAACAAGAACTAACCCAAGAGAAGGACGAGGTCCGAGAGAGAATATTCGAAAAATCGTTCGAGCTATTTTTGCGATACGGTTTTGCGAAGACTCGAATGGAAGAGATCGCTCGAACTCTTAGGATCAGTCGCAAAACACTTTATAAACACTTCGCCAATAAGCATGAATTGTTAAAAGAAGTGATGACTGATAAACATCTCAGAATTCACGGCAGGATCGAAGGGATCTTCCAAGACCCGGACAAATCCATTAAAGAAAAAATCCAGTCAATGAGAGGTTGCCTCTCTTCCGAAATCCCCCATGGAATGAACGAATTTCTAAGAGAGATCCGTGACCAAGCACCTGATATTTGGAAACAGATCCAGTCTCTAAAAGAAAAAAACATTAACAGAACAATGAGGAAGATGATCGAAACCGGCATCAAGAACGGCGAAATTCGTTCCGATGTAAATCCGGATATCGTGCTTCTCATTCACTCGGCAGCTTCCGAAGCAATGTTCGATCCGAACTTTTTAGCACAAACCCCGTATTCTATCCGAGATCTGGTCCAAGAATTGGATAATATTATCTTTTACGGGATCGTAAAAAGAGAAGATACCTAAAGTAGGAAAGTTTTTCACTTTTGATCGTATTCTTTTTTTTTGCCGGATGGATCTTATCTTCAATACTCTTATTTTTCCTTTTTAGTAGGCTTAAAGGCCCGGGAAGAATAGGGACTGTTCTTTTATCCTTAGTATCTCCTTTACTATATATAGGGATTATTTCCTTTCTACTCACTCTGTTTGGGGTCTATAGCATAGAGAGAATTATTCTTTCTTTCTTTATATTCTCTTTCATTCACATTATTTGTTTATTTGCTTATAGAAAAGTAGAATTACGTAAATTACGCCGATTCGAAATCAAAAAACCGGAACTTATATTTATCATTCTATTTTCCTTGGTGGCCTTGTATTTGTATGCAGGATTCCCAACGTGGTATCTGGATGGCGGAAGGGACCCAGGGCTTTATGCAATTTTTGGTATTAATATTTCTAAAAGTGGAGGTTTACATTTAGAAATTTCTGATACCAAATTGATAAGTGAAACTTTCGGGCAAGCAGTGCGCATGGACTTCCCATCAATTCATGCTAACTTTCAGGAAGGGATATCAGATTCAGAGGAATATAGGTCACCTGACTTTTTCCATTTAGTGCCTACTTATTTAGCAATCGGATATGATCTTTTCGGAATGGATGGATTATTTCGGGTAAATTCTATCTTCGCTTATTTTTCAGTCTTCTTTTTTTACTTAATTGTTAGGAGAATTTTAGATCCTGTCTATGCGATTTTTGCAACCATTCTGTATGTATTTAACGTTTCTCAAATTTGGAATGTTAGATCGGTGCTTACTGAAACATATTCGCAGTTTTTAATTCTTTTCACTATATACTCTATCCAAACATTTTTTCGGGCAACAAATAAGTGGATTTACTTCCTGATCGGCTTATGTTTTGGACTTTCTTCCTTTTCTAGAATAGATGCTTATATATATTTCCCGATAATCGTATTGTATTCTGTGTTCATTCTTTTGTTTTTCGAAAAGTATTTTAAAAATACTTTATACTTTATTTTCACATTCCTCATTTTAAATATTTTATCCTTGATCTATGCATATTTCAGTTCAAGAGTATATCTCTTTCATCTCTGGGAAAGGGGGTTTTTAAAGATAGTTCTATCTCTTTCGATAATTTCCCTATTTGTTCTTATATTGGAAATTTTTCTTTGGCAGACTAAGAAGGATCTATTAAATAGAATTAGAGGATTTTATAATAAAAATATAAAATCGATTCGGATTTTCTTTTTTCTGTCAATTTGGCTGTTGGGGATTTACGCTTATCTTATTCGTCCGGAAATTCAAGCGAAGATATTCAGTAACCTTCAGCCTGGTAGCTTTCTTGCCTTAAATTCTCTTCCTATTTTTTTGTGGTATGTTCCTGTTTGGTTATTCGTCTTTCTTCCTTTTGCTTTAAATGTTTATCTCTTTCATAAAAACAAATTCCATTCATTATTCTTATTTTTGATAGGAACATTTTTATTGATAGCTTATTTGTTAAGCCCTAGTATCGCAGCGGACCATCTATGGGCTTCACGAAGGTGGATGTTATTTTCTATTCCTTTCGCTATATTAGGGTCTGTAGCTGGAATTCAGAATATTCCAATATCCAATAAAATGGTTAAACTTTTAGTTTTGCTCGTTATAGGAGGAGCTGCTATCTTTCACACCCATTGGAGATCTAAATTGATCTTGTCCCAATCAATGATGGAAGGTTATGTGAAAGGGTATGAAAATTTTGTCCAGGAACTACCTGACGAAGATTCAATTTACTTTACTAATAAGATTCAAATTGCTTCCCCTCTTCGTTATATTTACGGAAAGAATATATTTTTGATAAATGATTCGGCTGAAGTTATAAGACGAATTCCCGATTTTTTGGCAAAAAAGAAGGATATTTATATTATACAAAATGGAGATTTTTCCGGATTAAACGGCAATTTAAAATTTTCTTTAATTGGAAATCTACAATTATCCGGTCTTTTTCCTGATGAATCAATATTTAGATTTCCGGAATTCTTATATAAAAGAAATCTAAATTTTCAAATCTTTAAGATTGAAAAGAATGAAGCAGCCAAAGGATCAGAGAGGGTTCAATTTGAATGGATTCCGGGAGAATCCGGCTTTTTGTCTTCTTGCGGAAAGTCCGAAGAGGATGGAACTATTTCTGCAACTAGGCATGAAGGTACTTTAGTTTATGGCCCTTTTTTGACACTTGCTAAAGGTAAGTATAGATTAGATTACTTGGGCAAAAATTTGGATCATGCTAAGTTCGATGTAGCTTATAATAGAGGCTTATTACTTTTATCTCCGCAAGAAAATGGAGAAGATCCGAACTCTAAAACTTTAATATTTGAAATCACGAATCCAGTTGTAGATGATGTTGAGTTCAGAGTATTTGTGGAAGGAAAGTCCGGAGTTCAAATTCGCAGAATATTTCTGAAAAAAATCTAATATAAGAATATTAGATGTCCTTAAATTTTCACCAATTGATATAATGATCAGAGTTTGAAGAGCTAACTTTACAATTTATCAAAGGAATAAGAATGAAATATATATACCTGTATCTAATACTAATATTTCTCACCTTTAGTATTTCCGCTGGAGATAGAGAGAAGGGCGAAAAATGCACAGCAGATATCCAATGTGGATTTGGAATGCAATGCACCGGCGGAGTTTGTACTAAAAAACCTGAATTTGATCACGGAAGCGGAAAGTCTGGAAACGAATGTTTTTCGGACGCGGACTGCATCGGTTCAGGGTCTTGTGCAAGAGGGACTTACGGTAAAAAACACTGCACCGGCAAATAGATTGGCAGGAACTGCAATCGGTGATACATAACCTCCAGATTAGAGGAGAGATCTCAGGGATCGTGTGAAGATCCCCCTGAGATCAAGAGAGGCCAAAGATAGATCTATTAGCTATTTTGGAGGCGTTTACGATCGGAACTTTCCAATAATCTCAATTTCCCCAACTCGGTCTTGATCTCCTCAATCGACAATTCTCCTCCCCCCGAATTTTCGGAGATTGATTTTAAGATTGGCTGCAATTTAGAAGCTTCTTCCTTCGAAACAGAAACCCCGGATTGCATTAGAATTTCATAAATTGCAGATTTACCGGATTGGCTTGTGAATGCGATCCGATCTCCTTCCGGCCTTCCGATCAGGTTTGCGTCGAAAGCACGATACGCTCCCTTCTTCATACCTTTTGTTTTGGAAACTCCATCCTGATGTATTCCACTTCTATGAGCGACTACGTCATCTCCGATTAAAGGAGCTTTTTCCGGGATAGGAACTCCTGACATACGAGAAACGATCCTGGAAGTTTCATAAATTGTCTGAAGATCTAAATCCACTTTAACTCCACAATTATGAAGAGCGATCGCTACTTCGTACGTGTTTGTATTTCCGGCTCTTTCGCCCAAACCGTTTAACGCAGTTTCCAATTGAGTGGCTCCTGCAAAAAAACTTTCCACAGTAGTTGCGGTTGCCATTCCCAAATCGTTATGGGTATGGACTGAAATTTTACTTCCTTGAGGTAGGGACTCTGCAACTTTACGGACCATTGCTACGAACAAATAAGGTCTGTATCTTTCCACGGTATTAGGAAGATTTACTACATCTGCACCCGCATCCAAAGCAGCCTGGAATGCTTCCACGGCAAAATCCATATTCTCCAAGGAATCCCCGAAATGTTCTCCTGAAAATTGGACTTCTCCGTAATTTCCCGCTAATTTACGTGCATATGAAACGGAACGTATTATATTTTCTTTAACTTCCTTTTCGGAAATTCCCAATACGTTCCTGATCGTAAAATCGCTGATAGGATAAACAATATGGATCCGTGGGCGAGGAGCTTTGCGGATCGCTTCCCAAGAAAGATCTATCTCCTTCTCTACTGCTCGAGATAGACTGGAAATAGCAACATTCTCCGGAGCCAAAGAAGAAAGATATGAGCATGCTTCGAAGTCTTGTTTGCTTGCAGATGCAAATCCAACTTCTATTCCTTGTACTCCTAACTTTACAAGTCTCTTAAATATGATCTCTTTTTCTTCCAGGTTCCAAGGTTTGGGCAACGCTTGGTTGCCGTCTCTTAGTGTAACATCCATGAAGAATGGAGATACAGGAGGAGTTTTCAAACCCTGGCCGGGAATGATCATCTCTTGGATGGAAGGATATTGTGTTGCGATAATCGCATTTGATTTTTGTTCCATGGGCACTCTCTTTTTCCGGCCTCAAGCGAGAGATTTTGCCGGGAGAAGACCCTGATACAAAAAAACCCGCTCAGAGGAGCGGGTTTTTGCGCGCGCAAGATTCCGTCCTCTCAACTCCAAAGAAGGAGTAAGAGGAGACCGAGCATATTAGCTTGGAAGAAATTTTGCGCCATATTTACTTTTAGACTCGGCAAATTGGAAAAGGAAGTCAAGTAAAAAAGAAAAAAATCATGCGTCACTGTCGCGGTCAAATGTCCTCTTCTTTTTTAAGAAAACTCCAGATACCGCCTTGTTCGAATTGTTTCTCTTCCAGTAATTGTTTTAGTTGAAGATATTCTTTTTTGACCTGGTCCGGAATACCAACAATCTCTAATTTCTGGAAAGTTTCTCTAGCTTCTTCAAAACGATTTGTTCTTACATAACAAATTGCTAATGCATATAGAGTAGGGGAATCGGATAACTCGGACTCAGGTAGATCTTTGAGTAAATCCAATGCGCGATCAAATTTAGAAGCCCCGGTATAAACTGCCGCTAAATTCTTTTTGGCGAATACATCATTATCATCTAATTCCAATGCCTTGGAAAGATGGAACTCCGCTTTTGGTTTGTCTTTTTTACGAGCGAATAATACTCCAAGTCCGACCCAAGCCTGAACATGCGCGGGCTCCAAACGAATACATTCTTGTAACGCGGATTCTGCAGGCGCCATTTCGCCCAATTGGGAAAGGCACATCCCCAAATGAAAAAATGCATTAGGGTTATTAGGCTCAGACTCAGTCCAAGATATCAATACGGACTTAGCGGTATTCGAGTCCCCTCTTTTCAGATAGTCCAATGCGGTTTTCAGTCTTGGATCCATTCTTTTTCCATTTCTTATCTTCCTTATGGATACGACTATCTTTTTCCTCTTTCGTTTCTCGATTACAATGTTGGGAAGAAGCTCTCCATTCCCATTCGGCGTTGATCTTCAACCATTCCTTATCTATCTGGTATTTTTCCATAAGAGTATCTAATAAGCGAACATCCTCCCAATCATCTGCGTTCACAAAATGATTGGATTCTTTCATAAATTCTTTTTTCCATCTGGAAACGAATTCATCCAAATGATCTTCTTTGAAATCCTCTAAACTATCTTCCGAGTTAGCACATTCATTTATTAGGAACTCCACATGTTTTTTTCTGAGCTTCGCTTCCGAAGTTTCAGTCATTTTTTGATATGTTACGTAAATTGTTCCTAAAACTAAAGTGGTCTCGAAGGCAAATGGAACAGGAGTGATCGCAGCTATTGCAAGAACTCCTCCTAATTTTCTCACTATAGAGCTACTATCCTTTTTTAGTTCCGATTTATATAAGGAAACTTCTTTGATCCTTTCCGTATATTTTTGTTTTTGAGGACCTATAAATTCCGAGTCAAATTTTTCTAGATCTGCAAAAGCGTCCTTGTATTTTGTTTTAAGACTCAGGTCTGTCCTGTATACATTACCTTCTTCATTCGTGTAAAATAGAGAGTATTGATGTTCTCTTGAAATCAAAGATTTATCTCCTCTTGGAAAAGAAGAACATGAGTATATGGATAATAAGATTAAGATCTGTATTCGTTTGGAAAATTTTGGTTTTGGTTTTGGTTTTGCTGGAGAAAATATTAGAAGTATTTGATGGTTTATAGATAAGTATCGCATATAGCCTTCCCGATTGGTCTTGGCGCTTATTTTATATCCCACCCAAATTCTAAGTCGGACATGGTAAATAAATTTCTATAGCTGTTTTGTTTGTAACCTTTACTGATTTGTATCCGTCCAACTGCGATTTTCGCTGGACAGAAATTCTTTCCGGGGTTTCATAGAAGTGCCGGACATTCTATGAATTCATTCTCTAAATATTCTATTATACTTTTTGTATCTGTTTCTTCATTGCTTGTATCTTGTTCCGGAGCGGAAAAGAAAAATCCTGAAATTCAGTTACCTTCTTCCGGAGAACAAAGATCCGAAATGCCAGTACTCGTCCAATTCGAAGATGATTTGGAATACGATGTAAAAACTTTGATGGCGACTTTCGCAACTGGGGTTGAAGGCAAGGACAGAAGATTAGATCGAGAATATGCAAAATTCCCGATCTTAGTAGGAACAGGCGCTAGATCCAAAGAACTCGAATTAGAAGGGACTGTCACCAGAAGAGTTTCTTGGAACAAGTCGGAAAGAAAAGAAGTTTTGATCACTATCGAAGGAAACAAGCTCACTCATAACTGCGGCTTAGGGATTACTGATAAAACTTTGGCATCCTCTGACTCAGGCAAAAAACCGTTTAGATCTGTTCGTTTATTTTTCCAAAGTACTGGAGTAAGAGATACTCCTCGCACTGGATTTGCTTGGGTTGTGGGACTTGGGACCTACTTACTTTATCCATTGATCTACACAGGATTCGTCGTCGAAAAGATGGATTGTGGATTAGTTGTAGAAGGTTAAGATATAATTTTGCTTTTCGAATTCGTCTAATAGGAAGAATATAACAGAAAGGAAGAAGAATATGCCTTATATGGCTGTCGGATCTCGACAAATTTTATATTCAGATTCTTCGGCTCCTGCCTTAGTAGGGGACCAACCCAGAGAAGTTGCCTCCGTTTCGGATAATGCAGTAGTGCAACCGCAAACAGTGGTGGTTCCTCCAGGTGGATTACCTCCTCATTTGGGACAGTTCCTAGATTCTACAGTTTAAGGACATAGATGTACAGACTTCTTTTTTCCGTTTTACTACAATCCTTGGTAGTAGTATTTGTTTTTCCTCTAATTGATTCAGGCTTTCGTGTCAGCAATCATGTCTGGGATGTAATAGTAATCGTCCTATTTTTCGGATTTTTAAATTTCGTTTTAAGATGGTTCCTTGTCCTGGTTACATTTGGTGTAGGATATTTGGTTTATCTTTTGACCTTGGGGATCGCCGGACTTGTGGTGAATGCTATCGTTCTATTTTGGATCGCTAATATATTCCCTGATAAAATATTCGTGCCTGGATTCTGGGCCGCTTTCTGGGGAGGAGCTATTCTCACCTTAGCTAACTACGTAGCTAAAAGAGAAAGTAACGAAGAATATTCCAGATCAGATCGTAAAAAGAAAAAATCCCATTAGATTTTCCGAATGATTCGAGAGATCCAAGCAATTTTTAAGAACGACCCCGCAGCAAGGGGGATGGAATTTATACTCTATCCAGGGTTGCATTCAATTCTTTTACATAAGTATATTGCATATCCTTTATATAAGATAGGACTGAAGTTTTTAGCCCGATTTATTTCTCAGTTCAATCGTTTCCTTACGGGGATTGAGATCCATCCGGGAGCTAAGATAGGTAGCGGACTATTTATCGACCATGGAATGGGAATCGTAATAGGTGGGACCGCCGAGATAGGTGATGATTGTATCTTATTCCATGGGGTTACCCTAGGTGGAACGGGAAACCACCAAGGAAAACGCCATCCTACTGTTGGAAATAATGTACTTATCGGTGCAAGAGCGACAGTTTTAGGCCCGGTACACGTGGGTAATAATGTGAAGATAGGTGCAGAAGCAGTAGTGATCGATCACGATATTCCGGATGATTGTACTGTGGTGGGCGCTCCCGGTAAGATTGTAAGATTAAAAGGGAAGAAGGTAAAGATCTCCCTTAAAAAGACCAAAATAGTTTAAGTTTTTATGATGCTTTTTAGTTCAAAAAGCATCTCTTCTTCTAATTCATTAAAATATTTGGGATCCTGGGTCATCACATAAAATTGTGAATTGCCTTGGAATAATTTCAAAAACAACTCAGCCTTCTTTCTGGATTCGAAATTGGCAGGAAGTGTTAGAGCCTTCTTATTTTTTTCGAAATAATTTTCTAAACAGGATATCCAGGATCCCAGCACAGTAGAACTTCTTTCTGCAAGATCAGGTTCAGGTTTATCCAGACTTCCCATAAATCGAGCAAGAGGACATCCGAAATATCTTCCCGACTTAACCTGCTTTTTTAAAAGAGCCATCCATCTATGAACGAACTCTTCAGGCGTTTCGGATTTTTCCATTAACCTTTCCCAGCCAACTTGAAAATCCCTGCCTTGACGTTCTACGTATTCTTTCCCCAGATCTTCTTTGGTTTGGAAATATCTATAAAAACTTGCCTTATGGGATTCCGATTCATCGATCACCTGGTTGATAGAAGTTCCAGCATAACCTTGGGAATACATCAAGCGAACTGCTGTGGATGCGATCCTTTCGAAAGGACCTTCCGGTTGGCCCAGTTCCGGTTTTCGTTTGCTCATCGGACTAAAATAAAATGATAGACTAACTGGTCTATTCTATTTTTCTGAGAACGATTGCGGATAGACTGATTGGTCTATCGGAGGAAAGCCATGCAACAATTGTTATTTTCTAAAAGAAATCGGGTAGAATGGGAAGAAGTCCCAGATCCTAAACTTTCAGGACCGAACCAGGCCTTAGTCCGCCCCCTGGCAGTTGCCAGATGCGATTTGGATCTTCCAATTTTGAGAGGACAAACATTATTCCGACCCCCTTTTCCTTTGGGACACGAGTTTGTAGGAGAAATACTAGAAACAAGCGAAGAACTATCTTCACTCTTCCCTAAAGGAACACGTGTTGCAGTTCCATTCCAAATTTCCTGTGGGCATTGTGCTAATTGTGAAACAGGCCTGACTAAAAGTTGCAGCACTGTTCCTCATACAAGTGCTTATGGAATGGGAAAAGGTGCGAAAGAATTTGGTGGGGCAATATCCGATTCTGTTTTAGTTCCTTATGCGAAAGAGATGTTGATCCCTTTTTCCAATAAGACTGATCCTGCAGCTATCGCAAGTATCAGTGATAATATCGTAGAAGCTTGGAAATTAGTAGGTATTCATCTCCAACAAAACAAAAATAGATCCGTCTTAGTTCTCGGAGGTTTTGCTTCAAGCATTGGATTGTATACCGCTGCTCTTGCAAAACATATGGGAGCAGCCGAGCTTGTATATGTAGATACGGATAAAAAACGTTTGGAGATCGCAGAATCTTACGGAGTGAAAGTGGAGCAGGTCACTTCCTTTCCTAAAAGTTTCGGTAAGTTCGATATCGTAGCGGATGCAAACGGAACTGCAGAAGGCTGGGACTGTGGTCTTAGATCTCTAGGAATAGAAGGAGAATTCGGCTCCGCTTCTATTTTCTGGACCAATAGTATCCCGATTCCTTATTTAGAATTATATAATAATGGAGCAACAATCCGTTTAGGAAGAGTAAGATCTAGAGAATGGATCCCTGAAATTTTGAGATTAGTAGAAGAGGAAGGTTTCGATCCTTCTAAGGTCACCACACGTAAGGCATCTTGGTCGGAAGCGGCCGACGCTTTCTTGGAAGAGGAGACTAAGTTGATCGTAGTCAGATAAGTACATTGGCATTAAAGGACGGGGAGACTCGTCCTTGTTTTTTTAAAAAACACTGGACAATATTTATTTCCTTGGGTCTTCTATTTAGCCTACCTGCCCCATGAAAAAGACGGCTATTTTAATTCTGATAGTTTCTATCTTTTCATCCAATTGTGCTTCTTTTCGTAAAGAAAATCGGATACTCACAAACTATTTGGATGAAAAGGTGCATCCGGAATCTGCTCCTGCAAAAATTGCGTTAGCTCCTGTTTTTATTCCAGTCGGACTGACTTCTTTGGTTTTGGATGTGTTTATAATTCATCCTATTACTGTAATACCAGATGCGATAGAAGATACTTATAAAGTAGTGTGGAAAGATCCATCCGGAGGGGTAGTTTTCCAGGCAGTGGTGTTTCTGCCAAAAATTGCGATCAGTCCCATAGTTTTTATAGTGTCCTTTTTAGGCAGAAGCGGATTTGATATATGAGAGCTGCTAGGTTTCTTCATAAAACATTTGTAGTTTTTTTAATATTCCTTTTGGGATTTTCCAATTGTGCGGTATTCAATCGGAATAATACTCCATTAATCGTAAAGGTAGAAGAGAATTTAGTCCCGGAGGATACCGGTAAGAAAATAATAGCTGCTCCACTCTTTATTCCACTCGGACTGGTTGCAGGTATTCTAGATCTTCTTATAGTCCATCCTATCATCAGAATTCCGGATGCTTTCAACGATACTGTTTCTCTTTTATGGACTCCAAGAGGAAACGGATACGTGACAAATATGGGATTTTTGCCAATATCAATCGTCTTGACTCCTATTGTATTTAGTTTGGATCTCCTTGCTAGAAGTTCCTTTGATATTAACGGTAATGTGGATCGTTCTAGGATTGAATCGAATCCAGTTCCTAAAAAGACAGTCTACGAGGCTTTGGAGTCCGGAGACAGAGCTACCATTTTGGCATTATTGAAAATTCCTGTCCATAATTGGCCTCCAGAATTGAGTCAAAAGGTGATCGAAAGATTTCGTACAGATCCGGAGATCGTTCATTTATCATTGGTTCGTATGGCAGAAAGTTTATCAACGAAAGATGCATCAAAGTACGATTCTTATTTAATTACCTTTTTGAATCAGGACAAAGAAGTGGATCGGGCTCTTGGCAGGTATTTTGTGAAATCCGGTTCTCTAGCAGGAACTTCCGCTATAGTTTCAATTCTTGCTTCCGAAAAAGTCTCTAAGGAAACTGAAGATATTTATATTCGTACGGTTTTACATGCTGATAAAGCGAATCCGGTTGTGGATCTGATAAATTTATATTTTAAGATCGCTGATAAGAAGAGAAAGATCGTTTATGAATTCGAAAACAGGATTAGTCATATATATGCTAATAATCAAGCCAAAGAGTATGAGTCTGGGTTTATTAGTTTATTAAATAAGGACCCAGTGCTGGATGAAATATTATTGAATTATTATGTTCGGATTAAGTCTTCTATAGGCAGTGAGGCAATGATAAAATTATTGGTCTCCGGACAACTTCCGAAAGTCAGTCTGAAAAATTATATTAGTGCGATTTTACAAATAGGCAAAGAAAAAGACGTACAGATTATTTTAGAAAGATTTCCTGCTATTGGAAAATGATCCAAAAATCTATTTCGAATTAAAAACTTCCAATTGATCTGAAATAATCCCCTAGAAGTGCATCCACCTCTTCGAAAGTAGAATATCCCTTAGTCAAAATCCCCCTGTCCAATCCATCTGAAAATACTAAACAAGGAAATCCAGTTACGCCTAAAATATAACCGTAATTGAAATCGTTTCTTGTTTCTAAGAGAGTTTCTTCTCTGTTATATAATTCTTTAAATTCATCTAATGGAATAGAAAGCTCCGAAGCAATCTCCGCATAAGTTTCAAAACTACTTGGGTCCTTTCCTTTAGAATGGAAACTTTCTAGAAGTTTATCTAAAAAAGCGAAAGATAAACTTGGATTAATCCTTTGTGCCGTGATGACTGCTCTAGAACCAGGTTCAGAATCATATTTGATATTTCTATTTTGGAGTATATCGTAGTGGAAACTTCTTTTTGAGATCCTTTCTACTTCTTTCCAAAGGTATTTTAATTTTTCGGTAACATCTTCCGAAAATGTTTCTACTTCGGGTCCGTATTTTAATCCGCCGAGTACTAATGTGAATTCAATTTTGTCTGAATATTTTTCTCTAATCTTTTCGAAAATAGGGGAGAAGCCGTAACACCAGGCACAGATCGGATCGGCTACGTAGAGGATGGAATGTTTGGTATCCGGGCGTTTGAATTCTAGGCTCACAGATAACAGTGATAATTTTTCTTTTATCTTTTCAAACTAAAAAAGGCGGGAACATGTCCCGCCTTCCATTCCTTTTCAAATAGGAGGATTCTTTTTAGATTTCGTTCGGGTGTTTGACGTAGTAGAGCGATAGCCATACTACCCCGAAAAGTACCCCCGCGTAAGCTAGGATCGCAGTTGCGATGTCAATCATAGGAAGAACTGCTGCTATAGGTGTAACTTTAGTCGCAGTAATCTTCGTAGCTTCACCAAGAATTAGGAAAAGACCTCCCAATCCGATTAGGTGATAGCGATTCATCGCATCCTTGGATACTCGGGCAAACCGGGCAAACACAGGAACAGCCAAAAGCGCTAATGCGAAGATGGTCACTGTATCCATGTTCATACCTCCTTAAGGTACTAGGTTAGACCGCTGAGGAGGTTCACACATTTCACAAGGGTTAAAAAATTATTTTAAAAAAACATCATGTAATATAACGAGCGATTAATAATAGTATTAGGACAATAGCTCTTAAGGGTTAAATCATATTTTTATTTTATGTATCACGGAAGTGATGGTTTTTGAAAGTGTGTGACTTTGTATTATAAATTTATAATGTTATGCATTGGATTTATTCCTGTAAAAATCCCGATAGGAATCGGATCCTTGTTAAGGGATACGTTAGCATATTCTTTTTTCTTATATATAAATAGTTGACTTCGTTCTGGCTTCGGACTAGTTTCCGATATATCATATGGAATTATTTTTCAAAACCCGTACTTTGGCAATAGTAACGCTTGGGATCTTTGTGCTGTTTCTTTGCAGCTGTCAGATGACTTATATAAGAATTTCAGCATCTGAAAAAAAGAAATATGAATTTTCGAAAGATCATCCGTTTATACAGACGGATTTTGTCCAGAGTCCCGATTTTGTTCGTATGGAAGGGTTCGCTCACCAGGAGGTAGAACCTCTCATGCTGGAAAACGAACTTAGATTGCGGGAAAATTTCAAAATTATAAACGGGGCAAGGCTTCAAATCAGATATTCTATTGTGCCGGGCAGAAGGGGTGAAATTGCGGGTGGGTCCGCGGTTCTTTGGTTTTTTTCTCTAGGAGCATATCCTTATAGAAGAACTTGGGACAGCATAGTTAGATTTGATTTATACGATCGTTTAAACCAGCAGAACATCAAATCATATTCATATAAAGTAAAATGTACTGAATTTTTCGGTTGGCTTTCTTTAGCATTAGGGCCGGTCATTTCAGTAAGTTCCGGATTGGGTATTCAAGAAATGATTCTATACCAAGAAGAGAATCCTAAATTGGAAGAAAAATTGATCGCGAATTTACAAAAGGCTATTTGGACAGATCTTTCGAATGCACAAATTTCGAAAGTCTTACTATCCAAAGAAATTGTAGGACTTCCTACAGTTGCAGTTTTACCAATTCATATCCGACCTGAAGAAAATATTTCGGAAGATTTGGAACAGGTTTTTCTAAAACAAGGGATTCCTCTTGTGGAACGAAAACCTGAGGCCTTGAAAAGAATATTGGACCAACAAATTTTCGAGAATACCGGTATCGTAAAAGAACCGTCCTTAATCGGCAAATTATTAGGCGCGAAAATACTTTTGAGCGGTAATGTAGAAAGAAATAAGTCCGAAGAAAATTTAAATTTAATTTTACATGAAACTGAGTCGGGTCGGATCCTTTGGAAGAAGGTAGTTCCACTTCAGATTGAAATTTCTGCTCTCAAAAACAGGATTTCCAATGCGATATCAGAAGCTTCTACATTCTTAAGAACCAGATAGAAATGAACCTTTTATGATCCAAATTGGCTAATATCTCCTTTGAGAAACATTCATCGAATCGTAATCTAAAGGTAAAATTTTTTTTGGACCGGAAAACGACGGTCCGTATGTTCGAGATTCAGTGGACGTATTATCCTACTATCTAGAAACCTACGAAGCCTGTCGAAAGGCCTTCTTATCTTATAAAAAGCAGTTAAAATCCAAGTTTGAACGCTTTGACTATGAATGTCTGGAGATCCCAAAAGACGGGGGTCAATTGGATGTTTATTGTTTAGGAGCAAAGAAAAAGCCTGCAAAACGTTTGGTTATAATGAGCTCAGGCATCCATGGAGTGGAAGGATTTGCAGGCTCCGCATTCCAACGTAGATGGATTGAGGAATTCCTACTAGATGATAAAAGCGCTTATAAACTTCCTAAAAATTCTGACTTTTTGATTTTGCATGGGATCAATGCACACGGTTTCAAAAATTTCCTGAGAGTGAACGAAAGGAATGTGGATTTAAATCGTAACTTCGCTTTAAAAAGGGAAAAACTACACAAGAGGTTCAAAAATAAAAAATACAGAAAGATCCAAAGTTTCTTAAATCCAGGGTCCGAGTTTGGCAATTTTCTTTTTGAATATATATTCTTCATTATCAGGTTTTTAGGAGTAGTGATCCGTTTTGGCGCTAAGTATGTTTTGGATGCGGCAGTAAACGGGCAGTATGAATTCCCAAAAGGGATCTATTATGGCGGTAGAAAGCCTGAGCCTGTTGTCAGAGTTCTAAGAAAGTATTTCAAAAAAGTTTTAAAACCCTATGATCGTATTTTGATCTTGGATTTTCATACAGGTTATGGAGCCAAGAATGGACTTAGCCTAATGCATAATGCAGAAGGTGGTTCCAGGACGGATAAAAATCTTAAAAAAGTTTTCGGTGATTTTGGTCTTCTTCTGAATGAAGGAGAGGAGGACTTTTACAGGACCTCAGGCGATTTTACCGATTTTTTCGGAAAAATTTTAGCGAAAGAAAAAGATCTATTCCCTATCACTGTTGAGCTTGGAACATTCGGGAATCTGAATGTAATGGGCGCTATCCGTGGAAGTTTCTTAATGATCAGCGAGAATCGGATCCGATTCCACGGCTCCAAATCCGAATTAGAAGCGGATAAAATAAGAGAAGAATTTAAACAAATGTTCTATCCGAACCGGGAAGATTGGAGACTTGCTGCAATGGATCACGTTTTCGGGATTGTTCCGGAAGCGATAACCAGATTTTCTAAATTATAATTCAAACTGATTGATCGTGAGGATCTTAGATCTTAAACTCGATCCACGATCAATAGAGTAACATCATCTTCGAAATCGGATCTATGGCAATAGGTCCTACATTCCTTAATCAAACTTTCTGCCGCTTCCGCTGAATGTGATTGTGAATGATTTCGAACTGCTAGGGTAAGTAAGTCTTCACTATATCTTCTGGTTCTGTCCGAGTTAGAATGTTCTGTAAGTCCATCTGTGTATAAAACTAATCGATCCTGGGGCTGGAAAGCGGTTACATATTCTTCAAAGAAAAGATCAGGGATCACTCCGACTAATTTTCCTTTCGTTTCTAGGTGTAAGGAACTTCCTTCTGATTTTCTATACAAGATCGGAGGATTATGACCTGCATTCGTATAAGACATTGTATTTGTGCCTGTGTGAATGATCGCATAAAATGCAGTTAGGAAATTTCCGGCTAATTTATTATACAAAGCGTAGTTAAGCGCAGTAAAAAATTTGGAAGGGCTTCCTAATGTTTCAGAATCGAAAGTGCTTACTACGGTATGAATAACTGTCGCTACTACTGAAGCGGAAAGCCCGTGACCTGAAACATCCGCGATCAGAACTGCGCTTCGATTTTCATCTAATTTTAGAATATTATAAAAGTCCCCACCGACATTATCGTAAGGGATATGTTGCACTCCGAATTCTAAACCTCCCACATAAGGAAGACTGGAAGGAAGTATCTTATGCATTACTTCTCTTGCGCGTTTTAGTTCTCTGTCCGTATCCAGAACTTTATGAAATAGGTTCGCATTTTTGATAGTGACACTGAGCCTATTTGCGATCGCACCTAACATTTCTAGGTCCGCATGAGTGAATGCAAATCCTGAATATTTATTGTTTACGCTAATAACTCCCAATAATTCTCCACGGAATAATAAAGGAGCTGAAATCAAAGAGTTTGCTTCGAATTTATACTTAGCACTTTTGTCGTATCTTGGGTCTTCGTCCAGGTTTTGGATAAGTAAGCTTTGTTTTTCTTTTGCGACCCAGCCTGAAATTCCTTCTCCGTAAGGGACCTGTATATTATGGATTGCTTCTTCTGGGATTCCTCTGGCTGCTAGGACCCGTAATACTTCTAACGTAGGGTCTGCTAAATAAATGGTTCCCGCTTTTGCTTCTAAAAATTCGAGTACCTTATCTAAAAGCCAATTCCCTAATTCGTTAATACTCTTTTCTGCGACTGTTAATTTTTCGAATTCGTAAAGTAATCGTAGCTCCAAAACCCTTTTTTTCAGAGTTTCATGAGCTTGAGCATTTTTGATAGCGATCGCAGCCATCTCGGAAAGTGAATTGAGCACTTCTACATCCGAGGCCTCGAAACTTCTGTTATCCGATTTGTTCAGGATTTCCAGAGTTCCGATCACCTTGTCCGCAATGTATAGAGGAACGCATGCAAGTGATCTGGTCCTAAATCCTGTTTTTTGATCCAAGGCAGGATTGAATCTTGGGTCAGTGTATGCGTCTTCAAGTATGATTGCTTTTTTCTCTTTTGCGACCCAACCTGCGATGCCCTGTCCAGGTTCAAGTCTTGCATATTTTTGGACGATTTCTCCTTTTTCGCCCAAAGCAACTTCGCAGTATAAGAATCCGTCCTTCTCCTCTAAAAGAAATAGGGAGCTTGCTTCTGCTTCCAACAGATCTTTGGAATACAGCATGATCAAAGGGAGAAGTTGATAGAGGTCCAGATTTGCGTTTAGGATCGTACTCGTATTCAGTAGACTTTTGTATTTTCTGGCTTCCGAGTCAATGGTGGACATAGATGGGGCAAGACTCTCATGGATCGGGAAGTAAGTCAACGGATTGTCGTTTTCTGTCGGAACAAAATGTGAGAAAGGCGTTTTTTAGAGGAACTCCCTCCCTTTTTTTCGGTCGGATATATGTGTCCTAGGTATGGA
The DNA here is from genome assembly GCF_004770105.1 of Leptospira andrefontaineae. Lineage (NCBI taxonomy): Bacteria > Pseudomonadati > Spirochaetota > Leptospiria > Leptospirales > Leptospiraceae > Leptospira > Leptospira andrefontaineae. The sequence continues at coordinate 150,484 of NZ_RQEY01000001.1, read as the reverse complement.
GTTCGATTTGCAAAGGTTATTGATTTTTCTCAGTGTTTTTACCGTAATTCTTTTGATAGGTTATTCTTATGCGACCAGTCGTTTGATCGCACCTTTCGAACTTGGAACTTTTCAGATGGTTTCTCTCTGGATCGGAGTGGTTTTTCTGGTCCTTCTCACCCCGAGTGCTTATCTTCTAAGTTTATTTTTTAGAGAAACCGGGTGGCAGAAGTTCTGGGCATACTCCGCGTTTACCACTTTGGGATTTGCGACTATTCTTGTTTCCTTCGTAGTCTTCAAGGATCTGGGAAACTTGACTTGGAAAGGCGTTATCTATCTTTCGGACCTTCTACAATCCAAAAGTATTTCTGTCGCATCAGCCGAAACTCAAGCATTATTAGGATCGGAAAAATTTGGAAGAGGGGATTTTTTAGCAAGATTCTCTTCTTTCGCGCTCTTGGGACTTGCAGGTGGATTGACTGCTTTCGGATTTTACCAGGCTAAAAAAACTCCCATTGTCAAACATGTGAAGATCAAGGTAAAAGATCTGCCTGAAGGTCTGCATGGATTTAAGATCGCACAACTTTCCGATATTCATATCGGGCCTACGATAAAAGGAAATTTTTTAGAGGGTGTGGTCTCTAAAACGAATTCTTTGGAGCCTGACCTCGTTGCGATCACCGGAGATCTGGTGGATGGAACAGTAAACATGTTGAAACACCATGTTTCTCCACTGAAGGATCTGGATTCCAAGTATGGTACATTCTTCGTAACCGGGAACCATGAGTATTATTCGGGAGTGATCGCTTGGATCAGAGAATTAGAAGATCTTGGGATCAATGTATTATTAAATCAGAATAAACTAATAGATCATAATGGTGCTAAGATCGCTGTCGCAGGTGTAACTGATTATAAGGCTCATACAATTATCCCGGGCCATAGGACTGACCCTAAACAAGCTTCTCTCGGAACGGAAGACGCGCATTATAAAGTATTACTCGCTCACCAGCCTAATTCTGTTTTCGAAGCTGCAAAAGTAGGATATGATCTGCAGCTCTCAGGCCATACTCACGGTGGTCAGTATTTCCCTGGGAATGTGTTCATTCATTTATTCCAAAAGTTCGTGGCGGGTCTGAGCAAATGGGAAGATACCCAACTTTATGTGAGTAGAGGAACTGGATATTGGGGACCTCCTTTGAGGATTGGAGCTCCTTCCGAGATCACTCTGCTTGTTTTGGAAAAACAGTCTTAGAACTTTATTGACATTCTGATCTTCCCGGGCTCTCTGTAGGGAATCCGGGATCCAGAATGATCAAAAAAATTTTCAGTTCGATTGCCTTATTCGTTTTCTTATTTTCCTGCTACTTCTTCTTTTCCGATTGTTCCAAACCAAAGCCAAAGTCCAACCCTGAGATCGAAAGATTAAAACCCAAAAAGAAAGCGGATGATAGAGACCAAGACTCTGATATTTCTTCTAGAGAATATTTTGATGAAGACGCAGATGGCAAACCTATAGAAAGAAAACCGGAGCCGAGTCCTGGAATTAATTTAAGATCTTTTGCAAGCGGTTCTCCCGGATGTAAAAAGGGAAATTGCAAAAACGGAGAAGGTGTTTATGTATATGATACCAAAGACGTTTACTCCGGCAGATTTTCAGGAGAGATGAGAGAAGGTTGGGGGACCCTAGCTTATTCCGACGGAGATAGATACGAAGGTAATTGGTCAGAAGATAAAAAATCAGGCGCAGGACGTTATGTGTTTCGAGATGGTTCCGTTTTTAGCGGGTCGTTTACAGCAGAAGGTAACGGAAACGGAAAGTATACCAAGGCAGGTAGAACTGCAAGATGCAGATTAGAGAATAGAAAGCTATTCTGTAAATAATTCTCATTAAACGATAATCCTTTCGGATGAGTTTAAACAAATATTAATAAACGATTGTTCGATTATATTAGATCTCTTTTTTACAAGAGGTCTTGCATTTCAAAAAAAGAAAGATAGAATGTTCCATCGCAGGACGGAGGTCCTTATGGAAAGATGGCATGATTGGTTAGAAACTCATCGGGATTGGTGGATCGATATGGTCCGCGTATATTTGGGCGGGGTTCTGGTGTATAAGGGACTTGCATTCCTTGCAGATACGGATGCGCTTATCCGACTAATGGAATTGAATAATGCTCCTTATGCTTCTACGTTGTTAGCTCATTATATAGTGATTGCTCACATTTGTGGTGGTGTGCTGCTGATGGTAGGACTTCTGACTAGATTCTCTGCGATTTTACAATTGCCTGTACTAGTCGGGGCCGTTTTATTCATCCATGCAAGAGAAGGTTTTGTGTCTGCAGGATCAAATCTGCCATACGCATCCATGATCCTACTTTTACTTTTGCACTTTTCTTTGTACGGATCCGGTCGTATCTCGGCGGATTTTTATATAGAAACACATAAGAGTGTCTAAAGTAAAATTCGTTAGCTCTTTGGACGTATTCTAAAAGAGCTAACGATCTCATTTTGATATCAGACTGGTTCAGACACCTTGTCTAATAAGCCGACCCAATCAGTTCTTTCAGGTTGTCCCGGTTTTCTTTTTCCGAAAAACTGAACGATCAACTCTCCGTCTGCATCATATACTTCCATGGAATGTATAACTCCGTCTTTGGAAGGTTTATCCACGATATAAACTTTAGAGATCAGATCGGATCTTAAATGAAGATTAAATTCCGGATCCAGAACATTCCACCAAGATTCTAAAACCTTAATATTCGTTACTTCTCCAGTGTGGATCTGTATGGATCCAGGATTTCCTACAAAAACCATGATAGGACTTCTTTCCAAGGATGCCATTTCCAACATTCTTAAAACTGCTTTTGGTTCCACGGTTTTAGTGAATTTTCCATTGGCGATCTCCATGGATTGGATCCTGGAAACACCATGTTTTTTTAATAGAGAGAAAAATTCATGGGTGTCCTCGAGTTTTCCCCAATCGTTCAGGAACTCAACCTTAGTTTCCGAGCTGATCTCTTTTTTCTCTGCGACTGTAGTTTCCTTTTTGTTTTCAGAGGAAAATAAAGGGGAGAAGTCAGTAGATCCATTTTTAAATTCGGATCTTAATTTTTCCCAAGCGGATACGTTTGATTTATCTGTAAGGAAAAGTTTGAACATTGCTTCTCCATTTTCATTGAAGAATTGAAAAGATCTTTGTGTGGAATCTTGTTTAGGTTCTTCCACTGCAAATCCGAATTTCCAAATCCCTGGGAAAAGTCTAAGATCAATATCTGTTCCAACAACCAGGATATGTCCGGGACCGGAACTTACTTTTTCGAATATTCCCTTTCTTTCATGTACGCAGGCCTCGTTACGAGTGAGGACCATTACATGTCCTAATTCTCCGAATTTTGCAAATAATTCTCCCCAGTTGGTTTGGAGAGAAGAAACTTGAGGGAATCCTTCTGCTTTTGAAATTTCGGAAGCAGCCAATAATCCGCCTTCCGAGGTTTTGAGTTTGGAAGCGATCTCCCTCATTCTAAGGCGAGGTTGTGTTTCTTTGATCTGTTTCCAATCTTTGATGATATTCTCTATTTCTAACGATTCAGCGATGGACATTTTCTTTGACTCCTTTAGCATCAATTTTATAGGGTAGGCCGTTTGTTTTGTTTGGTTCTGCAGGACCGAGTGGGATGAGGTAATGTCCTCCTTCCGGGAAGGGGACTTTTTTGGTCCTCAATTGGAAATGTTCTAGGACAAATTCCTCATCCAGAATATTCTCCGGAACCCCATCCGATAGTATTTTACCTTCTTTTAATACTGCGATCCGATCAGCGTATCTTAAGGCGAGGTTCAGATCATGAAGTATACATAGAACTCCTCTTCCTTCTTTACTGAGTTGTTTTGCTTTTTCTAATAAAGAATGGATCCTATTCGGATCTAAAGAGGCTCCCGGTTCATCCAAAAGAACATAACTTTCTCTTTGAGTGGGTTCCTTGTCCTGGACTAGGACTCTTGCCATCTGGGTCCTTTGTTTTTCTCCACCGGAAAGTTTATTATAAATTTGGAATCTTTCTCTTTCCCCTAAATGGACCGCATGAAATGCATCTTTAGTGATCTGATCTTCTAACGGTTTAGGAACTCTTAATTTAGAACAGGACCTTCCCATTCGAACAATCTCATCTGCAATAAATGGAAAATGGATCTCCGATTCTTGGGAAAGAACACTTCGTCTTAGCGCTAAATCTTCAGAATCATATTCAGACAAAGGGATCCCATCCAATAGCACCAATCCTTTGTCCGGAGATATTTCTCCTGAGAATAATTTTAATAAGGTGGATTTTCCCGCTCCATTCGGACCGAGCACGATTAAAAGTTCTCCAGGATACAAACTTAAATTGACTCCTGATAATAGAAATCTTCCACCTCTGGATAAGGAAATGTCTGATAATACTAGGCTCATCTGAATTCTCCCTCTCTACGTTTTGCTTGTAAGATTAAGAATAAAAAGAATGGACCACCAATCCCTGCCGCGATGATCCCGATGGGAAGTTCAGAAGGGAATGCGATGGTGCGTGCTGTTAAGTCTGCTATTGCAAGAAGAAGTGCTCCTCCGAATAAGGAAGCAGGTAATAACGTTCTATGACCTGGCCCTAAAACCATTCTTAGAATATGAGGAACGATCAAACCAACGAATGCTATATTACCGCAGATAGAAATACTTACGCCTACTAGTAGACTTGCGAGAACTATGGTAAGATTTCTGATCCTTCTTACCTTAAAACCTGTATGGAAAGCTTCCGCTTCTCCCAATGCTAAAGCATCCAAACCTCTGGCCAATACGGGAAAGAAGAAGGTCACTAAGAGAAGAACGGCGCCTAATAGATAAATTTTATGCCAACTTGCTACTGCCATACTTCCCAAACTCCAGAAAGTAAGGTTCCTAAGTTGTGTATCATCGGCTAGATAAGATAAAAATCCTAAGAGAGAAACTACAGTCGCATTTACTGCTATACCTGCGAGTACCAGAACTAAGGAAAATCCTCCACCTTCTCTTTTGGAAACAATATGTAAGAAGAATGAAACTGAAAGTGCTCCGGCAAAGGCGCATAACTGTAGCAGGAAACTTTCTTTTCCCTTCAGTTCGGCTGGGAAAAATGTAAGTATCTTTTCCGAAAATACGATCCATGTAGAAGCGGCTAATGCAGCCCCAGGACTTACTCCGATAAATCCAGGTTCTACCAATGGATTTCTGAATAATCCCTGTATACAGACTCCTGCGGAAGCAAGACAGGCTCCAACTAACATAGATAATACGAGTCTTGGCATTCTCAAATTCCAAATTAAAATGGAATGTGGGACTTCCAACTCGGACAAGGAATCTTGTCCGGATATTAATACTTTTAGGATCTCTCCCGTAGAAAGTTGAATGGAGCCGAATTTAAGGGAAAGTATTCCAATTCCGAAAAGTCCAACAGCTAACACCGCATATACGAGAATAGGCGGGACTTTACGACCTGTTTTTTTCTTCTTTTCTTCCCCTTTAGTTTTCGTTTCAGGGGAAGAAGTTTCTAGAGAGGATACGATCATTTTTTATCAGGCGTTTTCGGATGGAAAGATTCGAATAATTCCTCAATACCTTGGCCAAGTCTTGGGCCGAAACCTAAAAGAACTAGATCGTCTATCGCAACTACTCTTAATTTTTTCCCGGCAGGGGTATCTTTCACTCCCGGAAGATTGAATACTCCGTCTTTTCCGCCAAGGCTTTCTAAACCTCTGCTTGGAATTAGGATTATATCCGGTTGCGCCGCGATTACTGCTTCAGGGGTGATCGGTTTAAAACCTGTGAAGCCGCTCACCGCATTGACCCCTCCACCTAGGCGGATCATTTCGTCTGCAGGTGTTTCTATTCCGGAAACTTGTGCGAGGCTTGTTCCTCTATGATATACGAATAATACTTTTGGTTTGGATTTTAATTTGGAAACCTTCTCCGCAATTTTGGAATGTTTTTTACGGATATCTTGTACGATCTTTTGGGCTTCTTTTTCTGCTCCGATCTCTTTTCCGATCGCAAGAATATTATTTAGTGCAGGTTCTACTCCAGGTAACCCAGGATAGATAATCACTTTTAAACCTGCGGATTTAAGTTGTTCAATTACTTCAGGAGGACCCGCATATTCTAATCCTAAAATCAAATTCGGTTTTAAAGAAAGAATTCCTTCCGCAGAAAGCATTCTTTGGTAACCTACTTTAGGAAGTGCTACTGCTTCGGGAGGATAAAGGGAAGAAGTATCGTTACCTACAACTAATTTACCTTTTCCTAATGCGAAAACGATCTCTGAAACAGTTCCGTTTAATGTTACAATCCTAAGTTCTTTTGCCTCTGCGAAGATGCTTGCAGGTAAACAGAGGAACAAAGCCAAGGTTATGAGTTTTTTCATATTGGTTCTCCCAATTTTTATTTTTACCGGACCCCCGGTACAGGTGAAGAAGATGGTATCGGAGCCGCAGAATAATCTGCTGGAGCCGAGCCCGCGCTGAACCTTCCATCTATCCCCACATAATAGAATCTTGGTTTTTGCGGATTATAAGTCAGGTCGAACGTGTCTAGAAGGTTGTCCACACCTGCGAATATTTCAAAAGTTCCTAATATTTTTTGTGAAACCCTAATATTCAAATTGGTATGTGCATTCACCATTCTCACACCATAAGTAGGTCCAGTAGTGCAGTACGATATGTTTCTTTCTGTACAATACTCTTGAATCCCACCCGGAATATTTCCGAATAATGCATTGATTGTATTCGTTGCTTGTGTAGTAAGCTGAGCGCTAAGTGCGGAAAATTCAGTAGGCAACTGAGGATCGCACCAAAGTGGATTTTTTTGACAGTAATACGGTTGTTTTCCGAAGATCACTGCGAATAGAGAGAAGCTGAATCCGCTAGGTTGATGATCTATACGTATATTCGCATTCCATCTATGATAACCCCTTCCTTCTAAAGGAAGATTCGTAAGCTCGTCTCTGGTATCAGTATAGGTATAACCACCACCCAAAGAAACATTTTGATGAACCCTAAGAGTTACAGAAGATTCGAATCCCTTTGTAAGAGCTTTTTGGTAATTGGATGTATTAAAGATCTGTAATCCGGAAGCATCTCTAGTAGGGTTAGTTCTGAATCCAATTAAATTATCGATATTATTATAAAAGAAGTTAAAGCTGAACCAAAATACCTTATTCGGTTCCCATTCCCCTCCTAGGTTATAACTACGAGAAAGTTCAGGTTTTAGATCCGGATTTCCGGCTACTCTATAACCCACACCTGGGTTTATGAAATTATAATATAGATCTTGGAAACTGGGAGCCCTGTATCCTAAACCGTTGGCAGCTCTAAAGCGGAACTTATCTGTCACATCATAACGAACCGCTAATTTAGGAAGGACTTGTCCTCCGTAAATGGAGTCATGATCGGAGCGAATTCCGGGAACGATTTGGATCCTTGGAGCGCTGGATACTCTCCATTCGTCCTGCACATAAAAGGCATTTCTTTGTCTTTGAGCGTATCCGTTTTGCGTTTGGTATGGATCAGTTCCCCCGAGAATATCGCTCGCACAAATATTGGGAAAATTTCTCTTACAATCCGGAGCAATCCTTGCAGAGGAAAATTGGTCTATTAATGATTCTGCACCATACGAGATTACATGCCCGTCAGAAATTTTATGATCTAAGCGGGTCCGGAATTCTGTAACTGCGTTATCCAGCTTCTCTCTTCTGTCTTGAGCGTCCGATTTTCTTTGGTCGTATGTATATGTATCAAAAAATCTGGCGTAGTTCGTGTTTACGTTTAAGTTTAGTGTTTTAGTAATTTCCCAATCCGCATTAAGCGCGCCCATGAAGTCATGGGTTTTGTTACTTCTATCGTAAACTGCTTTTGGGGGAACGGCGTCTACTGCGTTTTGGTTTAGATATCTATAATAGAATTGGAATCCTAACTTAAAGGTTTCAGAGATGTCGAAAGTAGTTTTGTTGGAAACGTTGATGTCTTCGAATGCACTACCCGAAGTGGATTCTAAAGGACCCTCATATGGGAGTTTTTTACGATAAATATAAAGTTTTGTCGAAAGAGGAGTGTCTGTTGGAAAAGGGGAATAACTGGGAGAGAGACTTTCTATTCTCCCGTTTTTAGGTCCTAAGGTAGCATCCGGAGTTAGATCGTAACCATCTCCTCTATGCCAACCTGCAGTAAAATTAGTAGAGACTATTCCTTTACGAACCCCTACTGAAGCATAGTTACGGAATTCTGTTCCGGTGCCATAGTAGGTAGGATTTCCTCCCCCCATAAAAGTCCTGAAGTTTGCAGAGTAGGGATCTTTTTGTTCCTTAGTGATGATGTTGATCACACCTGCGATCGCATCCGAACCGTAAAGAGCGGATGACGCACCTTTAACGATTTCGATTCTTTCTATATCTTCCGCTTTAAATCTAGTTAAGTCGATGGAGCCACTGAAACGTCCCGTGGTCCTTTGTCCGTCCACTAAGATCAAAACGTTTTGGCCCGCGAGACCTTGTAAACGAACTGTGGACCCTCTTTCTCCTCCTTGAGCAGGTCGAACCTCGATACCTGGAACGTTACCAAGAGTTTGGGAGATATCTCTCGCACCCATTGCATCTATATCTTTTCTGGTGATCACCTCAGTAGTGATCGTAGAATCTTTTAAAAAACCTTTTCTGCGAGTACCGGTAACGGTGATAATGGAACCTCTATCGTTGTTTCCATTATTAATATCTTTTCCCGTTTCCGGATTTATCTTTGTCTTATCAGGATCTTCTTTTTTTTCTTCCGTCTTTTTTTCAGGAAGAACTTCTCCTTGAGAGAAGATAGGAATTCCTAAAAAACAGAAACCTGAAAATAAAATCAGGTAAAGTGTTCGAAGAATGGAAGAAGGTTTTGTTTTCCTCATCAAAGGTTCTTCCAGGTAAAAGTAGGAAATCCGCTGGTGCCTGCATTGTCGTAATAATCAGTTACCTCTAATCCGAAAAAGGAACCATCTGACCCTTGGATCAAGTATCCTCTTGATTTCGGAGAAAGAATATGAGTGGTTCCGTTGTAATCGTACCAATCCCAGAGAGCAGGGCTTGCATCTTCAGTCGCTGTTCCGAATCCGCCTCCTCCGGTTTGTGACATGAGATCGTCTACTTCCGGAGTACAATCTCCTCCGGTTACAGCGGCAAGGTTTGTATCACCTGCATTAAAACAAGAGCCACCGTTTCCGGAGCCGCTCGTTCCGCTGTTTGTACCTATTACGAATCTTTTAAATTTTAGATCCCAGGTACCGGACTGTGTAGTTTCTACTCCGCCGGCTTTTAGGTCTATATAAGCCCAGCAATTACTTGCAGTTGCATTCACTCTGGTTGTAAAAGTTCCGGAACCGGTTGTGGTTGTATTGCCAGGGGCCTTGATACATCCTCCACCGCCTTCTTCCAATGCGGCTAAAATCGCAAGACCATCGTCTCCTCCGGTGCTAGGCCCGCAGAAAACGGTTAAAGTTGCTATGAGAATAATGAAAATTGAATATACTGCTTTCATTATCGAATCCCCCTTCTTCAAAAAATAATAATTACAGTAGGCGGCCGAACAAAGACCGCCTAAAATTTTTAAAGCGCAGTAGTACTATAAGTTGCTACCTTAGTCGCAGTTACTCCGGAAGCAGAGCTACCGGTCTTGTAATATGTGCTAGTGCTGCCAGTGGAACCGATACCGGCACCGTTTGGCCAATCCGCTTTATTGATAATCGCGTTGGACTCGTTAAGGGTACATCTCTTCTTACAGTTTGCACCTTTGTATCCGCTTCCCCAAACTGTAAGTTTAGGAGTGGTGTCCGCGCTGATATCGAAACAAACATCGCTTGCAGTCGTTGCAAAAGATTTGAAAAGACTTTCACCTGTTCCACCTAGACCTGAAGTTGCTGTTCCATCATCTGTTCCGTAAGCTGTTGTTGCAGAATAACCTGAGTAAACCATTGGTCCACCTTGGTAGATGTTCACTACGAGTCTTCCGTCACCTGCAGCGGTAGTAGGTGTGCTAGTAGTTCCTGCCAGACCGTCGGTATATCCGGTAGCCAAGTAAATAGTTCCATGCCCACTTAGCGCTTGAGTCAGGGCTCCTTCTATCCGGATATGTCTTGCCGCACCTGCAGTTGGGATGGAGATCAATTGGAAAGTGTTGATCCCTGCAGTGATTGCTGTTTCTGCGATCTCGTCATCTGCCACTGCAGCATCTACACAGGCGCTGTTTAGAGCTCCGAGTACAAGTGCAGCGTTCGACTCTTTCGAGCCTTGGTCGCAATTCATTAAGAAGGATATTCCTAGAATCATCGTCAATAGCGTCTTAGTTGTGTTCCGTTTCATGTTTTCTCCTGTTGAGACTCAATTCTCATTAGTAGGAGTCATGTTTTCTATATTTAGGTTCTGAAATGAGTCTAAAACTCAAAATCAAAACCTCCTGGAATCTGTCAACCAAGAATGAGAACAATTCTCAGAAGCAATGTGGAAAAGTCCACCAAAGAATTCTCGAAAAGTCAGGCATTCTGGCGGCTTCTAAGATTGATATTTATCTGCAGACTGGCTTATGTTCAGAACAATTTTCGATTTAGAGAGATTCCACTTTGTTACAGAAAGTATATTTCGTTTTTCTAATTCTTAAAAGAGGTAGGTTTTGGGAAAAGTAATTGATAGGTCCTTGTACTTGGGTTAAAACTATTGGGCCGAATTCCGATCCTTTCGGTGTCGGAGAGTTTCATGTAGGAGGGTAAAGTATGAAGAAAAAATGGGTGGTGGTTGCAAACCGAAGCGAGGCAAAAATTTTCGAATACCAAGGACCGACTAACGGTTTGAAGCTGGTGCAAATGATGGAGAATCCCGAGGGCCGACTCAGAAATTCGGATCTAGTCACTGGAGCAGGCCAAGCTTCCAGATCCGATTTTGATTTTTTTCATGAACCGAAAAAGAGAGTAGCAGCGGCGTTTGCTGGTAAACTTAGCGATTTTATGAATTTGGAAAGAAAGAAGGATTCTTTCTCCAATTTTATTTTGGTTTCCGAACCCGGCTTTATGGGAATGATCCTAGGCAAACTTGACGAGAAGTCTAGAGAAAAGATCTATCATAAGATGCCTAAAGATATCGTGCATGAAAGAGAATCCAATTTGATGAACCATCTTAAGAGTGTGCTTGTAAGCGAAGCTTAAGATCCATTCGAGTCGATGCTATTAAGGCCGCCTTCATGGCGGCTTTTTTATTGACGCAGCCGAATCCTAAAGGATTCTACCTCAGTAAAAAATTGGAGAGAGTTCAATGGCTGCCTTAAAAGAAAAATATATTCTTTCTATCGATAGCGGTGGAAGCGGGATCCGAGCTATCTTATTCGATAAGAAGGGCAGAATAGTTTCTCGCCAATACGAAAAAACCCCTCCGATCGTGAGCGAGCCTGGCGCTTTAGAGCATGACCCTGAAAAACTTTGGCAGGCACTCGTTTCCATTCTCAAAAAAACTTTTAAGAACAAAAAGTTCCAAGCGGCAAATGTGGATTCACTTGGGATCTGCAACCAAAGAGGATCTTTTCTTCTTTGGGATAAATCAACAGGTAAACCTTTAACTAAACTGATCAGTTGGGCGGATGTAAGAGCAGGCAAAACTTCCACAGAGATGAACTCAAATAAGATCTGGAAAGTGATCCAATTTGTTTCCAGGATTCTCGGAACAATCACCGGCAATCCAATGTTGATCGCAACTTATATGTTAAAGTTTACTACGGATCATGCCTCCGTTCGTTTGAAATGGGTATTCGATAAAAATCCTGAACTTAGAAAAAGAGCAAAGAAGGGAGAGATACTTTTTGGTACATTGGACACTTGGTTCGTATACAAACTCACCAAAGGAAAAGAACATATTAGTGATCCTTCTAATGCAACAGTAACAGGTATGTTCAATCCTTTCCAATTACAATGGAATGCTCCTCTTTGCGGTATCTTCAATATTCCAACGAAAATTTTTCCGAATGTAAAAGATACGGCTGCTGATTTTGGTGTTACCGACCCTTCTTTATTCGGTGCTGGAATTCCTATCCGAGCTGTGGTCGGAGATCAGATGGCTGCCTTATTCGGACATGCATGTTTCGACAAAGGTGGAGTTAAAATTTCCCAGGGTTCAGGCGCTTTCGTAGACATGAATATGGGAGATAAGCCTAAACTTTCTAAAAGAGGTTTATTTCCTCTGGTTGCCTGGAGGCTCTCCGGAAAACCGACTTATATGTTAGAAGGTTTTACTGGCACTGTAGGAACTCTCATCGATTGGCTTGGAAAAGGAATTGGTCTTTCTGATACCCCAAAAGTTTTGAACGAACTTGCTTCTCAAACAAGCGACACGGAAGGAGTGATTTTCGTTCCGACTGCTTCCGGTATGAGATATCCTCATTTTAATCCGAATGCAAAGGCTTCCGTATTCGGATTATCTCTCGCGACTCATAGAAGACATGTGGCAAGAGCGGTTCTCGAAGGAATCGCATTATCTTTATTTGATATATTAGAAGGGATCAAGAAGGACACGAATGTTCCAGTAAGTACCATCATGGTGGACGGAGGAGTTTCCCAGTCGGATATTCTTCTACAATGTCTTGCCGACTTTTGTAATGTAGAAGTGAAACGTGCGCCGGAGCCTGATATGACTGCTACGGGTGCTGCTTATCTCGCGGGACTCGGTTCCGGTTATTGGAAAAGTTTGGAAGAATTGAGTAAGCTAGAAAGAGGTTATAAAATTTTCAAACCTAAGATGGATCCGAAGTTCAGAGAATTAAAATTGGAACGTTGGCATAGAGCGGTTCAATCCACTCTTAGAATAGATTAAATTATTCTTGGATACGAATGGAGCTTACAACGGTGGTCAATTGTTCCGCTAATTCTTCGGTAGGCTCCTCATCTCCATTATAAGTGATCAAGATCATTCTTTTTTTTGCGGAGACTAGATAGACCATCCAATGTCTTCCATCTTCTTTTAAGAATTCACAGGCGATAATCTTAGAACCTTCGTTGTTCTCGAAGAAAGCGGCCATTTCTCTTACGAATTCAATTTTATGGGTCGCAAGATATCTTTCTAATTCTTGTTCCGGCTCGAAACTGCCTTCTTTATTTTCGAAAGCATAAACTTGCATGGCACCAGAGCCATTTTCCTCAAAAAAGGCAGGAATACCTTCGATCACGATATTCTGCCAATGACCCGGGATCACCATGCTGTACCAGCCGGAGGGAGAACGATAAAGTCTGTAATCTAACTTTTTATCCATTGGAAAAACTATTTCGTCATCTTAATCCGGTTAAAAATCCAGGCAAGCATGTTTGGGAATACTTGACATTCGTGTTGTCTCAGTGATCCTCTCCTGTTGTGATTGCGATCCTGAAAAATAGAAGAGGCCCTTTTTATCTGATCACTACGTTTTTCGCGATCATATTTTTTGCAATCTTCGCATCGTCTCTTGCTATCGTATTTTCCCTGTTCCTGATCGCTGTACTGGTTTTATATCCTGTTTTATTGGACTGGTTTTCTCGCCTATACGGCCAGGAAGATATTGCAGATGAGGTACATTTTGCAAAAACAAAAGACGGATGGAATATAGCACTACACAGACATATTCCCCCCATCCCAAATCCTGAACTTGCTCCCGTGATCGTCGTACATGGGATCGCTACGAATAAATATGTGATCGATTTGGATAAAAGACATTCTCTTCCTTATTATTTAAAGCTAAGAGGTTACGAGGTATTTGCAGTTTCTTTGAGAGGTGCGGGAAGTTCCTACCATGAAAGCAGGGGAGGATACGAGGATTTTACTTTTGATGATTTAGTAAAATATGATGTTCCTGCGATCATCTCCAAGGTACTTTCTTTAACGGAAAGTAAACGTGTGAACTGGGTGGGTCATTCTATGGGCGCAATGATCTTCTATTCTTATTTAGGGATCACATCCAAATCCGAAAAAGAAAAAATCGCAAGTTTTGTTTCCTTGGGTGGCCCGGGGAATTTGAATCATTTAGGGTTAAGCTTGATCGGTTTACTTTCCAGATTCCCTCGTGCTCGAAAAGTTTTGGATCTAAAGTTCGGTGCTTCTATGCTTGCACCTTTGGCTGGAGAAATTTATACTCCTATTGATCAAATACTTTATAACCCGAAAGCTACTCGGCCCAGAATAGTGAAGAAGGTAATGAAAAATGCGATCGAAAATATCAGCGAAGGACTGATAGAACAATTCATGTCTTGGATAGAGACTAAGAGGATGAGTTCTCTCAACGGATTTTATGATTATATAGATCTGCAAAAAGAGATCACTGTTCCTAGTCTATTTATTGCAGGCGCAAATGACGCGATCGCAACTCCTGATACGGTTAGATTCGTATTTGAAAGAGCAGGAACTAAAATCAAAAAATTCCATGTGATCTCTAAAGAAGAAGGATCAAGCGACGATTATGGCCATGGTTGTCTGATCCTCGCTGAGAAGGCAGAAGACGATGTGTTTCCTAAGGTTGAGTCCTTCTTGAGGGAACATGGAACTTCTAAAAAGCAGAGCTGGTTTTTGAGATTAAAAAGAAAATTCAGACAAAAGATTCGAATCTAATACTACATAATCTCAGATTTGCTGCCTTAAAAGAGTAGCATTCTTCCTTATATCTCACCAAATCCTAAGTATGTCTCAATATAGATATGCTTAAATAATAAACATTTTATGAAACAGCACCCATAATTTGGGCATAATATAAAGATCTGAAGAATTGGTACGCTAATTGCATAAGATCTCGGTAGAGCGAAACGAATCCAAAGAGAAAAAGAATCGGATACGTAGAGGTGCTTGACCATGATAGAACTCAAATTTGGGCAAAGAAAAGTCGTTAACTTCCGCGGGGCAAGGAAAGTCGTCGGTGGTTTAACAGAGAAGAATAAGATCGATATCCTTCTTTATATCAGTAAGGAATTCGCAAACGCGGATAAGGAAGAGGAACTTTACGATATCGTAATAAGCCTCTGTAAGGATATTTTCGAGTGTGATAATACTACTCTTAGAATGTGGAAAGGAAATCTTCTGGTTCCTTCTCGCTTCTTTAAAGAAACAGTTCCACCTCGTAGGGATCTAAGTCAGGACGAAGGTTATTCGGGATTCACCTTTAAGACCCGTATGCCTTTGCTTATCCAAGACTTAACACATCACGCGGAATACATAGACGAGGGAGAAACTACTCGAGCAGTTATGTGTGTTCCTATCATGTATAAAGAAGATTGCCTCGGGACGATCGCTGTAGAATCGGACACTGAATTTTTTTATAGAGAAGATGATCTTGAGATCTTGGAAGCACTCGGTTCCCAGCTCGCACTTGCAATTACAAGCGTTCGTCTGATCCAAGGTTTGGTCCATGCGAATGAAAGAGAAGCTCAGATCCTAAAACAATTGGAATGGGATATGAGAATGGGCCGTAACGTCCAAAGCCAGATCGTTGAGACTACGATCGCTCCTTGGAACGGTTTACATTTCGGAACTTATTATGAACCAATGACTGAGGTTTCCGGAGATTACTTTAATGTGGTCCGACAAGGAAACTCGATCACTGCGATCATTGTGGATGTGTCCGGGCATGGTATTCCTGCCGCGTTAGTCACAATGTCCATTCACTATCAATTCCAGCGTTGTACTTCCCTTGGTATGGGACTATCCGAAACTTTGGCCGAGTTGGGTGAATCCATCCGGCCACAGCTTCCGGATGGAACTTATTTCACTGCTTTCATTCTGAAAGTTTATAGTGATTATACTTATTCTTATGTGAATGCAGCTCACCAAAAAATGTTACATTATCACAACGGCCATGGAAGGATAGAAGAGCTGGATACCCAAGGTGTTCCTCTTGGTATTTTCGAAGTAGAAAGAAGTAATTTCGAAGAGAAACACGGAAGGATCTTACCTGGAGATATTCTATTCTTACCAACCGACGGTATTACGGAACAGAAAAACGAACAGCGCCAAGAGTTAGGGAACCAACGTTTTATAGAATGGATCCGTCAGGAAAAATCAACCATCGAGGAACAAAGAGATAAGATCTATGTTGCTGACCTAGTCGGTTCCTTGATCGGAAGATTCAAGAGATATAAAGGAGATATGAGAAACGGAGACGATGTTTCTTTACTGGCACTCCAATGTAATCCGGAGCTTGGAAAAGCTAAAACCTTACTCTCTTTAGCGAAGTCGGCTGCGAAAGCTAAGAAAGACCAAGTAGCTTACGACAAGGCTCTGGAAGTATTCTCCATGGACGAGTCTCTCAAAGACAGTTTGGTCCTTCTTGGAAAAATGTATTACAGAGATAGAAATTTCGAAAAGAGCGTTCAGTTCTTAGAGAAGTATATCAAAACCAGCGGAGAAGAATCCGAACATATCCATTATCTTTTAGGAAGAGCGTATTACGAATTGGAAAATATTCCGGAGGCTAAAAGAGCATTAAAACGTTCTCTCGCCATCGATCACACTTACGCAAAGTCTAGCTTGAGACTGGCTAGATGTTATTTGAAAGATAATGAAACTCCTAAGGCGATCAAGGTATTACAACAAGGGATCAAAAGTGCGCCTACGAACGAGTATCTAAAAATTTCCCTTAAAAAGTTGGAGGAATTAGTAAAAAGAAAATCAGGAGATCTAGTCGTTTCGGAACAAAGAAAAGAAGCGGTTTAATTGATAAAGCGAAGTTCAGGAATCGTGTTTAAAGAAATATATAGGAGATTTAGGAAAAATATGCGCATACTGATATTACTTACGCTCGCCTTTGCCTCGAGCGCAATTTGGGCCGATGATGCGGCCCCTGCGACCGCCGAATCTGCGTTAAGCGCCGTCGCAACCTTAAGAGATGAAACAAATTGGTTATGGACCTGTATCGCAGGCTTTTTGGTATTTTTTATGCAAGCAGGTTTCGCTTTGGTCGAGGCCGGGTTTACCAGAGCAAAAAATACGGTAAATATTCTAATGAAGAACTTTATGGACTTCTCCTTAGGTTCTTTGGCGTATTGGTTGATCGGATTTTCAATCATGTTCGGACCTCAGCTCCTCAGCGGTATCGGATTCGGTTCCATATCTTTAGCTGATAGTCTTTTGTTGGTAGATGGAAAACCTGATCCAAGTAAGTTTACATTCTTCATATTCCAATTGGTGTTTGCCGGAACTGCTGCGACAATCGTTTCGGGAGCAATGGCTGAAAGGACCAAGTTCGTGGACTACGTGATCTTCTCAGTATTGATCACTGCTTTTGTATATCCGATCTTCGGTTCCCTAGCATGGTCTAACTTATTCAATCCGGACAATAAAGGTTATTTGGTAGAAGCTGGATTTATAGATTTTGCAGGATCTACTGTGGTTCACTCGGTAGGTGGATGGGCAGGACTTGCAGGAACAATCGTACTCGGGCCTCGTATCGGAAAATACCAAGACGGAAAAGTTCTTCCTATCTTAGGTCATAACATGACGATCGCTGCTCTCGGAGTTTTCATTCTATGGTTAGGTTGGTTCGGGTTTAACCCAGGATCTACTACTTCCGTAGCAAATGGAACTTTCGCGATTATCGCAGTTACGACTAACTTTGCAGCGGCAGCCGGTGCAGTTTCTTCCATGATCGTAACCTGGATCCTTTTCAAAAAACCGGATATTGGTCTGACTTTGAACGGTGCATTGGCCGGACTTGTTGCAATTACCGCTCCATGTGCAAACGTAAGTATCAGTTCTGCGATCATCATCGGACTTGTAGGTGGTGTATTAGTAGTATTCAGCGTTTTATTCTTTGATAAGATCCATGTAGACGATCCGGTCGGAGCAGTTTCTGTTCACGGAGTTTGTGGCGCTTGGGGAACTATCGCTGCGGGTCTATTTGCGGAGCAGGCCTTTGGAGGAGTAAACGGCTTATTCTTCGGTGGTGGAATCGACCAATTACTAGTTCAGCTACAAGGTGTAGGAATCGGATTTGTTTGGGCTTTCGGTGCGAGTTTAGTGATCTTCTTCGCGCTTAAATTCACCATCGGTCTAAGAGTTTCCGAAGACGAAGAGATCCAAGGTTTGGACATTCTGGAACACGGAAACGAAGCGTATCCAATTTCCAAATAACGGACTTACGAAAACCTCCGCGGTCGACTGCGGGGGTTTTCTTTTACGTTGACGAAAATGAAAGGTTCCTCCCGAATTGAGGTATGCGTTCTGGATTTTCCATCCGCTTCCTCCAAAAATCACTTTTCTTACTCTGTTTTCTTTTTTTCGGCTGCTTCGAATACGAAGAAACTTTAACCATCAATTCAAACCTAAGCGGCACTTTGGAGATCTCTTACGTGGTTCCTACTAAACGTAAGTCGGAAGAATCTTTGATCAAATTCCTTCCTACCAGAAAAGAAGAGATCCAGAACAGATTGAACAAAGGATTTTTTTCCAAAAGTCTCGTACTAAAAGATTATACCTTCCAAAAATTAGAAAGTTCCGAAGCAGAACCTGGTGCGTTCCGAGAAAAAGCAAAGGTCACATATAAAGTTGACTTCACCGATATTTCTCAGTTAGAGAACGTTTTATTAGGAAATGTTCAGATCAAAAAAGAGAAGGCGAATACTATCTATATCAAAAGAGAATTTCCTTCTATCAGCAAATCTCTAGAATCCATGCAGATGGACGGAGAGAAAAAAGTCCTAAGCGAGACTCTAAGGCTCATCCGAGGGAATGCACTTAACTTCAAGGTGAATTTTCCGATCACTTCTGTTTGTTATACAAACCGAGGAGAACAAAGTTTAGGAAGGCTGGCTTATAGATTGCCTCTTGCAGACACTGTGGAGAAGTTCGGGAACAAGTCCTGGGACTATCGGATTACGTTTGTTTACTGATCCGAGTTTAGAGAATTCCTAATTCGCTGCAATATTTTCCGAATAATTCGAAACCTTTGCGATCGCTTTCTGTGATTTCGTAATGTAATTCTTGGGTGAGGTAGGTTCTGACTAGATCGGATGGAAGTCTGGATTCTTTTTGGATGATCTCTTCGATATGAGAGAGGCCGTATTTTAAGGAATCTTCATAGAAGCTATCCGGCAATTCCAAAGGTTTTTTGGAGGCCCAAAGCGCGAATATGAAAGAAGTTCCAGTAGTTTCATACCACCATTCTGCCAGGTCCTTTACTTCATAAACTTCCGGATCCCATTCTGCGAATAACGCGTTGTCCCCGAAAAGCATATGAGATCCTCTTCCGATAGAAATTTCTTCTTTGATGATCTTGGGGTCTGTAGGAGCTACTTCAGGCAATTTTCCGGAATCATTATGTACTAACACTCGGACCAAAGCCATACTGGTTCTGGAACCGTTATCTGTGAGAATTCTGTACGGAGGATAGGCTTCTTTTTTATTTTTGAAAAACTTAATGGAGCGGACCTGCTTGGAGGCGCAGACCCCAACTTTCATGGAAACCGAAAGTACGTCCTCGTTTCGTAGGCATTCGATAGAGGATATTAGCCCTACGTCAACCAGGCCTCGTAATAGATAATCCTTTAAAAGGGAGGGATTTTCTGGCACGACTTTATGCTCTGAATTCTGCTCGAATCCCCAGGTTAGGGGACGGGCGTTCAGATGTTTAACGATTCCGATTCTCACTTATTGTTTTTTTCCAGAAAAAAGATCCGTTTTTTTAGCCTATTTACCAGAAAAACGATACTTCCCCTCTAAGCCAGAAAAAATAGTTTTTCCTTTCCTTTTCCAGGCTGTTTCCCGACTGTATTCCGGGGTAGGGACCTGTTCGTCCAATCTATGGAATGAGTCCGTCGAAACCGATGCTGATCAAAGTAGATTATGAGATCCTAAATGGTGATCATGAGGCTTTGCGTGCCTATTTGAATTCCCATATAGAAGGCAATCCTGCATCCGTAATTTTGGATCTGGATGAGGTGCAAGTGCTTACCTCGGTCGCTTTAGGGACCCTGGTTGCTTTTGCAAATCGTCTCAGAGGTCAGGGAGTACTTTTGGAAACGATCAATGTCAGCCCAAAATTATTAGAAATTATTAAATTAGTCTCTTTGGACCAGGCATTGGGTATTCGCTGATTTATGGATGATAATTTTTCCAGTTTCTCTCAGATCACAGACGAAGAGTTCAAATTCATTAAGGATTTGATGTATAAGGAAACCGGAATATTCCTGGCCGATCATAAAAAGATAATGGTCCAATCCAGGTTGAATTCCAGGGCCAGAATGCATAAGATGCAGAATGTTTCCGAATATATCCGGGGTCTCCAGGCCGATCGTAAGTTTTTCCAGAGCGAACTTACCGAACTGATCAATCGTATTACCACCAACAAAACGGATTTCTTCCGGGAAAACCATCATTTCGAATTTTTGAAAGATACCTTCTTTCCTTCCGTCGAGGAGAAGGCTTTGAAGTCCGGGAAAAAGCAGCTGCGTATCTGGTCCAGCGCTTGTTCTACCGGGGAAGAGCCTTATACAATAGCCATCACCTGCGCCGAATATTTTATGCATAAGCCCGGTTGGGACATTAAAATTTTTGCATCGGATATTGATACGAATGTGGTACAAACCGCCCAAGAAGGCATTTATAAAGCAGACCGTTTAGAGCCAGTAAGTGAGGCTCTTAAAAAAAGATATTTTCTAAAAGTGAAGGATCTTTCGGGAAAGAACCAAGACACGTATCAAGTAAAACCTGAGATCAAGTCCATGATCGAATTTTATAAGGTAAATCTTTTAGAAACTCCTTATCCGATACGAGAGAAGGTGGATTGTATCTTCTGTAGGAATGTGATAATCTATTTCGATAAGCCTACCCAAAAGAAAATTTTCGAGAACTTCGAGCATGTTTTGAAGGACAGAGGTCTTTTAGTGATAGGCCATTCTGAAACTCTTTTCGGGATCTCAGAAGCATATAAGTTTTTAGGTCATACTGTTTATCAGAAAAAACCTAAGATCTGAGTCCGCTGGAGAAAATTTTATGTTCAAAACATTTTATATTTTTCTAATCATTGCTCTTTTTTCTTTTTCCTCCTGCAAGAACAGAGAAGATAAAGAACTCGCAGAATGGGTAGATAAGGGCGCTCTGGTTGTGGATGTTAGAACTCCAAACGAATATGAAAAACGTCATTTTCCAGGTGCAGTCAATATTCCGATCGATAGTTTACCTTTGAGAGTGGATGAGTTAGGTCCTAAGGATAAACAGATCATTCTGTATTGCCAATCGGGCGGCCGTAGCTTAAGAGCAAAAACTTTCTTAGAGGAAGAAGGTTTTTCTCAAGTAAGAGACGCAGGGAGAATAGATCGTCTATTCTCCGCTGTTTCTAAGTGAATCTTTTAGTTTAATATTCTAAACGATTAAACTTTGAATTTTTCGGAGATATTTTTGAGTATCTCCGCCGTATTCGACAAGTTCCTGGACGAAGAGGACATTTGTTCCGCTCCGGACGCTGTATTGATCGTATGCTCGTTGATCTGCATGATCACCTGAGAAATTTCCGAAACCGCTTTTTTCTGTTCGTCTGCAGCTAATTTTACCGCTTCCGATTCGGTTCTTACTTTCCCTGCGTTATCCGTTACGGCTTGGTTTATATCCGTTTGAGAACCTGTGATAGAGTATAATCTATCCATAGCATCAGAAACCTGATCCACATTTCGGATGATCGCATGAATGATCTCAGTAGAAGCTTGTATTCCTTTAGCACCGCTATCCAATTCTCCGGTGTTTTTGGTAATCATCGCAGAGATAGATTTGATAGAAGAGGCTGTCTTTTCCGAAAGTTTGGAGATCTCTTCTGCAACTACTGCGAATCCTTTTCCGGCTTCTCCGGCTCTTGCCGCTTCAATTGCTGCGTTCAATGCGAGAAGTTGAGTTTGCTCCGAGATATCATTGATGATCCCTATGATCGCGGTCATTTCTCCGGATGATTTCAGGATATTTGAGATCATCGCATTCATTCCGGAAAGAGATTCTTCTCCTTTTTTCGCCTGGAGAGAAATGGATTTTGCCATATTCAAGGTAGCCTGGACTTCGTTTCCGATCTGATTCACACTTTGAGAAAGTTCTGTGATCTTGATCTGGAACTGCGAAATATTCGCATACTGGTTGTAGATGGAGCCGGAAATATTGTCCATCCCGGCGGACATCTCTTCCACCGTTGCCGACATTTCTTCCGTAGATGCTGCAGTGGATTGAGCTCCGTTGGAAAAGTTCTCAGAACTTGCAGATAATTCTTCTGCGGAAGCCGCAAGCTCCTGAGAGATCTTTTGAATATCTCTTACGGAAGTTCTTAAACTTTCTAAGAACGAGTTGGTATCCTTGCTTAGATCTCCTATTTCGTCTTCATGATAGATTTTTAGACTTGCTGTAAGATCTCCCGAGGACATAGAGCGGAACAATTCTCTTGCTTCCTGTAAAGGGTGAAGGCGAACATTCACTATTTTATAAATAATAAATATAGAAACGATCAGGAAAACGAGTGCAAATGCGATGATCCTGAATAACATTTGATGGACCACTTCTGCAAGTTCGTCCTTGGATACCACCGCGGAAACTCTTAATCCATATTCCGGAACATCATAAACAGTGGCGATTTTTTCCTTTTTGAAAAAATACTCCATATGTTCTTCGGAAGGAAGTGTGAGTAATTTTTTGCCCCAATCAGTTTTGCTTAGATCCAATTTTAGGATGAGTGATTTGTCGGGATGTCCTACAACTACTCCGTTCATATCGGTGATCGCAATATATCCGTCCGATCCTATCGTAATTCCGTTTACTATGGTCTCAGTCATTTTGCTGAGAGAGATCGCAAAACCTAAAATACCTACTACTTGGTTCCCGTCCTTGGTCGGAACAGTCAGAACGGCTACAGCTTCTCCGGTTACTGGAGAAGGGTTTACCTTGCTTAAAAGATTTTTCCCTTCAAGAGCAGCTTTGATATTCGCATCAAATCCTGTTCCTCCCCAACGGAAATTATTCGCTTTGCCTGTTGCATCTGCGAATACCATCGGATTCTCTTCCGGAGTGGATAGAAAAACATTCTCATATGTATTATATTTTTTGAATACATTTGCAAGTGTCGGGTTTAAGCTGGCCTTGTCTCTGGCAATTGTAGCTTTGATGAATGGAACGTTGGAATTTACGAATTCCGCTAAAGTGGTTTGCTGATCGAAGAAAAACTTGATATGTTTTCCAGCGAGCTTCGAGATCTTTTTCATCTCGTCTATATAAGCTTCTTCGACATATTTTTTTGCGGTAAAGTATGCGAATGAGGAAATCCCTACTGTAAGTAGAACGATCGTAATTGTGCTTACGGCTAGGATAATGATCTTTAAACTGTTTCTTTGCATCTTGTGAGTCGAACCGGGTCGAATTATATTTTGAACTTTTCGGTTATATTTTTCAGCACTTCCGCGGTGGTTGCAAGATTTTGGGCAGATGAGGACATCTGTTCTGAGCCGGACGCGGTATTTAAAGTATGTTCGTTGATTTGAGTGATTACCTGAGCGATCTCTCTTACTGCTCTTTTTTGTTCATCAGTTGCGAGTTTTACGCCTTCTGCTTCCGTTCCTACACGATCCGATTGTTCATCCACGGATCGATTCACTGATTCTTGTGCAGAAGTGATCTCGAATAGATGGTTCATTGCCTCTCCAACTGAGTCCACGTTTTTGATGATACTATGCAGGATCTCTACGGAAGAGCGAATTCCTTTGGCTCCTTCGTCCAGTTCGGAATTGTTCTTATTGATCATCTCACCGATAGATTTGATAGAAGAAGCTGTTTTGACAGAAAGTTTGGAAATCTCTTCTGCAACAACTGCGAATCCTTTTCCAGCTTCTCCCGCTCTTGCCGCTTCTATCGCTGCGTTTAGCGCGAGAAGTTGAGTTTGGTCGGAAATATCATTGATGATTCCGATGATGGATTTCATTTCTCCGGATGACTTCAGGATATTTTCTATCATATTGCTCATTCCGGTGAGTGAACTTTCTCCTCTTTTTGCTTCTTGGGAAATGGATTCAGCGATCTGTAGAGTGTTTTTGATCTCAGAGCCGATCTTTCTGACTCCGGAAGATAGTTCCTTTATTTTAGTATGAAATTCTAATATATTCGAATATTGTCTGTCTGTGACCGAGGAAATATTCTCCATACCTGCCGACATCTCTTCTACAGTAGCTGACATTTGTTCGGAAGAGGCAGCAGTAGATTGAGCGCCCGTAGCAAAACTTTGGGAAGAAACTGTTAATTCTTCTGCGGAAGACGCAAGTTCTATAGCAATCCTTTGGATATCCGTGAGAGAAGATCTAAGACTTGTGATAAAAGAATTCAGATCCGCACTCATAGCGCCTATCTCGTCGTTGTATACAACTTGAATGTCAGAAGTCAGATCTCCTTGGGCCATGGTCTGGAAAAGTTTACTAGCATTCACCAACGGATCCAATCTCTTCTTTAAAAGAACATAAAGTAGGAAAATGGAAATCCCTACTGTGACCAAACTGATAAGTCCGATAGAGAGCAATAATTCCCCTAACGCTTCTCGGATCTCAGTTTTAGGTTGGATTGCGATTACTGACATTCTCCATTGGTCCAGTCTGGAAACTGTGGAATAACGATCTGCTCCTTTGAAATTGAATTCAAAAATTTCTCCACTTTTCAATTCTAACATCTTTTTGCCGTAAGCTTCTTTGGCCACGTCCAGGTTCATGATCATTTCTTTTTTAGGGTGAGCGATCACTAAGCCGGCTTGGCTCATTACGGAAACGTAACCTTGTTCTCCGATACGGATCTTATTGATTACTTTTTCGGAAACATCTTCGAATGAAAGAGCAATGTTCAATACCCCGACGATATTTGCACCGTTACGGATCGGAACGGAGATCACTGCAACAGGAAGTCCAGTGATAGGGGATTTTTGAGGAGGGCCTAAATAATGTTTTCCTTCTTGTACTGCGATAATGTTTTCTTTTAACTCGTCTCCCTGCGCTCTATAGCCCAAGGACTTTCCATCTAAACTATCTGCTAAAATCCGTTTTTGTCCATCTAAGCTCATCACGAAAACGTTTTCGTAAATCCCGTATCTTTGGTGTACTTCTTTGAAGAAGTCTCCGGCAATCGGTTTTCCTGTGAGTGCGGTTTGTATTGCTCTTGGATCAGCAGCTAACGTCTTAGCCACGTTAGTATGAGAGAGCAAGAATGCATCGAACTCTTGAGCAACCACAGACACCACATTCTGCATTTGGTTTAAATGGTTTTCTGTGATCTTTTTTTGGCCGAAATAATAGGCGTTACCAGAGATCAATAACGTTAGTACAGTAAGAATAACGATGCCCGCGCCTAGAAGAATAAACTTTAAACTGCTTTTTTGCATACCTATAATAAGGCCTTCCTGAGGAGGCTAAGAGTTACAATAATTCGTCGGCCTAATCGGACAATTCCTTTCAGACCTTTGTCACCAGAGCGGATTTTTTATCTATGGAGAAGGTAGAACGTCAGGCATTGTATCTAGGAAAGAGGCTCAGTCAAGACTTTAGTGCTTTCGCGTTAGGGAGTTTGTATGCATACTCATTTCGGATTACATATGTTTGGGTTTGCCCAGATCGTTGGAGTTCCAACATACCCCAGAAAGAATGAAAATCGACACGGTTCTTGGTTGCCTTTTGGATAAGCGGGTAGAACTTGGAAAACGACTTGGAACCTGTCCATTATTCGGTGCTCTATCGGGAGATAATTTCCTTCTTCCTTTCCGTATTCGATAAAGACCGAGAACTCCTTTTTTTGGACGGAACAGCGGGAGAAGGAGGACATAGTCTTCTACTCTTGGAACAATTTCCAAATTCCAAATTGGTTCTGGTAGATCGGGACTCGGTCATGTTGTCCAGGGCTCAAACAAGACTTTCCGCTTACTCTTCCAGAGTTATTCCTATTGAAGCAAATTTTTCCGATCTTGACTCGGAGTTTTTAAACGGCTTCGGTGTTTCCAATCCTCCGGACGGCATTCTTTTGGATTTGGGAATTTCTACATTTCATCTATTACATGCAGGAAGAGGTTTTAGTTTTAGGGAGAATGAACCTTTAGATATGAGACTTTCTTCCTCCGGCGGTATCTCTGCGGAAGATGTAATTAATACTTATCCGGAAAAAGCTTTAAGTAAAATTTTTTACGAGTATGGGGAAGAGCGTTGGACCAAGAAAATTGTAGAGGCTATCTTAGAAAGAAGAAGACATTCTAGGATCGGTTACTCCGGAGATCTTGCACAATTGGTTTCCAGAGTAATACCTCGAAAATTTTGGCCTCCAGGAAGACATCCAGCTACAAGAGTTTTCCAAGCTTTAAGGATAGAAGTGAATCAGGAACTTCTTCATATAGAGATCGGAGTCAAAAAACTTTTGGATCTGGTTGCAAAAGGTGGACTCTTGCAAGTGATCTCTTTCCATTCTTTGGAAGATAGGATCATTAAAAACTTATTCAGAGATTATGCAAGGGGAGGAGAAGCTAAACTTCTTACTAAAAAGCCTGTGCTCCCATCGGATGCAGAGACAAAAGAAAATCCGGCTTCTCGTTCCGCAAAATTACGTGTCATACATAAATCACTTCCTACCGATACTGAAGAAGAAGAGGAGGACGAAGAAGAATGAGCAGAGTTTCAGAATTTTTATCCCTTCGTCTTTGGCCCGATCTTGGTTTTTTGTTTAGAATATTCGGTTGGATTATAGCTCCATTTAGTATCGCACTTTTATTCGTTTGGCAGAATGTTCAGGTTTCCAGACTAAACCGAGAACTTTCAATCGCTTCCCAAGAAAAAGAAAAACTTTTAAAGAAGAATGATGATTTAAAAATTGGAATGGCAACTTATACTTCTGCCCGTAGGATAGAAGCGTTGTATCGTAAAACATATCATTATTTACCGATCACGGTCGGAGATCGGATCATTACGGTGACTCTTCCTCCAGAAAGAAACGAGGCGGAACTTGAAACTTTCAGAGCTCCTTAATCTTTTTCCAGATATTAAAATAATATCAGGATCTTATACTCCGGACGAGAACTTCGACTTTGTCCGCACGGATTCTAGAAAATTAGAACCGAATGATCTATTCTGCCTTCCTGATTCTTCGGGAGATAAAGGTGTAGAATATGCCAAGGCTTCTTCTTCCAGATATATATTAATAGGATCTAAATTAAAAATTCCGAAATTAGATAACAAGGTCGTTCTTAAGACCGATCAAGATCCGGAAAGTTTAGCTGGGCCGATCGCTTCTGTCATTTTAGGAGATCCTTCTTCCAATCTAAAAGTAATTGGAGTTACCGGAACAAACGGTAAAACTTCCTTAACTCATATTTTAGCTTATCTTGGGGAATCTCAGGGAAAATCCTGCGGGATCATTGGGACCACAGGAGTTAAATTTAAGGGGATATTATCAGATACAGGATACACCACTCCTGATCCAAGCAGCCTTCAATCCATTCTGAAAGAAATGTATGATTCAGGAGTGGAATATGTTTTTATGGAAGCGAGTTCTCATGGATTAAAACTGGGGAGAACAAATGGGGTCCATTTCAAAGTAGGGGTGTTCTCCAATCTTACTCAAGATCATTTGGATTTTCATCCAAACATGGAAGATTATCGAAACAGTAAGGCTCTTTTATTTTCATCCTTGGCTCTACATCCGGAAACTTTCGGTGTAATAGATTCGGATGCTCCTGGAGGAAAAGATTTTAAATCTGTAGTGGAGGCTTCTTCTCCCGATCTTAAAATTTTCTCTCTTGGAAGAAGTTCAGAAGATTTCGAGATACATTCGGAAGCATTCTCACTGGAAAAAACTTCTTACCAAATTAGACTTCCGAATGAATGGGGTGGAGATACTGAAATTAGCACCAATCTTCTAGGTGGATTTAATGTTAGGAATACTGCGCTTGCATTTGTTACCGCGCTCGGTCTAGGTTGGGAGAAAAAATCACTTCTATCTGCCTTGGGAAGTATTCCTCAGATCCCTGGAAGATTTCAGATATATTATAGTAAAGACAAGTCTCGTATGGCTGTTGTAGATTATGCTCATACTCCGGATGCTTTAGAGAATATTTTAAGAAGTATCCGAGAATCCAAACCCAAAGAACTAGTCGCACTTTTCGGATGCGGAGGAGATAGAGATAAAACCAAACGTCCCAAGATGGCAAAGATCGCGGGGGAACTTGCTGATCAGGTTATACTCACTTCCGATAACCCAAGAACAGAAAATGCCGAAAGTATCCTAGACGATATCCAAGCCGGTTTTCCTGGGGGATATTCTCCATTACTTAGAGAAGTAGATAGGGCAAAGGCCATTCTTTATGGGATCTCTTACTTAAAAGAGGGTGGATGTCTCCTTGTGGCCGGAAAAGGACATGAGGACTATCAGATCATAGGTCGAGATAAAAGGCATTTTGATGACGGAGAAGAGATCCGAAAGGCATTCGGGCTATAGTCGCGTTGCTCCTGAAGCCCGGCAAAGCCGGGCTATAGTCCGGCTTTGTGACGGATCTAAATCCAAAAAAAATGTCTTAGATCCTGGCTTACGTCGATAATTAAGTCAGAGAAGAAGATTTTCTTTTTTACGTTTACTCGTACTTGGCGCGGGCGAATCTGACTTCCTAGAAACGATATGTTTTACTTTTTATACGAAAGATTTTTCCAAGATTTAGATTCCCTAAGACTTTTCAGCTATGTAACCGTTCGGGCCTTAATGGCCGGATTAACTTCTATGTTCCTGACTTTCTGGTTCGGAGGGAGAGTGATCGATTTCTTACACGGATTAAAATTCAGAGAAAGTGTAAGGGATGACGGACCAAAATCTCATAGTGCTAAGTCGGGAACTCCAACAATGGGCGGTCTCATGATCGTATCTGCCCTGGTTGTATCCGTTCTTCTTTGGGGAAATTTAAGAAATTCTAATATTCTTCTATTGCTCGTTTGTTCCATTTCTTTTGCGACCCTGGGATTCATGGACGATTATATGAAATCCGTAAAGAAGATCAAAGGTGGAATGAGGGCCCGTACTAAATTTGCGGTTTCCGTAGTTCTGGCAGTGATCTTTTGTGTAGTCTTCTTGTATACTACCGGAGAAGCACCTAAGGGTACCACCGGTAAAATTTTATTCCATTTGACTGATCTTTTCTTACCTTTCGTGAAAGGGCCGGTCCTTTCCTGGGGATATTTTGCGATCCCATTTTCGATTTTAGTAATATTAGGATCTTCTCATGGAGTAAACCTAACTGACGGCTTGGATGGTCTTGCTGGTGGAACTGCGGGGATTGTAGTTGGGACTCTCGGATTGATCGCATATGTTTCCGGAACACCTGTTGCAGCAAATTATCTGAATATTCCTTATCTTCCTCATGCTCATGAATATAGTGTATTCCTTGCTGCTTTAACCGGAGCACTCATCGGATTTCTTTGGTTTAATAGTCATCCGGCGCAGGTATTCATGGGAGACACCGGTTCTTTGTTTTTAGGTGCTACCATAGGACTTACTTGTGTAATGTTGAAAAAGGAGATCCTACTTATCATTCTTGGCGGGATCTTTGTTGCAGAATCTTTATCAGTGATCCTTCAAGTTGGTTCTTTTAAACTGACGCAAAAGAGAATTTTTAAAATGGCTCCTTTGCATCACCATTTTGAATTGGGAGGAGTTCCTGAAACTAAAGTGGTCATCCGTTTCTGGATAGCGGCAATCATTCTTGCGATCATCTCCTTATCTAGTTTAAAAATTCAATGAAGGCTCTCGGGAGAAAGTTCAAAGATTTTTGGGAATCTCCCGGTTCCCCCTTCGATCTGGTCCTAGTAGGAGCCGTATTCTTTCTTTTACTATTTGGAATATGTGTAATGTATTCCAGTTCTTCCGTGACTGCATGGAGAGAATTCCAGGACTCGGAATATTTTCTCAAAAAACAATTGGCCTGGGCGGTCATCGGCCTTATTGTATTTTTCTTCTTTGCAAATTTCCCTTATAAACGATTAGAAAGATTCGCGTTAGCCGGAATTATAATCAGCGTTTTACTTTTGATCTTAGTGTTTATTCCAGGGGTCGGAAAATCCGTAGGAACTTATTATGGAAGAAACTTCCATAGATGGATAGGGATTGGACCATATCAGCTGCAACCTTCCGAGATCGCTAAATTAGCTGTGGTAGTTTATCTATCTTCCCTTATAGTAAAATTGAAATTGAAAGAGAATCGAGATCCTAAAAAGTTCATTCTTCCTGCAGTTTTATTGCTCGCAGTTCTAATACTCATCTTGGCAGAACCGGCTTTCGGAACCACGATGGAAATTTTATTCGTGGTGATCGCGTTTGTATTCTTATTCGGATTTCCGGTCCGCAATCTTCTTCTCGTAGGTTTGGTATCTCTTCCTTTAGCTTATCTTCTAATCAGCCAAGTAGGTTATAGAAGAAAAAGAATGGAAGTTTGGTTAGATCCATATCGGTTTCGTTATGATGAAGGCCACCAGTTGGTTACCTCTTTCAGAGCGTTTTTGGATGGAGGCTGGTTTGGTAATAAATTGGCCAGTGGTTATGCGCATAGATATCTAACGTATAGTCATACCGACTTCGTTCTTGCAACCTATGTAGAGGACTTCGGGTTTATCGGATTCTTATTCTTCTTTGCTTTGGTGATGATACTTCTTTCCAGAGTATATGTTCTTCTCAAAAGAGTGGAGGACCCTTTCGGTTTTTATTTGGGAGCCGGTTTACTTTTTATTTTAGGTACTCAGTTCGTTATCAATAGTTATGTGGTTACCGGTCTTTTCCCAATTACAGGGATTAGCTTGCCATTTATGAGTTACGGAGGATCTTCACTTCTCGTGGTTTTGGCAGCCTTCGGAATTCTTGTCAATATAACCAGAAAAGAAAACATAGGCGTATGAGATCGGTTTTAATCGCAGCCGGTGGGACCGGGGGGCATATTTCCCCGGGGGTCGCACTTGCAGAAAGTCTTGTAAGTCGAAAAGATTCCTTAGGTATCTCTAACGTTTTTTTACATTCTCTTATCCGAAATAAGGATAATCCGGATCTTAAACAAGCTCCTTGCGAAGTTGTATGGCATAATACTCCTTCTCTCTCCGGGAATATTCTTTTATTACCTTTTAGATATATATTCCAACTTCTAAAGTCATGGATCAAGTTCAGACAATTGGGTGTGGATGCAGTTGTAGGAATGGGTGGATATTCTAGTGTTCCTGCTCTTCTATACGCAGTAATCTTCGGGAAAAAATTGTATCTATGCGAGCAAAACTGCATTCCTGGAAAAGTGAATCGTATATTCTTTAGATTTGCGGATAAGGTTGCTTTCAGTTTTCCGCCTAAAGATACAAAAGTGTCCTGTAGTTGGGAAATATTAGGAAATCCTTTAAGATCTAAAACCGTACCTAAACTCGCTTTGAAGTTCAGCGAAAAATGGGATCCTAAAAAGAAAAAACAATTTAATGTTTTAGTAATGGGCGGATCTCAGGGTGCAAGGCAGATCAATAATATGGTAGTCAACCTGATGAAACACGAGGTGATCCAGGAAAGATTCCGTTTTAGGATGCTTACTGGAACTGCCCTCTACGATGAGGTTTCTAAAAAAAC
Source organism: Leptospira andrefontaineae (assembly GCF_004770105.1). Lineage (NCBI taxonomy): Bacteria > Pseudomonadati > Spirochaetota > Leptospiria > Leptospirales > Leptospiraceae > Leptospira > Leptospira andrefontaineae. Next base: position 118,880 of record NZ_RQEY01000001.1, on the reverse strand, counting down.
AAAAGATGCGGATCTGATCTCTTATTCGGATAATATGGCGGAACATTATGAATGGGCCAATTTGGTGATTGCTCGTTCCGGTTCTGGAGTTCTTTCCGAATGTGCTGCTTATGCACTTCCTATGCTCTTGATCCCATATCCATTCGCAAAAGATGATCACCAAACTGCAAACGCAAAGTATATGGAAGCGAATGGTGCCGCAGCTTTACTTGAACAAAGAGACGAGGACGAGAGCAAATTATTTCGTATCTTGAATGAGTATGCGGAGAAGCCCGAACTCTTAAATGAAATGTCTATTAGATCATTAGAATGTTCTCATGTAGAAGCATCTACTGAAACTGCCAGTTTCTTTTTCGAAAATACCAAATAATGGAAAGCGGTTCTATCCAACAAAGATTGGGTTTTTCCAAACCTTTTTTTCTTGGGATCGGCGGTTCGGGTATGTCCAGTCTGGCACATATATTGGCGGATGCCGGCTTCGAAGTCTCAGGCTATGACGGTAAAAAAAGTCAAGTCACTGAAAACTTAGAAAAGAAGGGAGTAAAAATATTCTCCAAACTTTCCGATCTCGAAGAGAATATTACATACGACTCTGCGATCTATTCTTCTGCCATTCGTTTAGATTCCCATCCTATCGCTATTTTTTTAAAACAAAAAGGAATTCGATTCTTTCATAGGTCGGAAGTTCTGCATAACTGTTTTGAACATCTTACGTGCATTGCAGTAGGCGGTTCTCACGGAAAAACTACAACTACTGCGATGACTGCCCATATACTTAATGATCTTGGATATTCCCCTTCTGTGATGGTGGGAGGTGATGTTTCCTTTTTAAACGGAGTGGGCGGGAGATTTTCATCCGGTAAGATAGGAGTTTTTGAATCGGACGAATCCGATGGAACATTCTTAAATCATAAGGCTCAGATACGTATTCTTACTAATATAGATGAAGATCATTTGGATTTTTATCATACTCGAGAGAAATTATTAGAAGCATTTTCTAAGTTTATTTCTTCCGGATCCCAAACTGTGATCTTGGACTTGGATGATCCTGGAATATCGGATTGTCTCAAGCTAATCCAAGATAAATCTAAAATTTTCGGATTTACTTCTTCTTCTGAAAGAAACGGTAAGTCTGAAGGTTTTAAGAATTTAGTACATTATAAAATAGAAAATAAGAAGTTAATATTCTTTTTGAACGGAAAAGAATTTGAGATTAGTTCCAGATTTCCAGGAAAACATTATCTCACAAATTCTCTTGCCGGAGTGCTTGCTGCCTGTTCGTTAGGAGCGGATCCTGAAAAAGCTTCCAAATCGGTTTCCGGATACGCAGGAGTTAAACGTAGGTTAGAATATATCGGAAATAAGAATGGTGTAGATATTTACGATGACTACGGCCATCATCCAACGGAAGTTCAGGCGGTTCTTTCTTCGGTAAAAGAGTTATCGGGTAGCGAGGGAAGGGCGATTATCCTTTTTCAACCTCATCGTTTTACTCGCACTAGGAACTTGTTTAGAGAATTTGCAAATAGTTTAGATGCCGGAGATATTGTTTTTCTTTTGCCGATTTATTCCGCCGGAGAGGATCCAATTCCGGGAATAACATCTGAGTTGATCGCAAATTCTATGAAGACAAAGCCTCTATTACTTTCCGGCGATCTTCAATCAGATATTAAGTTTATCGGAAACATTTTGAAAGTCGGAGATAGGCTGATTACTCTTGGGGCAGGGAATGTGAGGGACTGGGGGCTTGCCTTTATGAAAGGCGAAGGAAAGAAATAACTTGTAAAAATTCTCAGTATAACCTATTTTGATTGAGGTCTAATTTTACTTTTTAGATAAATTCGATACCGAACAGGATTCGATTTGTTTCTGATTTTTTAAAATACCTCACATAGGAGATGAGTTTTTTGAGAATTTCTATCATTTGCACGCGTTATTAACTTATATAAGTTAAATGATATTTGAGGAGTTTAATGTTTCGTAAATTTCTATTAGAAAATGCTTATTGGATTGTCCCCGTTGCTTTAGTTCTTTATGCATTATTTTCCGTTCCGACTAATGATGGTTTTAATTCGGATTCGGCGCTTAAATTATTTCAAGCGAAAGGACTTTTAGAGACTTCCTATTCGGACCAAGAAGTATTTTACCTTGGGAAAAAATGGGATCCAGATTATCTAGCTCATCCTAACAGGAAATTTTTAATCTTAAGACCTGATGGTGGATATTGGGGACAGTATTCCATTGGTTTTGCGGCAGTTACTGCCCCAATTTTGTATTTGTTCGGGTCCGCAGCATTAGTGCCATTTTGTATATTAATATATCTTATATCTGTAGCCATATTTAAAATTATCTATCAGCCTGTACGATTTACGATCTTCTTCGCATTACTTTGTACTCCGTTATTTCTTTATTCTTTGGAATATAGTGAGAATACCTTATTTTTGCTGTTTGCAGGAATTGGCTTGTCATTATATTTTAAAAGCGCCAATTTAGAATGGGAGTTTTCGGAACGTCTTATTGGTGGCTTTTTTTTGGGAGCCACAGTTTGGTTCCGGTTAGAACCTTTCATCTTTATTCCGGTTCTTGGTTTTGCTATTTTAATAGCGGAATATAAAAGATTATTCAATATAGATTTTTGGAAAGGTAACGGAACTTTTGCATTAGGTATCATTCTTCCAATACTTGTTTTTATAATTTTTAATAAGTATGTGTACGATAGCTTTTTAGGTCCTCGTTTTGAAGTTAACAGTAGTGTAGCTTGGGATATATCCATTAAGTTAAAACAACTTTTTGTCCTAGCTTTTTTCGGGTATTGGAAGCTGGGATTTTTTGGGTATATGCCGATTTTATTATGGGTTATTTTTGATCGGACTTTTTCTAAAACTGCTCTGAGCCTACGCGAAAAGATTATTATTCTTTTATTAGTTATTTATATTCCTTTATTGAGTTTTTCTGTTAGCACGGAAGCCTTTGTGAGCTGGGGGCCGCGTTATTTGTCTTTATGTATTTTTCCAGGATTGTTCCTTCTGGATGATTGGTATCGGATAAAATCAGAAAAAGGATTCTCTAAAATAAATATAGCAGTTTTAGCAATATTCGTTTCTTTTTCCGTTGCAGCTACCCTGAAAGGGTTGTCGATGATCCGAGCTTCGTACAAACAAATTAAGGTGATGTCTGGAGAGTTCGAAAAATATAATACCGATTATATTGTCACCGGGAGTGAGATTATTAGCGGACATTTCGGCCGTCTTTCACTTTCGATCCCTTGTTTTTACATCAAAACTTTCCGAGATGGAGAAATAATTTCCGATAGATTGTTAAAAGAGAAAACAAATAAAAAGATCGGATTTGTTGTTTCTAAATATAAAACAAAAGATATCACGCAGGAAATGGATGGGGAGGAAGATATACTTTTCAAAATTCTGAAATATATAACTCCGCATGTAATTCAATACCCGGATATTACCAATAAAGAATCTGAACAATTACTCGATGCTTTTTCGAGAAAAAGCAAATTGCTTGAAAGTAAGGAAACTCGATTTTATACAATTTATATTTTTGCCACCGAGCAATAACGATGAATTATGAGCGGAAATCCTAAATTTGGGCCTGTCAAAAATTTAGGATATACGGCTTAATGCGGGCTTTTTGAATGATAATCTCCGTAAAAATCATTGGACTATATTCGATTATGAATTAGTCTGGTAGACACTAAATTTATCGAATGAAGTTAGTAATTAATATCCCTTGCTATAATGAGGAAAAAACTCTTTCTACGGTTTTGGCCGAAATCCCGAAAAAGATTTCCGGTATCAAAACTATAGAAATTCAAATCGTAGACGACGGTTCTACTGATCGCACCTCTGAGATTGCAGCAGCCCACGGTTGTAAAATTATTTCCCACAAAAAGAACTTAGGATTGGGTAGAGCTTTCAAGTCCGGAGTAGAAGCTGCCCTGGAAAGTGGTGCGGACATTTTCGTAAATACTGACGCAGACAACCAATACCCTTCTTCATATATTCCGGATTTAATCACTCCAGTCATGACCGGTTCAGCGGACATTGCTATTGGGAACAGAGTGCCTTGGAAGGTGGAATATTTTTCTCCTTTAAAAAAGATACTTCAATGGTTCGGAAATTTAGTCGTACGAAATTTGATCGGTACTGATATTCCGGACACTGTTTCCGGATTTAGAGCGTACTCAAGAGAAAGTCTCTTAAGACTAAATGTTACTACTAAGTTTTCCTATGTTTTAGATACGATTGTGCAAGCGGTTAAAATGGATTTGGCTGTTTCTTCTATTCCGATCCCTACAAATCCTCCGACTAGAAAGTCCAGACTATTTAAAAACATTTTTCAACATATGTGGAAGTCCGGAACTTCTTTAGTAAGGTTATTAATTATTTATAGGCCGTTTCACTTTTTTGGAGTTTTGGCTATTGCTACTTTTATTCCTGCATTAGCGATTGCGATCCGCTTTCTGATCTTTTTCTTTTTAGGGATTGGAAAAGGGCATGTACAATCTTTATTGTTTGCCGTAGTTTTAGTAATCATTTCAGGATTATTTTTGGTTTCGGGGATTCTGGCTTTTCTGATAGGAATGAATCGGAAATTGAGCGAAGAGATTTTGTATTACGAAAAGAAGAGATTTTTTTCTGGGAATTACTTTACTGGCACTCTAAGCCCTTCTAAAGTGCGAAAGTCTCGCCAGTAATCGGTTATGTCGAATGTTAAGAATGTTTCTCTATTGGGGCCTATTGCTCCCTATCGAGGTGGGATAGCTCAATATACAACTTTCCTAAAAGGTTCTCTTTCAAAGATTTGTAATCTACAAACTATTTCATTCAAAAGGCAATATCCTAAGTTTCTTTATCCGGGAGAAAGTGACGTTGATCCTTTTGCAATCGGCAGAGATCCTGAAGTAAATTATCTACTCGACGCTTTGAATCCTTTCAGTCTGATTAAAGTTGCCAATAGTATCATTAAAAGTAATGCGGATTTAGTTATTCTTACTTGGTGGACTTTATTTTGGGCTCCGGGATTTGCCTTTATCGCTTTTCTGCTTCGCAGAAAAAAGATCCCAGTTATATTTCTTTGTCATAACCTATCTGATCATGGATCTAAAGGATTAAAAAAAAAGGTCGTTGAGTTCTTATTATCTAGCGCGGATGGTTATATAGTTCATTCCGGAGAACATAAGGATTTTTTAAAGTCTCAATATCCTAAAAAACCTGTATTAAAAATTCATATTCCTGCGTATGATGAATTCCCTGAGCCTAAAGGTTTATTAAAGAAAAGAGGAAGGTTAGAACTCTTATTTTTCGGTTTTATTCGACCGTATAAAGGTTTAGATATTTTATTCCATGCCCTTGCCAAATTAAATGATCAGGAAGTCTACTTGACGGTTGCAGGGGAGACTTGGGAGAATAAAGAAATTATTTATGATCTAGTTAAAAGTTTAGATCTTAAAAATGTGGAACTTCATCTTTCCTATACGAAAGAAGAAGAACTTGCCGAGTATTTTTATAGATCGGATGCTGCCGTTCTTCCTTATCGTTCAGCATCTGGAACTGCTGTTGGCGCGGTCGCTTACCGATATGATTGTCCGATTATTGCTACTCGCGTAGGCGGACTTATCGATATTATAACGGATGGAGAGACTGGATATTTAGTTGAACCTAATTCTGCAGAGGGAATTGCAGAAAAACTTAAGGTAATATCCAGAAAAGAACTTGCTGGGATGAAAAGTGCGATCCGCGATTTCAAAAAGGAACTTACGTGGGAACATGTGGCAAAGAAAATTTTGGGATTTGAATGGAGAAAATAGGATAGCCGCCGAAGAGAAAAAATCAAATCCTTTTGATACTCGAGTTATAAATCGGTATTGATTTCATTTTGCAGAAGTTCGAATTAAACCTGACTACCTTATACTGTCATTATGGGAAACAATTTAAGCTTAAGTAAGCTAACTCTAATATATGGAGTTGCGAATATTTTTTCAAAAGGGTTAACTTTTGTAATATTCTTTGTTTTTACTTTCTTTTTGAAAAAGGAAGAAATAGGAGTTTTTGATCTTATTCTGACCAGTTCTACCTTGCTGGTCCCATTGATCTCCTTACAACTTTACGATGGAATTCTTAGATGGTGTTTGAATGAGGACCATGCCTCTCGTGAAGTTTCAAAAGTAATTTCCGGCGCAACGATAGCGGTATCCTTGAATGTTCTCATTTTTTCCGTAGCTTACTGGATCATAGCTCTTATAATTGAAATTCCATTTAGCTCGCTTATTTATTTATTTTTAATATGCCAAGTCTTCTACACTATTGTTTTACAATTTGCCAGATCTAGATCTTTAAATTTTGTTTATGCTTTGTCGGGAGTCATCTATTCCGGAGTGTTTACTATAGGAGCTTTAATCGTAATTTCGGTTTCCGATCTCGGATTAAAGGGTATTATTTTTGCTAATTTACTCTCATCCTTCTTAACATTATTATATCTCATATATAAAACTCAATTCATCTCTTATTTCAGCTTTGCTACATTCGACCTGTCTCTATTGAGATCTATGCTGCGTTATACGATACCGTTGATCCCAAATCAAGTGAGTTGGTGGGCGATTTCCGAATCAAATAGGTATATGATATTATATTATCTCGGGATTGCTGCAAATGGTTTGTTTGCAATTGCAATGAAGTTCCCGAATATTTTGCTGATCTTGCATCTGATCTTCAATCAGGCATGGCAGGAGAAAGTAATTCGTTTATATGGAACAGAGGGCAGTAGGGCGTATTTTGACAATGTAATTGAGAAATATCTAAAATTGTTATTAGGCTTAACAGCCCTCGCGATCGGATTTTCAAAACCTTTATTACCGTTTATCGTAAACCAAAGTTATTTTGAGGTGGGGCAATATTTACCTCTCTTTTATTTTGCAGTTTGTTTTCAGGCATTGGGGAGTTTTTACGGAGGAGGATATCTAGCTGCGAAAAAAACGACAGATGCATTCTATACGACGGTAATCGCTGCTCTAGTAAATATAACTCTAAATTTGATCTTAATCCCATATTTAGGCTTGTTAGGTTGCGCGATCTCGTTACTGGCGGGAAATATAGTTTTATTCGTTGCTCGCTATTTCCATTCTAGATCTTTTTTTGAAATAACCTTCCCGATCAAAAGTTTATTAGTCAATTTAGCGTTTATCATTTTATTTGGAATTTGCTCTGTTTCAAATGAGATTTGGGTCTTGGTAGTAAATGCAATTGGATCTGCTGTATATTTCACATATTTGAATAAAAAGATGATCCATAGTGGCATTCGATTTGGATTAGATCAGTTTAAAAGAATGAGACAAAATTGATCAACATTTGGAGATTGTTTTAACGCCAATGTCAGCTTTTATTAATAGTATGATGAGATTTGCTTTAAGTTACTTAATTGGATCAGGAGTTTAGAGAAATGCGTATCGGTATTATGACCTTTTGGGAATCTAAGCATAATTACGGCCAACTTTTGCAGGCTTATGCTATGCAAAAGGTGCTAAAAAAATTGGGACACACACCTTTTATTATTAGGTTTAAGCGGATTTCACCGCTTGGAGCTAGAAAGCTTGGTGCTTTGATCCATATTATAATAAGAGCTCTAAAGCATCCTTTGCAAGGTTATCGTAGATTCATTGAGGAATCTTTTGATCCGCGGAGATTTAATGAATTTAGAAGTAAATATCTTAACTTTAGCGAGGGAGTATATAATTCGATCGAAGCGTTGAACGAAGCTCCACCGAACGCCGATGCGTATATCGTTGGATCAGATCAGGTTTGGAGTCCTATTTTTTCAGTGTCTTTTATACCTTATTTGCTTGGTTTTGCTCCTAAAGGAACGAAGAGAATTGCTTATGCTGCAAGTTTCGGAACTTCTAAGTTGGATATAGAGACTTCAAATGTGTTCAAAAGATATATACCAGAATTTAATGCTATCGGCGTACGAGAAAAATCTGGAATGGATATAGGGATATCGCTAGGACGTAACGATTTTTCGGTAGTGCCCGATCCAACAATATTATTATCTCCTGATGAGTGGCGCAGTTTCTATAGGGAAGAAAAAGAGAATTCTTCGGATAACTTCTCTGTATTTCTTTATACTTTGTCCGACAGTTTGTTATTAGATAGAAAAAAGATTTTTAAATTTGTGAAGTCGATTGGTCGATATCGTCATGTTTCCGCGAATGGGGATTATAGTAGTCCTCATTTTTTAACTATTCCACAATGGCTGTCATCAATAGACCGATCAGATTGCGTAATAACTAATTCATTTCATTGTACCGTCTTTAGCCTGCTTTTGAATAAAGAATTTTTTGTAATACCTAATGCAGGAAAATTAGAAGGAATGAATGATCGATTATATAGTCTCTTGGAAAAGGTGCAGCTACAAGATAGATTTTTATTCGAGTTTGATACAGCAAAAATAAACCAACTCCGACAAACTAAAATTGAATGGGATAAAGTTAACAATATTCTTAAAAGCTGGCGAGAGGAAGGAACGGATTTTCTTCTAAAACATCTTGGAAAATCGTAATGATTGAATTAATTTCTCCAAAAAATTCTTTAGGTATTACTAGATACTGCCAAACCTTTGAACTGATCTTTAATTCTAGAGGTATAAACGTAAAGTTTTTACAAAAGCCTTCCAGTTCGCATTCATTTGCGCACTTTCATATAGGGAATAGCGGACGAGAAGTTTTGATGTCTGCTTTGGAACATAAGACTAGGGCAATAGCCACTATGCATGATGTAGTGCCTAGAAATCCAATATTACGTTTTTTTATTGGAAGATTACAGTTATTTTTATTACGGAATCATCAGCTCGTTGTTCATTCGGAATATGCTAAGGCGTTGGCGCGAAAGAAAGGTTACGCTAAATCTATTGAAGTTGTGCCAATGGGGCCGCTTCCACTATATCACGATCCGATAAAGGTCGAAAATAATATCCCCCTTAATATAAAGCCGAATTCAGAAATTGGCGAGGATGGGAATAGAATAACTCTTCGCATATGCCAGCCTGGCGTCGCTAAAAAGGCTAAAGCATTGCCAGAGTTAATAATTGCCGCGTCGAAGTTTCCTCAAATCACCCTAGTGATTGCAGGAGAGATAAAAGACCAGACAACACAAGATTTAATTCGAAAATATAAAGAACTAAAGTTGATTCAACTTGGATATTGCAGTGATGAAGTATTAAATCAAGAAATCCAAAAATCGGACTATGTAACCTGTTTTCGTACTAGCTCAGTTGGAGAAACAAATGCTCCATTAGTCCTTTCACATTATTTAGGGACTCCTGTCACCGGCTGGTCAGTTGGGTCCATTCCTGAATACTCATTGCCGGGCGATCAGATATTTCCAGAAGGAACTTCGATCGAGGAAATATTGAAGATCCTTTTACGCAAGGATTCCGCACTTCAGGCTAAACCGACCCTGCTTCGCGATAGGGTTCTTAAGTATTGGGATATTACGTTTGAAAAATACAAAGAAATATACTCCCGACTAGGCTGGCTATAACCGTTGTTTGAGGAAGAAAAAGTTAATAAAAATCAAATTTTTAAACTTTAAAAATGTTTGTAAGAAGTATTATAGAGTTTTAAGAATACTCACCAATGGATAAAATATCGAATCAGGAATTGTTCTTTTTTATATTCAGAGGCCTTTTTGAGGCATCTTGTATAATATTTATTTTATGGTTATTTTTTATAAAACTTAAGATGTTGGAGCACTTTAAGTATATAGGTAAATCTTCTTATATTTTGTATTTAGCATTTATCTTGCTTTGGGGTTCCGCTCAAATATTAGATCGATTACAATACTCTTTTCCGCAAAAAGTCAGTTTTTATCCTTTGGTGAGATTTGCAATGTTTCAACACGGACGATCTGGAGAAATAGCGGAAAGTTATTCTTGGTTTGTTCGTTTGCCTGATGGCAAGGTAGAAAGTTTCAACCCCGCAAATACTTTTACTGCTATTGGTTTCCCTTCATTATCCACAAGAATGGATGTATTAAGAAGAGGCCTGGAATCAAAGAATGAAATCGTAAGATCCCAGAGTATCAAAGAGGCAAACTTATGGGCGAAGTCCGTAAGAACTTATTACGATAAAAAATATCAGAAAAAAATTAACGGTTTAATCTTTTACAAAACCATATTGGAAGGCGAAAACAATCTTTCAAAATCTGAAATTTATACGGCGGACTTTGAATGAACAGAATGTTACTCCACAATGATGCAAACGCGAATACATTGGGTTTTGCCCGAATCCTTGTTTTCTCAATAGTATTCCTGTATGTTTTTTTTGATAGAACCTTGTCCTTATCATATTTAGAGCCTGCTCTTTTTTATCCTCAGGGAATATTTAGACTAATCCCCCCGGATTATTGGATAGGTATCAATAATCCTGGATTTCTGCTTGGGTTTAAGGTTATATTATTGTTTTTTTTAATCCGAGCAATTTTAGGAACAGATAAAATTTCTTTATATGGTTCTTGTATCGGTTTTGCAATTTTTCTTGGAATCGAAAAAGGATTTGGTGGTCATGTTGACCATAGAGAGCTTGTTTTTGTTTATATTATGTTTTCCATTGCTCTGACACCTTGCCTAGATGCCTTAAGTCGTTATAAAGGCAATATCGATAAAAATAGAGACCAAAAAGTATATCAAGCTTCTATGCTAATGATTCTATCTATTCCAATTTTGGAATATGTATATATAGCGATTGCTAGATTAGCGATCGGGTTTCCGGAAGTTTTTCATCCAGATGTGATGAAAAGATGGATTATCGTTAATGGAATTATGCGTCCAGGAAGATTTCCTGAATTAGGTTTGGCACAATATTATCTAAGTCAAAGTTGGTTGAATTGGACATTATATTTTTCTCTAGCTTTTTCAACTGTGCTAGAGATTTTAGCATTAGCTCTACCATTTTTGAGGGTCTGGCCAAAACGAATTATGCTTATGCTACTTATAGGTTTTCATATTAGTATTTATCTATTGATGAATATTGTTTTCGTAGAGAATGTGGCGATACTTCTATTGTTTTTCAATTATACTTCAGTGCTTGGGTATTTTTTATCAAAAATCCGAAATATTAAGCTAATTAACTTTTGAATAATAAGTTATCTACAGTAGAAATTTACAGTTATTATCTTTGTTTACAAGGATTTCCGATTCGATAATGAATGCGGAGATTTTTGTGTATGTATTCTGAATTAGGTTGGATCCTTGTTTGAAACATAATGAATTAGTAAAATATCGCCCCGATATAGACGGTCTTCGCGCAGTAGCTGTTCTGTCCGTGGTAATCTTTCATGCGTTTCCTTCTCTAATAACTGGCGGCTTTGTTGGGGTTGATGTTTTTTTCGTTATTTCCGGTTACCTTATCTCAAGCATACTTTTCAAAAATTTAGAAAAAGGGACATTTAGCTTTTTTGATTTTTATTCGCGAAGGATACGTCGCATTTTTCCTGCATTAATCGTTGTTCTCTTCTTCTGCTTGACCACCGGCTATTTTATTCTTCTAGGTGAAGAATACAAACAATTGGGCCGACATGCGGTTGCTGGTAGTTTATTTTTCTCTAATATTGCTCTTTTGAAAGAATTTGCAGATTATTTCGATGCAGCTGCTGAGCTGAAGCCATTACTGCATCTTTGGTCTTTGGGAATAGAGGAGCAGTTTTATATTTTTTGGCCTCTAACTCTATATTTAGCCTGGAGATTTGGTCTTAACCTATTTCTTGTTACACTTCTTACCGCCATTGTTTCTTTTGTTTGGAATATTGCTGAATTCCGGGCAAATCCAGTTTATAGTTTTTATCTACCAAATACTCGGGTTTGGGAATTATTATTAGGGGCGGTCTTAGCCTGGTTGCAAATCTTTAAGGTCGAAACTATCGGGGATTTGTTGCCAGAGTATTTTAGGAAATTTGAATTTTCAAATTATAAGATTTCTGCTTCCGTTCTGAAAGAAAAAAAGGCGCAGGATTTGCTTTCTCTTGTCGGATTCGCTTTGATTCTTGTTGCTGTTCTTTTTTATAATAAGGAAACGTCCTTTCCGCGATTTGCAGCATTGCTACCTGTTGTTGGAGCTATACTTATCATAGTTTCGGGTCCGCATGCAATCGTTAATAAAAAGATTCTTAGCCTTAAGCCAGTGGTTTTCATTGGGTTAATTAGTTTTCCTTTATATTTATGGCATTGGCCTTTATTGTCTTTTGCTACGATTGTAGAATCTGGAACCCCTGCTCAAGAGTGGAGAATTATTGCGGTATTCTTGGCTTTTTTGTTGTCTGTTTCGACATGGCATTTTTTAGAAAAGAATCTTCGATTTAAAGAAGGAAAACCCATATTAGGATTATTGATTGGTCTCGTAATTATAATCGTATTACTCGGACAAGATATTTATAAGAGAAATGGTTGGGAATGGAGAATAAAAGAATATAAGCAGAACGCTCAAATTTTTGAAGGTTGGCAGATTGATGACCCGGCTTGTGTTCAAAAGTTTAAATCTAAATTCGGAGACAATATTAGATATTGTTTAATCGGTTCAGTGGATCGTGATCCTGATGCAATTTTAATGGGAGATAGCCATGCAAATTCGTTAGCTTACGGTTTAATCCGAAAGTTTTCCGAACAAGGATCCAACTTGTTGCATATGGGAACAGGAGGATGCCCTCCGTTTTTCGGGATGATTGGAAATGAAAAATGGCCTTGCGAGAAAGAAAACAAAGCTCTGGAGATTTTGGAAAAAGACCCGAGGATTAAGACTGTTCTTATGAATAGCTCGGGGCCAAGATATGTAAACCTAACAAATTATGAGGATAAGACTCCGCTTAGAGGAATTAAATATCAATATAGGCCTGATATTTTGGATCCGAAGAAAGCATTCCAACAAGCATTTTATGATTCAGTAAGAAGATTTACCAAGGCAGGCAAGGATGTCGTTTACATAGCGGATTTTCCCGAGCTAGATTTCGATCCGAAAAAATGCGTTCCATTAAGGCCGTTTAGCTTGGAATCGGTTGACGCGGAATATGTTTGCAGAGTATCTCGAAAAGATTTCGACGATAGAAATAAAGAATATCATGAAATTATAAAATCTATCCAGAGGGATTTTCCTAAAATGAAAGTATGGAATGCCTGGGAGAATTTTTGCGATCAAATTTATTGTTATGCAGTGAGAGATAATAAGTTATTATATCGCGACAGCCATCATATCTCCTTGGAAGGTTCTTACTGGTTAGGAGAAAAATACGATCCGAAATAAGAATTGAGGATTTGCAGATTAGCTCGGGCTTTTTAGTTTGAGCTGATCTTTCTTATCTTCTAAAACGCTTTCTCCGCTCCGTTTCCCACATAATTCCAATGCCCCATCTTACGATCCTGTCTTGGATCGGACTTGCCATAAAGATGTAAGGTATATCTTTCATCTGCAAGATACTTTGCCCAAAGAGCGGAATCAGGAAGATAATCTTGTCCTAATATATTCTTCATGGAAGAAGTTTGAGAAGAAATTTCAGAAGGAAAAGGAAGTCCGGTGAGACATCTCAATTGTAGTTGGAATTGAGAAATATTTGCTCCGTTCTGAGAGAAATGACCTGAGTTATGTGGTCTTGGGGCAAATTCGTTTAGAACGATCTTATCACCTTTAATAAAGAATTCCAGCCCGAATACTCCTACATAATCGATTCCTTCGGCGAGAGTTTTGGCGGATTCTGTCATTTGCTTTCTGATAGAATCGGAAAAATTCCCGGGATGAATGGTTAGGTCTAAGATATGATTTTTGTGAATATTTTCAGAAGGTGAATAACAAAGTATATTTCCCTTTTGATCTCTTGCTAAGATCACAGAACCTTCTTTATCGAATTCATACCATTCTTCTAAGATCAGATCAAGCGGTTCTTGTCCGAGTGAACCGACCCATGCTCTGAATTCTTCTTTGGTTTTGAATTTAGTTTGTCCTTTCCCGTCATAACCAAAAGAAGAAGTTTTTAATACTGCAGGGAACTTGGATGTCTCCCCTGCCTTTGTTGCTTCTGCCTTATTAGTGATCGGATAGAAGGGAACGGTAGGAAGTCCTAATTTAGAAAATAATGTTTTTTCTCTGATCCTATGCTGTGCGATCCTGATACATTCCGGACTTGGAAAAACCGGAAGAGAATTCTTTTTAGAATATTCGGAGATAAGATTCAGTTCAGCTCCCGGTATATTCTCAAACTCGAATGTAAGTGCATCGATCGACTTTAAAAATGTTTGAAGTGAATTTTCATCTTCGTAAGGAGCAACTGTTTCAAAAGCCCCTACCAAAGAAGCAGGACTATTTCTTTCAGGAGAATAAACGGATACCTGATATCCCATTCGGATCGCTTCTTGGGCGAACATTCTTCCGAGTTGCCCAGATCCCATCACTCCAAGCTTTGCAGGAGGAACTAGAATTTTTGTCATATTAGATCTTTGTTTTTGGACAATGCTTCTTCTCTAATATCGTTTCTGTATTGTTCCAATTTTTGAGATAAAGTTTCGTCATGTAGGGACAATATTCTCGCAGCAAGCAGTCCTGCATTCTTTGCTCCCGCAGTTCCGATCGCAAGTGTTCCGACTGGAACTCCACCTGGCATCTGTACTATCGAGAGCAAACTGTCCATTCCGGATAGCGCCTTACTTTGGACTGGTACTCCAAGCACGGGTAATGTGGTAAGAGAAGCCACCATCCCAGGAAGATGTGCAGCGCCACCCGCACCCGCAATGATGATCTCAAAACCTTTGGATCTTGCAGATTTAGAAAATTCGAATAATAACTCTGGAGAACGATGTGCGGATACAATTTCAGTATGAGATTCTATCCCCAACTGTTTTAGGATGATAACCGCTTCTTTCATGGTCTCCCAATCAGAACTACTTCCCATTATAATAGCGACTTTCGTTTTCACACTTGCAAATTCCTTTAAGATCAATCTCTAGGCAAGTCCGAAAACATTTAAGAGCTATTGGTCCTAGAATTTAATTCCTCTACTGCTCTTTCTAATCTCATCCCTCTGGAAGCCTTTGCTAATAGGTAAGAGCCGGAAGGCACTTCTTTGCGGATTGTATTGACTAAGTTTTTGAGTCCTTCTTCATCGCCTGGAAAGGAAAAGGATAGAAGTCCCTGATCCGCTTTTTTCCGGAAACTTTTCAGTGCATGAGAAGATTCTGTTCCGAATAGAAAGATCCCTTTGCAATTCTTTAGACTAGCTGCAAAACTTCCGATCTCAGTATGGAATTTGCGGGAATAATTTCCGACTTCTTTCATGTCTCCTAATACTGCGTAAAATCCTTCGTCTCCTGCTATTTGAGAACATGCTTCTAATGAAGACAACATCGATTCTCTGTTTGCGTTATAGGTATCGTTTAGAATTTTATAATTTCCTATTTGGAAATCTAAGCGTTTATCGCCGGATCTGAAGTTTTGGATCCCATTCTGGATCCAATCTGTAGGAGTTCCTAATTCTTCCAAAACCGAAACACATAATGCTAAATTTTCTAGAAGTTTGATCCCGGGAAGGCTCCAGTCCAAAGAATAATTTAAGAAGGAGATCTTAAATCCTTCTCGATTGGTCTCCAAGATCTCTAATCTTCTTTTTAGAGGGACCGATTTAAATTTGATCGCATAACGTAAACATCTTCGTTTTAGAAAATTCTTATATTCTCCGGTTTCAGGGTAGAATAATACCCCACCTTTACTCATTCCTTCCAAGACTTCCGCTTTTGCTTTTGCGATCCCTTTTCTGGAACCTAATAATTCTATATGTGCTGTTCCAATTGTAGTGATGAGAGAATAATCCGGTTTTGCCATTTTGGTGAGCCTGGAAATTTCTCCTGCATGGTTCATTCCCATCTCGCATACAACATATCTAGTCTTGGAATTAATTTTAAATAATGTGAATGGAACCCCGATCTCATTATTATAGTTTTTTTCAGTGACTAACAAACCTTCTTCCAATGGAGAAAGACAAGAGGATAGGATCTCCTTTGTAGTTGTCTTTCCGCTGGAACCTG
Source organism: Leptospira andrefontaineae (assembly GCF_004770105.1). NCBI lineage: Bacteria > Pseudomonadati > Spirochaetota > Leptospiria > Leptospirales > Leptospiraceae > Leptospira > Leptospira andrefontaineae. The sequence continues at coordinate 102,812 of NZ_RQEY01000001.1, read as the reverse complement.
TGACTGCAATTAAGATAGGATTGAATCTGGATCTATGGAATGTGGCAAGCTTGCCGAGCGCAAGTAATGTGTCTTTGACCTGGATCGCTTTTGATCTTTGTTCCGAGGAAAGAGTTACTAAGATAGGATGATCCTTCTCGCATAAAAAATAAGAGGCTCCTTTTTCCAAGGCGTCCAAGATAAATTCATGCCCGTCTCTATTTCCTCTTAATGGTACGAATAAGGTCCCAGGTTCCGCCATTCCGGACGCTGTGCTGATGTTTGTGATCTCCGATTCTTTTTGAAACGAGAAGTCGGATGGACTTTGTAGTACCCTTCTTACGGTTTCCGGATCGTATTGGAATGGGGCTTTCATCAGACCCAATATCTTCCTACCTAAAATACTCGCAGTCTATTTTTAAAAATTCCTCTTGCAAGCTCTCGGTTCCGGTTTTCAAGTATGCGGGATGCGGAAAACCAAGGTTGTTTTAATCGGTTTGGGAAGGATCGCTTCTTCTTTGGAAAAAGATCCGTATCGGTCCAAGCCATGCACTCATTCCGGAGTTCTATTCTCTCCTTGGGGTAAAAGGAATTTTGAGTTTCTGGGAGGTATCGATCCTAATCCGGATAAAAGGGAGAAGTTTTGTAGGCAGTGGAAACTTTCCGACCAGTTGACCTTCTCCGATCCTGATCATTTACCTTCTAAATATAAACCTGATCTTGCAATCATCGCGAGCCCTTCCGAATCTCATTATAGAAATGCACTCGAATGGATTGACAGAGGTGTTAAAAATTTTCTGATCGAAAAGCCCGTTTGTGAAACTTTTTTACAAGCTAAGGATCTGGAAAAAATTTCCCGCAAGAAAGGGATCCGAATTTGGATCAATCACGAGAGAAGGTACCATCCTAAATATGCATGGGCTAAGCAGGTTTTGGACTCTCAAAAATACGGACCAATTCGTACAATCCGTGCTTCCGTTTTGACTTCTGCCTTGGCCCCTGGCAGGGCTTTTCAAGGAAGGACCGGGCCGTTATTCCATGATGGAACTCATGCAGTTGATTTGATCTATTGGTTTTTGGGTAAACCGGATCGGATCCGATCTTCTTTGACTAGGAGAAAGGGGATCCCAATTGAGGATCGAGCTCTCGCATTTTTGGAATATAAGTCTGGGCAAGCGGTGTTCCTGGAAGCGGGGGGTGCGAGGAAGTATTTCCAATTCGAGATGGATATTATGACCGAAGAGGCCCGTATCCTTCTGTCCAATGACGGTATGAGACTTTTCGTCTCCAAACCTTCTAAGAAATACAAGGGATTTAATAGTTTGACGGAAGTCTCATTTCCCGAAAAATCATTCCTCGGATCGAACCCGTTTATGAACCTTTATGCGGAGATACGCAATGTTCTTACGGGAAAGTCGGAAAGAATGACCGGGGACATCGGAGAAAATCTAAGCATTATGGAACTTTTACATAAGATCAAAACCGGCGCCGAAATTAGAACGGTTACTGAAATCTAATCGTATGCAGGCAAGTTCCCAATCTACAAATTCAAATCAATTGCCATCTTATTCTGCGAGAGGAAGATACTATAGAGGTAGCTTCTTTCTTTGGAAAAAAATATTCGGTCTATTCTGGTATTATAAATTTGTAAGGTTATTCCTTACTTCAAAATCAAGGGAAGAAAGAGAATTAGAATTTTATAAATCGTTAGGTTTAGAGTGCAGAGATTTCTTCCTGAAAATGGGGGGAGTGTATGTGAAACTTGGCCAATATTTCGCATCACTTTCACATTTATTCCCTGAAAGTTTTACTGAACCATTGCAGGACCTGCAAGATAGAGTTCCTCCTCATCCTTTTTCCGAAATTAAAGAAAGATTTAAGAAAGAATTCGGGAAAGAGATCGCAGAAGTATTCCCCGATATTTCAGAAGCACCGTTGGCTTCCGCATCCATCGCTCAAGTTCATTCCGCCACTTTTAAAGGAGAAAAAGTAGCGGTTAAAATTTTATATCCAGGTATCGAAGAGATCATCGAAAAAGATCTGAAAGCTGTTCGTAAATTCCTAAAAAGGATCAATCGATTCTTGGTTACATTCGATTTCAAAATTGTTCATAAGGAAATTGCGAAGTTAGTAGGGAGAGAAACGGATCTTCGTTTAGAAGCGGAATCGATGGATCGAATGGCCAGATATTTTGCGGAAGAGCCTGATTATGTTTTTCCTAAACTAATTCCCGAATGGAGCGGCAAAAGTGTTTTAACCGCTCAATTTATAGAAGGGAAACGAATTACTCAAGCCGGTATATTAAAAAAAGGGCAAGCAAAGTCCAGACCTGTGGATCTTTTGATCAGAGCTTATATTCTTATGATATTTGAATATAGATTTTATCATGCGGATCCTCATCCGGGGAATATGATCTATACTCCGGATGAAAAACTTTGTTTTATAGATTTCGGAGCAGTAGGGGAAATTCCTCCCAGCCAAGCAATCGCTCTTAGGAAGATCATTCTCTGCGCAATGACAAAGGATTATCCTGCTCTAGTTGAGGCTCTCGACGAGTTAGGACTCGTTTCTAAAAAAGCGGACAGAGAGAAGTTGGAAGAAGTGGTCCGCTATTCCATGGAAAAACTTTCTAAGTTTTTATCCGATACGGATTCATTTAAGAATATTAAGTTCGAGCAGATCCATACTCCGGAAGATCTTAAGTTTTTAAAAGAGATCAATTCAAGTCTTCGCGGACTTCTCAGAATGATCCAATTGCCCACTGCTCTTGTTCCGTTGGAAAGAGTTCTTGGTCTACTCGTCGGAATTACTGCAAGCTTGGATCCATATCGTACGGTTTTGGATTATGGTGAAAAACCTTTTAAGGGATTGGTCTTCCAAGGAGAGAACCAATGGCAGAAGGTTTTGGTCCAGGAAGGCGGTATTTGGGGCCAGGCAGTTTCTCTTCCTGGAGAATTATTACAGGCGGTTAAAAATTTAAACCGTGGCAAGCAGGCCTATAAACTTCCGGATCTAGAACAACATACTAAGAAAATGTATTCTTTGGGCCATCAGATCATCAGCACTGCATTTATACTTTTTGGTATCCATTATGGAACCGATAGATTGGATAAAGGGATCGAAACTCAAGCAATGGTGGCTTACGGCGTATCTGTTTTCTTCGGAATCCTCCTTGCTCTATCCGTTATCAAAAATAAATTCAGCTCTAAAAGGAATCGTCAGTGAAATATTTTGAAAAGAAGTTCTTAGAGGTATATCCCCCTATCTTCATTATCAGTGTGATTGTTGGAACAGTTATAGATCTGGTTACCAAATACATCGCAATACTATACCTAAGACCTCATAACCCTATCGAATTGATGGGAGATTTTTTCCGTTTAACCCTGACTTTCAATACCGGTTTTGTGATGGGTCTATTTCAAGGATTTCCAAGAACCTCTTTGTCTCTGACCGCAGTAGCGATCTTAGTGTTAATCGCATATCGTTGGAAAAATTCTGACCTGGGTCATCCCGCAGGTTGGGCACTTGTAATGTCAGGTGCATTCGGAAATTTTATAGATAAGTTCTTTGTGAAAATTATCGGGATCGGAGCCGAGTTTGGATTCGTAGAAAATCGTTACGAAGGAAGATTTATCGGAGTGGTGGACTTCCTGGATTTCGATTGGCCGAACTGGCTATTGATCGATAGATGGCCAGCATTCAATTTCGCTGACTCCTGCGTGAGTGTAGGATTGGTAATCCTGATCCTTACTATGAAAATCGAAGAGGATAAGAAGTAGTTTTGAATTTCCTACAACTCCCCATCTGGAAAAAGATAATTAAGAAAAAAGGGACCTCCAACCCTGAGATCATGCGTTTTCTTCGAGAAACTTCCGTATTCGGAAAGTTAAAAAGAAGAACATTACATGAGATCGCAAGACTTGTGCACGTTAGGCAATATTCTGAGGGAGAGGAAATTTTCAGACAGGGAGAAGCGGGAGCAGGATTTTATATGATCTTTGATGGCAAGGTTGCGATCCGTTCCGTAAGAGACGGGGTTGAATTGGACTTAGCTCATCTGGACCAACATTCATTCTTCGGAGAACTTTCCTTATTCTCTGAAGAGAGAAGGACGGCAACTGCGATTGCACAAGAGCCTTCCACCTTACTCGGATTTTTCCAACCTGATTTAAAAGAAATTATAGAGACCAAACCTAAGATAGGGATTGAGATCCTTTTAAGTCTTACCGGAGTTGTGGTAGAAAGACTTCAGAAAACCAATCAGTTATTGGAAAAAGCATACTATAAAGGCAAACAAAAAAATGCCTGAACACCATAGTGCAAGACCGCTTTCCACGTATGTAATCCGATTTATATTTTTCTTTTTAGTCGGAGCGGCCATCGTATTTTTTACAATAGGTCTGCAACTTCTTATAGTACCGATCGCTCTTTCCTTAATTCTATTTTATATATTTAACGGAACTATAAACTACTTCGAAACATTGGGAGTGCCCAGGATTGTTTCCGTTGCGATACTAATTTTCTTACTCTGCCTTCCTATCTATCTAATCGCGACAGAAGTTGCACCTCCTATCGTTTCTACTTTGCAGCCAATTATCAAGAGTTGGAAACAAGACATGGACGATGCAAAGTTTAAATATCTGGTAGTTGGTTTCCAGCTTAGGTTTAACGATTATCCTGCAAGTTGGGAAGATACAATTCGACCTGACGAATTGGTAAAACAAGCTGCCGAGTTCATCCACGCTCAAGTAAGCGCTCTAGTTTCAGTTATTCCTACATTGATAGGATATTTGGTGGTCACACCATTGTTTGCATTCTTATTTTTATTAAACGGGAACGGAGTTTATAAGAATATAATAAGTCTTGTTCCGAATCGATATTTTGAAATGACCTTAATGGTGGCGTCAAAGATCAACGAACAGATAACCAATTATTTGAGAAGTTTGGTGATCCAAAGTGCGATTATCACTGTGATATCTATGATCGGCTTCTATGTGATCGGCTTAAAATTCTTTTATATTTTCGCTTTATTCGCCGGGATTGCAAATTCCATTCCGTATTTAGGGCCGATCATCGGAATGGTTCCTCCGTTATTTATGACTTTGACCCAAGGTGCCGGGATTTTTAATCCGAATGGCATTAACGACGGTATGGGAATGTACGAATTGATGGTAGCGATCCTTGTTGTGGTCTTAATTGCACAAGCGGTGGATAACTTTTTTGTTCAACCTGTTATCATCTCGGATGCGGTTTCCCTACATCCAGTTATTGTAGTAGGCGCTGTCACCGTGGGAGGAAGTTTACTTGGGATAGCGGGTATGCTTGTTGCGGTTCCTCTCGCTGCTATCCTGAAAGTGACAATTGCTTCTCTTTATCGGTCCATGAAAGATCATAAGCTGCTTTGAACAAAGCAGCTTAGTGTCTTCTTCTTTTACTCTGCTCCAATTCCTAGATAAACCCTGACTTTTTCGGACTCGAATTTTGCACTAGCATTTTCATCCGGAAACAGTTTAGAAAAAATGAATGCAGAAATAAATGCTAAAGACATGGAAACGATCGCAGGATTTTTTAAAGGGAAAATCGCCTGGTCGAATTTAAAAACATCCACCCAAACAGTAGGACTAAATATTATAAACAAAGTGGCAGATACCGAGCCGATCAAAATGGAGAATACCCCGCCTAATGTGCTAAAATTTCTCCAGAGAATGGATAAGAATAAAGCGGGAAAATTCCCACTGGCAGCGATTGCAAATGCTAATCCAACCATAAAGGCCACGTTCTGATCTTTGAATAGGATTCCCAAAAGAATACTTACAATACTAAATACAACGGTCGCCTTTTTCGCGACAGAGACTTGTTTATCTTCGGTTGCTTTACCTTCTGTAAATACATTGAAGTAAAGATCATGAGAAATGGTAGAAGCAGCTGCTAATGTCAGACCTGCAACCACCGCAAGAATAGTAGCGAATGCAACAGCTGCGATAAATCCTAAGAAAGGTGTTCCTCCGAGAAGTTCGGCTAAAAGTGCCGCCGCCATATTTCCACCCTTATCAATTCCTGCGATCTGTTCTCTTCCGATGAGGACAGCTGCGGCAAAACCTACGATTGGAATGATGATATAAAAATATCCGATGAAAGTGGTAGCATAAGCCACCGATTTTCTGGCTTCTTTTGCATCAGGCACAGTATAAAATCTCATTAGAATATGAGGTAAACCTAATAGACCGAACATTAAGGCAAGTCCTAAGGAAATAGAATCGATCGGGCTGGAAGCAAATCCTCCCGGCTCTAAAGCTGTTCTGCCAAATTTGGTCTCAACAGCGGAGAATAAGTTCTCCAAGCTAAAACCGAACTGTGCCATTGATAGGATTACAAGTAATGTAACTCCGAAAAGAAGAAGGCAGGCTTTGATGATCTGCACCCAAGTAGTTGCGATCATTCCACCAAATAAAACGTATAGGAGCATAACTCCGCCTACGATGACAACCGCTAACTCGTAAGGAAGACCGAACATCAAATTGATCAATTTTCCTGAACCAACGATTTGAGCGATAGAGTAGGTAATTGTTACTAAAATCCCACCGATAGAAGCGACTATTCGGATAGGCTTTTGTTTTAAACGAAAAGCTAATACGTCTGCAAAAGTATATTTTCCTAGATTACGCAAAGGTTCTGCAAGAAGGAACATGAGTGCCGGCCAACCTACGAGCCAACCGACGGCATAAATAATTCCATCATAACCTTTTAAAGCTACCATTCCTGAAATTCCCAGGAAGGAAGCGGCAGACATGAAGTCTCCCGAAAGAGCTAAACCGTTTTGGAAACCTGTAATGGATCTTCCTGCTGCATAAAATTCACTGGAAGTTTTGGTCTTTTTAGCGGCCCAATAAGTAATCCCTAATGTAAGAACTACGAATACTAGGAAGAATAGAACGGAGATAAAGTTCGGTTGACCTAAGGAGGATTCCATTATCTATTCTCCGATTCTAATTTGGATTTTAATACTTCTACTTCTTGATCGTAATATCGATTGGCCCAGAATACATATATAAATGTAAGTAGCCAAGAGAATAAGATCACGGATGCACCTGCATACAATCCGTAGTTACCGAAATTACCCAGTTTTTGAGTGACCCATTCCTTTTTTAAGGCGATGATTAGTATAAAACCATAATAGTTCAGGAATAGGAAAAACAATAAAACGAAACTAACTGTCCATCGAGTACGAACTAATTTTTTAAACTCGATGGATTCGATCAATTGATGAGCTTTTATCTTCATGTGAAGTCCTTGGAACGGCAGAGAGAATAGAATTATGCCTCCGGTTGGCAAGGATAAAAAGACTTTTAGAAATAAAACTAATCCGACTCTTTGTCACAAAGTCGGCTATCGATCGATCTGATTAAAATAAACCGTTGATACCGTTTATATTAACTGTTTTGATAATTTCTTTTTCTTGTTCGGTTTCCGCCACTTTCCAAGTGACTCCTGTTGGAGTGGAAAGTAAACTTCTTCCTATCCTCTTTTTACCGAAAGGAATGCCATATCCGGAACTACGTACCAAAAACATTCCGTACTGAGAGGAAAGATCCGCGTAATTTTTTAGATCTTGGGAATAGTTCGTACCGTTATCCGAAACAGAATCTAAATGAAATGCTAAATTAATCCTATCGGATTTTAATTTTTCCAACTTAGATTTATCCTGGATCTCTTTGCCTGCAAAGATCCCAAAACGAAATCCTCCTAGGATCAGAGAATCTTCTCCCGAACCTGGGATTGCCGGAGAATCTTCGGAAGATAATCCTTTTACATCGTACCAATCAACTAATACTATATTTTGCACAATTGGAATGGAGAATCTTAATTTACCCTCATCGTCTCTACGAAACATTCCTCCGCCAAAGATCGCACCTTTATAAACTTCCGAGATCGCGAAGATCTCATCTAAAAAAGTTTTAGCGCGGGAAGCCAATGATTCCGGAGAACCATTTCCTCCTCCTGGGAAATATAATGGTAGGATGAGGAAGTCCGATTTTTCCTTAGAAAGTTTGGTTCTTTGTTCAGGAGAAACGGGTTGGGATAGATCCTTTTGGAAAAGGGTAATTTTTACTGAGGTCACTCTTTACCTGCGACTTTGAATTTAATCGGAAAGTATGGAAGGGTCCACACCGAAACTATCGTCTTCTCCGTCGCCGGACTCGCCACCAGGACTTAAAATTTCCGCTTCAGGAGCAGCGCTTGCAGCCTTGATACCGAATTCTTTTTCCATCTCTTCTGCTGAAAGTTCAGGAACTCCGCCGAAAAGATCTCCGTTTTCCAAACGTTCAGAAAACGCCAGAGCATAACAATAAGATTCCATAATACACTGCTTTATAGGTTTCTTATTCAATCTCTTTTTGGATTCCATCAGATCGAAAGTCATTAAAGTTTCCATATTGGTCACGATCTCTTTTTTGCCTTTCATATCCGCGATCAATTTGGAAAGAAGTTCCGCTCCCTTCTGAAAAAAGTCCTTAGCGGTAACTCTTACGTTACGCGATTGTTGACTTCTTTTGGTCTCCAGGGCAGAAGTTTTTTTGGAAGCCTCAATATAATTTGCGCCAGGATTTTTGAGATGGTTTTCCAGTTCTTTATAATACTGGTCGTAGATCCTGAATTGTTCATGGATCCCTCTTGTTGTCTCATAAAGATCGATCAGTTTTTCCCGGTAATCCATTTTGGATCCGCCCACGATCGTAGGTTTTAGATCAATCTTCTTGGTAGTCATTACGAAGGAATATTCTTCGTCGAACTCCCTGAAAAATAACCAGGTTAAGAATGCCTTGTCGCCTGCTGGAATGATATCGTGTTCTCCTCTGGCATCATGACGTTTTCTTAATTGATCCAAAGGTAAGGATCTCATTAGTTTTAGGCCGTATTTTAGCTCTTTACTAAGGCCTTCTTCCGGATCTACGGGTTTTTCTTCCGGAGCTTCTTCGGTATCTTCCTCTTCAGGATGAACTCCGCCGGAGATTTCGTCTAACTCTTCTCCTTGTTTTCTTTGGCCGAGTTTTTCTTCTGGAAGAATTCCGAGAACATTCTCCATATAAGTGCTTAAAAGTGGGATATTTTTGTCCTCACTTCTAAGAATTGCAAGATAGAGCTTATCAAAAATAGTCCCGTATAGAACGTCGAATTCCTGAAGGGCTCTTTTTCTTTTAGTATTATAAACTGTGGCAGGTTTACCTTCTAATTTTTCCAAAGACTGGTAGCCCAAAGTCACCGCTTTCACGTAAGAACCTTGGAATGGATACATATAATACAGTTTTTTGAATATAGAATAGAGAGGTTGTCTCACTCTAGAGACGGACACTGGGAGATCCGGAGCCGCGTTATGCCCTTCTAAAAGCTGGTTTAACTCCGTACTATCATAGGCTTTGTGCATTCTGCCAAGAAGTTCTATATAGAGAGGATTTTGTCCGTCTAGTTCCTTAGCGATCTTAGAAGCGTAAGCGGGGTTTCCTAATAGGTCGTTACCCACAAAGTTCATTTCTAAAAGAGCTTTTTTTCCGGCGATATTCAGCTCGGACATAAAAGCAGGAAGAAGGTCACTGGAAGAAAATGACGTTACGCGGGAGATCCAACATTTGAATCGGACCGCCATACGATTGAAAAAATTTCCCATCTCATCTTCTAATGCCTTACGATCCATAATTGGATTCGGTTTAGAAGGTACCTGTTTTACGGAAGATCTTCCTGATTGAGAAGATTGGTTTTGTCTTGGGTCTCTTCCTCCGGCTTGGCTTCTTGCACCTTGACGGACTTGGGGTTGCTCTTTCTGTTTGCGAAGAGCTTCATCCCTTTTTTTATCCTTATCAGAGACTACTTTTCCGCCGGCGGACTGGAACTTGTCGAACATTTCCCGCCTGGCTTTATCATCTAGGTTATTGGCACCGATACTTTTTCTTGTTTTATCGAATTCGGACATGGACTGGATTCCTTGGAAACCGCTCTGATTGTATCTTGGCTTTCTGGCGAAATAAATCAACAAAGATACTTATTTCTTGACATACTCTGAATTCCTGGGCCTGTTATTTTCCCATGATTCTTAAAAGTCTCGCCCGAGAAAATCACCTGGTACTTTCGGTCCAGGAGGATATCTTGATGGATAATTCCCGGGACTTTTACCTGGAGTTCGAGGACAGCGTTCGGGAGGGATACCCCCCTGTAGTCAGCTTTCATTTGGGTCTCGTAAAGTTTATCGACTCTTCCGGGATAGGCATTATCATCAAAGTCAGAAATCAGATCCGGGACCATCAAGGAACTGTAAATATATTCGGGCTAAATAAGTCCCTACATTCCGTTTTTAGGCTTTCCGGTCTAGATAGAATTGTAAATCTGTACACCATCGAAGAATTTCTGGAGAAATACCCCGACTTTCGGGAATTTCTGACAGTAGAATGAACCGGAAACTCTTCTAAAAAGTTCCAACAAATAGATGAATCAATTCGGCAAGAGTCCTGTAATGAATTTTTCACTTTTAGATCTTATGAAGGGAAAAGCTCTCCGTACTTCCCTGATCCTTTTTTTAGCGTTTAGTTTCTCTGGATGTTATCCTTATTTTTTCAAGGACCGGATGTTCCGCTCCGAGGGGATGGGATTTTTCACGATCAGTATTTCAGATTTACCTGATTTTGATAAAACTTCCAAGAATGAAGATATTAAATTGGAACATCCGGTCCAATTGGATCAGGCCAAAATTAAAGACTATTTTGGAAATTTAAGATATTCTAAACGTTCTTCCGTAGGTTACTTTTCTGATTTCGTGTTTTCCGATCACGAATTGGATCTACTTGCAAGAGACCTTCCTTATACTCTAAAAAATCTTCCGGAAGACAAACTTCTTCTTATCATTTCTAAATACGATGACACACAATCAGTCATCTCTTTTGACGAGGTTACCAGCTGTGTCCTTTGGGCGGCAGAAGGTAAGATCAATCTTTTATTCGGACGAGTCAAACGTGAGCTTGTGGATAGAGATGCAGCCTTAGATTTTAGCCGTTGGACCAGGATTGAGAAGATCAGACTTGCTCATGGTTTTGACGGAACTGAGATCGCGGAAGGGGAGAATGTGGACTTCGGGCAGATAGATGGACTTCCATTGCGTAAATGGGTAGTGTTTGATTTGAAAAATCCGAGCAAATACAAGTTCACCCCAAGAAAGCAATATCAGCCTGTCAAGCTCACCGACGAAAACGATAGGCCCTGATCCGGAAAGGATTCGAGTATGGATGCAGAAAATTGCTGCTTAAATCCTGCGATTACGGATCCTAAAGACTTAATCTCTTTCGAATATATCAATCCTGAGGTTTTGGATCTAATCAAAAAAGATCCAAGATTTCAAGAAGGTAGCCGGATGGTCTCCTTGGGAGAATTGAATCTGGCTACTATGAAGTATATCCAAGGAATGATCCAAAAGGAAACTTCAGAATTGAGTTCTTTGGAAGAAGAAGTAAAAAACAGTCTGGAAAACCAGGAATTGATCTCTGAGGATCTAAACCAAACGTTTCAATCCGGACTAACTTTCGGACAGAGAGTCGCTGATAAGGTGGCAGACTTCGGAGGAAGTTGGACATTTATATTAATGTTCGGAACGTCCATGGCGATATGGATCGGCATCAATGTATTCTTCTCCATTTGGAGATTCGACCCTTATCCATTCATTTTACTTAATTTACTTTTATCTACTTTAGCTGCGATCCAAGCTCCTATCATTATGATGAGCCAGAACAGGCAAGAAGCAAAAGATAGGGCCCGCTCCGAGATGGATTATAAGATCAATCTAAAGGCAGAACTTGAGATCCGACATCTTCATGAAAAGATAGATCATATTCTCAAAAACCAATGGAGAAGATTGACTGAGATCCAACAAATCCAGATGCAGATGATGCAAATATTAGGAAATCGTAAATAGGGTAGAGCTTTGAGTTGTGCAGCGTTCTTACGGCCTTAAATGGCCGCAGCGCAACGTTTACAAAGGCCGTTATGTCTTTCTTCTGCAGGATGTCTCCAACAACGAGGACATTCTTCTTCTTTAGGTTTTACAACTCTAACTGAAAAATGTTCATCCGAATATTCAGACAATTGTTCTCTTCCTGATTTTTCAAAACTAACTTGAGAAACAGTGAAGATCAGCTCCAAAACTTCTAAAGAAAAATCCTTTTGCAGTTTGCCTTCCGCTTTAGAAGAGATCTCTACGGCAGCTTCTAAAGATTTACCTAATTTGCCGGCCTGTCTTGCGAACTCCAAAGATTTATGAACTGTTTCTCTCGCAGTCAATGCTTCTTCGAACTTAGATTCCAGTTCTTTGTTTCTTAAAGAAGAAAGATCCGGGAATTCTTCCGTAAATACGGATTCTTTTTTGCCATTCTCTTTCCAAACTTCTTCAGTGGTGAAACTTAAGATCGGAGCGGAATATATACAAAGAGTCTCTAATATGATCTGGAGTGCGGTGCAGGAAGATCTTCTGGTTTTGGAATCTCTTCGGTCGCAATACATTCTATCCCGGATCATTTCGAAATAATCTTGGGAAAGAGTTACGGTACAGAATAACAGAAGTTTCTGATATACTTGGTGGAACTGATAATTTTCGTAATGGTTTTTCAGTTCTTCAGAGAGTTGAGCCAGTTTAGAAAGATAGTATTTATCTACTTCTTCCAAATCGGAGATATTCAGATTTTGATCTGAAGTATGTCCCGCTAAATTTCCTAAAAGATATCTGAATGTATTTCGGATCTTTCTGTAATTGTCTGCGATGATCTTAAGTCCGTCTTTCCCGACTCTTACATCGTCCCTAAAGTCCTGAGAGCTTACCCAAAGTCTGAGTATATCCGCGCCGTATACATTGATGATGTCAGTGGTAGGATCAATTCCATTGCCCAAGGACTTGGACATGGCTCTTCCTTGTTCATCCAAAACATATCCATGTGTCAGGACTGATTTATAAGGAGGAATTCCCCTTAGAGCCATAGAAGGCCAGAGACTGGATTGGAACCAACCTCTATGTTGATCCGAACCCTCCAAATACAGATCTGCTGGAGGTTCGTTGCCTCTTTCATTCAAAACTGCAAAATTAGAAACTCCTGAATCGAACCATACGTCTAAAATATCTTTTCCTTTTCTAAAAGAAGAAGATCCACATTTGGAACATTTTGTATCGGGAGGAAGAAGAGAATCCGCAGGTTCACTATACCAGATCTCTATTCCTTTAGTTCTCACTAGATCAGTGAAGAATTTTACGGATTTTGCATCTAAATGAGTTTCATTACAATTTTCGCAAGTGAATGCAGGGATTGGAACTCCCCAGTTCCTTTGTCTGGAAAGACACCAGTCAGGTCTTGTCTCTACCATAGAACGGATCCTGGTGATTCCCCAGTTAGGGATCCAACTCACTTTGTCGATTGCTTCTAAGGATTTTTCCCTGAGCTGTTGGTAATCCATTTGGAAAAACCATTGTGGGGTCGCACGGAAGATCAGAGGTTTCTTACTTCTCCAGCTATGAGGATAACTATGTTCAAATTCGGAATAATGAAGGAGTAGATTTTTTTCTCTAAGTAATTCTACGATCTTAGGATTTGCATCCCAGACTTTGATCCCTTTCATCATCGGGAATTCGTCAGTATATCTACCGTAATCGTCCACAGGAGAATAAGGTTCTAAACCTGCAGCTAAACCGATCTTATAATCGTCTTGCCCGTGACCAGGTGCTGTGTGAACTGCTCCTGTTCCTGCATCCAGAGTCACATGTTCTCCAAAAAGGGGAATAGAGTCCTGATCTAAGAATGGATGTCGGAATATCATTTTAGAAAGTGTTTCTTGGGAAACAGACTCTTTTTTAGTGAGCTGGACTTCTGCAGCTTTTTCTACTGCTTCTTTCAGTCCATCTGCGATGAGTAATTCTTCTCCATTCGGAGTTGCATAAAATGAATATGCGAATTTAGGATTAAAGCTAATAGCAAGGTTTGCAGGAAGAGTCCATGGAGTAGTGGTCCAGATCAGGCAGAATTTCCCATCCTGTCCTTTGATCGGAAATTTTACATAGATGGATGGCGACTTATGAGGATAATATTCTATCTCTGCTTCTGCGTGAGCCGTCGCAAGTTCTATACACCAATATACGGGTTTTTTACCTCGGTATACATAACCTTTTTCGAATAGATCTCCGAAAACTTCTACGATCTTAGCCTCGAAATCGGGGCTCATCGTTTTGTAGATCTTACCTTCTTCCCAAAAACATAAGAATCTAGAAAGGTCTTGTCCTTGTTTTTGGACCCATTGTTCCGCGTATTCTCTACAAAGTTTCCTTAATTCTTCCGGGCCGATCTCTTTTGCTTTTTTGCCTAAGTTCTTTAGAACTTGAACTTCGATAGGAAGACCGTGACAATCCCAACCAGGGATCATATCCGTTTGGTAACCCGCGAAAAATTTGGACTTAACGATCATGTCCTTTAAGATCTTATTGAGTGCGTGTCCTGTATGAAAGTTACCGTTCGCATAGGGAGGTCCGTCATGAAGAATGAATTGAGGGCGATCCTTTCTTTTTTCCTGCATTTTGCGAAGGATCTTTTCAGACTGCCAGGTTTTGATCTGGTCAGGCTCTCTAGTGGAAAGCCCTGCCTTCATGGGAAAATCCGTTTGTGGAAGTATTACGGTATTTGAATATGGATTCTTCTTATCTTCTTCTTTCATGGATTAAAATTCTATCTTCACTTTAGGGAGAAGTTTTCTTGCGGATTCTATCTGAGAAGGTTTTAATCCTGTCTCTTTTAAGATCAATAGTCTTAACTTAGGGTGGCTGGCTAAAAATCCGAGGTTTTTTGGAAATGACGCGATCTTTCTATTTCTTGCCAGATCCAAAACTTCCAATTTAGGGAATCCCATGACTATATCTATATCTGATTCTTTGAATTCTATTTTATTAGAATCCAAATAAATAGCCTCGATAGAAGTTCCTGTCAGTTCTGTAGGAATTCCAATAAAGTCGTTATTTCCTGCGAAAAAAAATCTGAGTTTAGAAAGTTTGGAAACGGATGCTGGAAGTTTTTCTATATCGTTCCCATAAATATTCAAATGTTCTAAATTACTCCAGTCTCCCACATTTTCAGGAAGAGAAGTAAGTTCGTTCATCCTAAGATCCAACCATTTTAGGTTCGGAAAATTGAATAGAGCGGGGGGAACTGTTCCAAGTTTGCCAAGTCCCAGATCTAATTTTTCTACTGAGCCTGGGTTTTTAGAAGCCTCGTTTAAAATTTCAGAAGCAGGACGTCTGCAATCAGAAATAATAAAAGCAGCACATAGGATTAAATAGGCGATAAAGATTTTTTGGATGGATCTCATCTGAAAATTTCCTCTAAACCGGATTCATAAACCGATTTCAGTTCGTTCGAAGAGGTGGAAATTCCATATCCTTGTATCTCGAGTTTAGCTTCTGATTCTACAGTTCCGATGGAATGGAAGTCCAAACCTTTAGAAGCAACATGAGATTTGATACTTTCCTCTTTTCCTTTTTCATAGCCGATCAGAACTGAACCCGAACTTTCTCCGAAAAGTGTAAGATCTTTTCTGGATTGTTTGACTGCACTTAGGTCTGCCTTAATTCCGAGCCCGGAGAGTATTACGATTTTCGCAAGTGCTACTCCAATCCCCCCCAAAGAAAGATCTTTGGCGAACGATAGATCTGCGTTCTTTCTAAGAGAAACTAAAACTTCTAATAATGATTTTTCGTCAGAAAGTTCGAATTTAGGGATCTGGCCCTGCACTTTACCTAAGAAAACTTTTTGGTATTCACTTCCGCCTAAGCTAGGGTTAAATTTACCGATTAACGCTAGCGAAAGTCCTGCTTTTTTAGGAGCACCCCAGACTGCTTCCTTCTGTTTGTCCAGAATTCCAACCATTCCAATAGTCGGAGTAGGGAAGATCGGTCCTTCAGGCGACTCATTATAGAAGGAAACGTTTCCTCCTGTAACAGGAAGTCCTAAGAACCTACAAGCATCTCCCATTCCTCGAACACATTCGGAAAACATATAATAGTTTTCTGGAATATAAGGATTTGCAAAGTTTAAGTTATTGGTTACGCCTAAAGGTTCTGCGCCTGTAACTGCTACGTTTCTTGCTGCTTCACAAACTGCGAGTGCAGCTCCCCAATATGGATCCAGGTAAGTGAATCTGGAATTACAATCCGTTGCAGTGGCCAATGCCATATCCGTATCAGGGATTGCGGATAATCCTCCGTCAGCACCCGGTCCGATCAGTTTGACTAGACCTACTTCGGTATCGTATTGCTCGATGATCGGTTTTCTGGAGGATATATTCCAAGAATTTAATAGTTTGAGAAGTTTTTTGCCCGCTTCATTCTCTTGCAGATCAGGAGTAGAATCGGGAGTCCAAGAAGAAATTTGATCCAAATACGCAGGACGTTTTGTTTCTCTAACGTATCTAGGAGCACCTCCTCCTAAAACTAAAGTGTCAGCAGGGATCTTAGCTTTAAGATTTCCATCTTTATAAACTTCTAATAAACCGGTATCGGTAACTTCTCCGATCTGGACTGCATTTAGATTCCATTTTTTGAATATGGCAACTAGCTCTTCTTCTTTTCCCTTTTGCGGGATTACCAACATTCTTTCTTGGCTTTCGGAAAGCATTGCTTCATAAGCATTCATTCCGGTCTCACGGAAAGGAACTAGATCCAGATCGATCTTCATTCCTGATTTTCCTTTAGCACTCATTTCAGAAGTAGCACAGGAAATCCCTGCAGCACCCATATCCTGGATACCTATTAAAAGTTTTTTCTGGATTGCTTCGAGAGATGCCTCCATCAGTAGTTTTTCCATAAATGGATCTCCTACTTGGACAGCAGAACGTTTGGACTCAGATTCTTTAGTTAGGTCTTTAGAAGCAAAGGATGCGCCATGTATTCCGTCTCTACCGGTGGTGGAACCGACGATGAATACTGCGTTACCCACCTTTCCTCCGGTGGTTGCACTTGCCATTTGATCATGTCTGACGATCCCTACAGTCATCGCGTTCACCAAAGGGTTCTTGGAAAAACATTCATCAATGAATAGTTCTCCACCGGAGACTGCGATCCCTAATGAGTTACCGTAATCTCCGATCCCTTTCACTGCTCTGGATAATAAGTATTTATTTCTGGGTTCGTCTGGATTACCAAACCTAAGGGAGTTTAAAGATACTATGGGTCTTGCTCCCATTGTAAAAATATCTCTCATGATCCCGCCCACACCTGTGGCTGCTCCTTGGTAAGGTTCCACTGCGGTAGGGTGATTATGACTTTCTATTTTGAAAACGACTGCCAGTCCTTGGCCGATATCCATGGCTCCGGCATTCTCTTCACCCGCTTGGGCCAAAAGTTTATCAGACTTTGTAGGAAGAGTTTTTAATTGAAGGATAGAATTTTTATAAGAGCAATGCTCCGACCACATTGCGGAGAAAATTCCGAGTTCTGTGGAGTTAGGGAGTCTGCCTAGGATTTCCTGGATTTTGCTAAATTCTTCTGAAGTAAGACCGTGTTCGAGAGCGTCTTGGAGGGAGACGGATTCTTTTTCCATTACAGGGCCAGTTTTTCTGACTTGGCCCCCACTGAAAACTATTTTAGGGCGGAAATACTGCCTTTAGGCTTCAGATATTGTAGTAGTTCCTACGGTAATATAGAAGAGGTCTTTTAGAGTCATCGGATACGGCGAATAATACTCTTCCGATCACTATAGTATGATCTCCCCCATCTACTTGTTTTTCCAGCTCACATTCTATCCTGGATAATGTTCCGTTCAAGTAAGGCACTCCGTTATGACCTAGATCGCAGGCTAGTTTTTGGATCAGTTCATGTTTGTCTATTTTACCTGACGCGAATTGGTTGGAAAGTTCCTGTTGGTCGGAAGATAGAATGTTCACCGTGAATAGCCCGGAGGCAAGCAATGGATCATGACTCGTTATATTCTTTTGAAGACTAAAAAGAACCAAAGGTGGATCCAAAGAAAGTGAGCTGAAACTGCTAACGGTCAATCCTCCCGCTCTAGTGGTGTCTGAAAAAGTAACCACAGTTACCCCGGAGGCAAAATGAGAGAGTGAATTTTTAAATTCGTCCGTACTGAAAGACATAGGATGTAGATAGTTCGGGAAAGAGTATTTGTAAAGTGGGAAATCTAAAAAAAAATTTCCGGTTTTACCGACCTAAAGCAACCGCTTTTAGTTTTCTCTAGCCCTTTTTAATATCCGCCCAAGGTCGTTCTTTTTCTAATTGTCCAGCCAATCGGAAAAGTACATCTTCTCTTCCTCGTTTGGAAGTGAATAACATTCCGATTGGTAAACCAAGAGTGGTTTTGGAAAGTGGAACTGACATAGAAGGTTGCCCTGTTAGATTTGCGAGCTGTGTAAAAGGAGTTCTAGATAGATTTTTTTCTACGAGTTGGTCTACCATACCGCTGGCTAAGAGTAATTTACCTGTTCCAATCCTTCCGATGATCTGCATTGCAATTTCTTCATATAGTTTAGGTGCAAGTTCTCCGATTTTTGCAGGAGGTTCCGCAGTGGTCGGGGTAAGATATAGATCATAATTTTGCAAAAAGGATTCTGAGATATAAGCTGCTTCATCCCAATAGCGGATCGCAGATACAAATTCACTTGCCGAGATGGATCGTCCTAAAAGCCCTAAGATCCAAGTAGTGGATTCCACATCCCCCATCTTTGCTTTTCTACCCAATACTTTATCTAAGCGAGAGATCTCTGAGGCAACTTCTCCGAAATACATGGTCACGTATGCTTTTGCTAAACGTTTTCCATCCACCTGAGGAGAACTTTCTTCTAGTTTATGGCCCAATGATTTTAGGAGCTTTACTGTGTCGTGTAACGCGTCTATATGATCTTGGTTGACCGGAGTTCCAATGGGAGAAACAAATGAATACGCGATCTTGAGTTTGCCTGGAGACTTCTTCGCTTCTGAAAGATAAGAAGTTTTATTTTTCTCCATAGAGAATGCTTCTTCTATTCCAACACCTGAGACTAGGTCCAAAACTGCAGCGCTGTCTCTAACTGATTTAGTGAGAACATGATCCTGAGAAGCTCCTTGCCAAACTCTTCCGTAAGGACGGACTGGGACTCTTCCTCTAGTCGGTTTTAATCCGAATAATCCGCAGTAGGCGGCTGGGATACGAATGGATCCTCCTCCATCTGAACCTGTTGCAATAGAACTCATTCCGGATGCAACCGCTGCTCCTGCTCCACCGCTAGAACCTCCTGGAGTTCTTTCCGGGTCCCAAGGATTTCGAGTTGGCCCGTGAAACTTTGGCTCGGTAATTCCCATCAAAGCGAATTCAGGAACATTCGTAGTGCCTATAAAAAGAAATCCCGCATTTCTAAGTCTGGAGACAAAAACACTGTCATCCGATGGAATATAATTTTTGTAAGCCTTGGAGCCTGAAGTGATCTTTTGTCCCTTCACATGGTGTAATAGGTCTTTGAGCAGAAGTGGAACTCCATAAAAGGGTCCCTTAGGTATCTTACCGGATCTCAACTCTTCTCTTGCTTTGTCGATCGTGTTCAAAACAACTGCGTTTAATTCCGGATTGAATCTATCTATCTTAGCTTCAGAAAAATCTAATAATTCTTTGGGTTGGATCTTCTTCTTTCGGATCAGATCAGCGAGGCCGATACTATCATAAGAATCGAATGGAAATTTTGTAGTACTCATAATTCTTCCGCCAGAATGGATTTAGGACCCGGTCGAAGTGGCAAATCCAAGTCAGAATCCTGGGAACCATTTACCGAATAAAACGCTCTAAGGGAGAGAGGCATAAAGCCTGGCCCACTAGGGTCAAGGATATTCCCCAGCCAAAGGGAATTTTCATTTATAGAATCGCAGCTAAAATCAGGATGGGTAAATATCGGTGATCAGAATAATGGATTTATTGGCAAAATACGGCAAACTTAGACGCGGAAGCTGGGCTGTGCTCGTCTTCGTATTCAGTTTGGCGATTGAGGCCGATACCGAACTGGACAAACAGTTTTTATCCGCTGTTAAAGAAGGAGACCTTCGTAAGGTAGAGTTACTTCTCGGCCAAGGCGCCACAATAGACGCTAAGGATGACGATGGTCGTACTGCGATCATGCTTGCAGAAGGTGAGGATGTAGTTGAGTTTCTCATCAAACACGGAGCAAATATCAATGCCCAGGACGTGGATGGGAACTCCGTATTATTCTACCGTTTACTTCCTATCTTAAAAGTAAAAATTCCGGATATGGATGATCTGGCCGAGGCAAAACGACTGATCGAGTCCGGAGCTTTGGTGGAATATTCTGCTCGAAAAGGTGAAGACCAAAAACCGGTTTCTCTTCTTAACATGGCGATCCGGAACCAAAGCCTTGTTTTAGTAAAATTTTTAATAGAGAACGGTGCAAACCCAAATCATGATCCGGGCGGGATTGAAGAATATCCGCTCTTCTTAGCTGTAGGAGGATCTGCTTCTCCTTCTAATTTGGCGATTGTAGAATATTTGTTGGCGAATGGTTCTAAAGCTGTGTTCACTAGCAGATTGAAGGATTCCCATACACCGAATGGAACTCATCAGATAGGCGCAAGAAATGCATTTCATTATGCTACAGAGCCCAAACAAACAGACCTGAAAATTTTGGATGTTTTAGCTAAGGCTGGAACAAATCTAAATCATAGAGACGCAGAAGGAAAAACTCCTCTCATGGAAGCTATCCAAAGGAAAAATGTTTCTGCAGCTCAGAAATTGATCCAACTCGGATCTGATCTTACTCTTGCGGATAACCAAGGTAAGACGGTACTAGATCTGGCAAAAGAATATCATCTCGATGAAATCGAGCGGATTTTAGCCGAAAAACTTTCCTCCAAGACACAATAATACAAAATCTTCTTAGTATACAGTTTTTAGAGTATACCGAACTGATATTTCGGTGTACGATACTTTTTTCTAAAAACCTCTAACAATTGTAAGGTTGTCATGTAGATTCGTCGTCATATCAACGTTATATAGGCGAAAATTTCTTTCATGATCATTCCATGCGAAGACAAAGTTGATCCTCCTCTAGAAAATCCGGATACTAAAGCCAAAGAGAAAGCTTTAGGACAATTCTTCACGCCTTCTGCTTTGGTGGGTCCTATGTTGGAATGGGTTTCCGAAACCAAAGCAGTCTTAGAAGGAAAAAAAATTAGAATTTTGGATCCAGGAACGGGAGAAGGAATTTTTTTCCAAGAATTCCAGGATCATTTCCCAAAATTAGATAGTGAATTTCACGGCTGGGAGATCGATCCGATACTACACGAGAAGTGTATACAAAACTTGGAGAAGGCGGGGATCTCCAAAAATCGTTTTCATTTGGTGTTAGGGGACTTCCTACAAAATGAAAAGAAAGAAAACTACGATATCATACTCTGTAATCCTCCTTATCTTCGTCTCAGCCATTCCAAACATGGAAAAAAATTGATCCGTCAATTCGCGGAGGACATCAACGAGGAGATTCCTGGGACAGCGAACTTGTATGTATTCTTCCTACTTCGTATACTAAGGCTTTTAGGGCCTGAAGGAAGGGCTTCCATACTTGTTCCTTACGAATTCTTGAATGCAGGATACGGAGTTCCGATAAAAAAAGCGATCATTCAATCAGGATACCTTCGTCGTATACTTATCTTAGATTCTTCCTGGTCCTTGTTCACTGGAGCTGTGACTTCTTCTTGTATACTGTTCTTGGAAAATTCAAGAACGAACGAAGAAGGTTTTTTTTGGTCAAGGACCTCATCATTCATTAAAGGAGAAAGTATAGAGCTTTCCGAGATGGTCTGGAGAAAAATTCGTCCCGATGCTGAAGCAAAGTGGACTAGATTATTGAGCGACGACTCGGAGCCGGTACAAAATATAAAAAATGATGATAAAAATTCACCTAACAATAATTATGTGACTATGTCCGAAGATAATCGCCAAGGATGGGTCCCTATCAAGGAATTCGGAAGTTTTAGGAGAGGAATCGCGACAGGGGACAACGGATATTTTCTTTTATCCGATAAAGACGCTTCGAACTTATCTATCCCTCGAAACTATCTCAGGTCTTCTATTCCGAAAGCTCAATACGCACTTTCTCCATTTTTTACCGGAGATGATTGGAATACTTTGAAGTCTCAAGGAGCCAAGGTTTGGCTTTTAGACGCAAAAGAAGTTCCGAATAATGATGAGCAAAAAGGTATTAACAAATATCTGGAAGAAGGGATCAAACGAGGTGTGCCTAAACGTTTTCTTCCTTCTAAAAGAAAACCTTGGCATTCTCAGGAGAATAGAGGGCCTTGCAGGATCTTAGCTACTTCTTTTCATAGGGAAGAAGTTCGGTTCGTGTTCAATCAAAGCCCCGCAGTTCATCTCACCTGCTTTCATGGATTTTCCGCAAAACCTGAGTATGCCCATTTCGAAGAATATTTATTTGCGTATCTGATCACTCCTTATGTTCGCAAAGAGCTGGAATCTAGAACTAGAGAATACGCTCAAGGGTTACGAAAAGTAGAACCAGGAGATCTGAATTCTCTTCTCGTGCCTGATTTCAGAAAATTAAAAGAAGCGGAGAAGGAGAAGATCGGAAAATTACTCCATAATTACAGGAATATGATCCGTCCTTGGACTCCCGGTCGCAGACAAAAAGGGGAAAAAGGGATCAGAAACCCGGAAGAAGAAGCAATACTCAAAAGTATTGAGACTGAATTCTTGACCGGGTTATAAGAATAACTACTTTAGATTTTTATAAAGTTTATCTAAAAGCCGGACAAGATCTTTTTTTTCCGGTTCAGTAAAACCTTTATAAAGACCTGCAAGCAAAGATCTGGAGATCCCAAGCATCACAGGTCGGATAGAGTAAGCCTTGCGGGTAAGTTGGAGATTAACCACCCTTTGGTCTTGAGTATCTCTCACCCTTTCCACATAACCTAGATCTTGCAGTTTATCCACAAGAGCAGTTAGAGTGGATTTGTCCCTGTCTATCATCCGAGCGATATCCTGCATCGGAACTCTTTTGGACATTGCAAGAGCGAATAGAATATCCGCATGGGTAGTGGTTAGTTGCCCGAGGCCCTTGTCCTTCAGTTCCGAATTCAGACGTCTATGGAATTCGTCCCTGATCCTAGAAATCAGATAAATAATCGTACGAGGATTCATCTTAGAATACCTTGCCTATCAGGCGAATTGGTAGAGATAGATTACTTCGCCGATAGCAGCAGGTTTTGCAGCACCTTCTACTTCGAAGCTAAGTTTTAAGGTCATTCTTGCGGTCCCTCTCAGGTCCTTCAGTTCTACCAGTTCTGCTCTAAGTTTGAGTTTGGAACCCACCTTCACAGGATCCAAAAAGCGGAGTTTTTCCATTCCGTAGTTGATTCCCATTTTGATGTTTCTTAGTTCTAAGATTTGGCTTAAAAGATAAGGAGCCATAGAAAGTGTAAGATAACCGTGAGCGATTGTAGTCCCGAAAGGAGATTCTTTAGCGGCTCTTGCCGGATCTGTATGGATCCATTGGTGGTCCAGGGTTGCGTTTGCGAATGTATCGATTTGTGCCTGGGTGATTTCGTGAGCGTCGGATACGCCTAGTTCTTTTCCTTCGTATGCCTGTAGTTCTGCGAAGCTGGAGAGTACGAGTTTAGCCATTTGATTTTGTCCCTGTCAATGCCGGTTCTATATGTCCAATAGCCTAAGGTATTAAATAGTTTTGTCACCAACTTTTTATGCAAAACCAGAACGACTGTTCTGTTCGTATCCCAAAGTTTTTGGCAAAAGTTTACCTGTAAAATTTCTATTTTTCACGCGAAGGCGCAAAGCTTAGAAGGTCCGGTATTAATTTGTCGGATTCTGTTTGGATTCCTTCTTTCCTTAGCGGCTTGGCGTGAAATTCCTTGCTATTTTCTTTAGTTGAGGACTTTACGAAAACTTAAAGTTATTTTACGAGAATAGAACGTTCGTTCTGCTTTTTGTTGTGGTATTGAAAAACGTTCTCATTTCGAAAAAAGGAAAATTGTAAAATTCGAAAATGATAGAATCCGGTCTTCCGACCTCTTGTAAAGGCCCCTTTCGGGATTTTAGATTGACATAGACGAGTAATCACGTTTGATAGAAGTTAGATATGGGAAGTTCGCCGGACCATTTAGGCCCCCTGCTGATTCAATTCCTCTTGGGAGTAGGATTCTCCGCTCTCATACTCGGACTCGCGTTCCTTCTAAACCCCAAAAAAAAATCCAAACCTCATGACACTTTCGAGTGCGGGGTACCGTATTATGGGGATGCAAAGGGATTGTTTAATATCAAGTTTTACTTGGTCGCCGTTCTCTTTATACTTTTTGATATAGAAGCGATCTTCCTTTTTCCTTACGCCGTGAATTTAAAATCATTCAAAGAGGCGGGACTCGGGAATTTTCTTCTAATAGAGATGTTTGTTTTTATTTTCACCCTCGTGGTTGGACTGTATTATATTCGGAAGAAGGGGGCCTTAGAATGGGATTAAACGAACAACTCGCTCAACCCGGATCGTCTTACGGAGATTCTTTTCAGATCGCTACGGTTGATTCCGTAATCAATTGGGGAAGAAGTTACTCCTTATGGCCTTATCCTTTTGCGACTGCATGTTGCGGGATAGAATATATGAGTACTGCCTGTGCGGATTATGATATCGCTAGGTTCGGAGCAGAAAGACCTTCTTTCTCTCCTAGGCAAGCAGACATGATCCTCGTTCTCGGAACCATCACTTATAAAATGGCTCCGGTGCTTCGTGAAATTTACGACCAATTGGCCGAACCAAAGTTTGTGATCAGTTACGGAGCCTGCGCTTCTTCCGGTGGAATGTTCCATGCATACTCAGTTTTGCAGGGAATTGATAGGATACTACCTGTGGATCTTTATGTTCCGGGTTGTCCTCCTAGACCGGAAGCACTTTTGGATGCTGTAATCAAACTTCAGGAAAAAGTAAAAACTCAGGGGCTAGAAGCCAGAAGACAGGAAGTAATGGATAAGATCCGGGAAATGAACGAAAGAAACAAACCCCTGGTCGTCCAATGAAAGAAACAATCCAGAGTTTCCTAAAAGACAAATTCCCTCATTTTATCTCCAAGGAAGAAGAAATACTTACCAATCTTCCTACATTCTTCTTAAAACCGGAAGGAATTGCTACTGTTCTTTCCGCTTTAAAAACAGCGCCTGGGATTGAACTGAATTATCTGAATGATCTGACTGCAATCGATTGGTTGGGTAAAAAAACTCCAAGATTCGAAGTTTGCTACCTTCTCCGCTCCGGAAACAAATCCTCCACAAGAGTACAATTTCGCGTAGCATTGGAAGAAGATGAACAAGTCCCAAGTATCATAAGTATTTTTAAGGGTGCGAATTGGCCGGAGAGAGAAGTTTACGATCTATTTGGCATTCGTTTTGCGGGCCATCCTAGAATGGATCGCCTTATCATGCCTGATAATTTCCAAGGCCATCCATTAAGAAAAGATTATCCTCTAGAAGGTTTCGGTCAGGATTATCTGGTAGAAGACCTTCTCACCATCCACTTAAAAGAAGATATGGAGGCTTAAGATGACAGCGATGTATGAAAAAACCGCGGAACATTTCAGTCTCAAACAGAAAAAACTCCCGGAAGGACATCTGCTCGTCAACCTGGGACCTTCTCACCCTTCTACTCATGGGATCTTACAGAATGTGATCCAACTAGATGGAGAAAGAGTGGTGGATGCAGAATCTGTGATTGGTTATGTGCATCGCAGTTTCGAAAAATTAGGAGAACGTTATACTTATAATCAATTCTTAGTCTGCACGGACAGAATGAATTACGTATCCACTCCTTTGAATAATATCGGATGGATACTTGCTGTAGAAAAAATGCTCCAAATAGAAGTTCCGGATAAGGTGACTTACGTTCGAATGATCGTGTCCGAACTTTCTCGTGTGATGGATCATATTATCTGCAATGGGATCCTGGGTGTGGATCTTGGTGCATTCTCCGGGATGTTACATTTATTCCATCATAGAGAGAATATCTATCAGGTTCTGGAAAAACTTACAGGTGCAAGACTTACCACTACATTCTGCAGAGTTGGTGGACTCGAAAAAGATATTTATCCTGAATTCGAAAAGGATGTGAAGACAATTATCAAAGGTCTTCGTCCTGCGATAGAAGAGTTCCAATCTTTATTAGTAAATAATAGGATCTTTATGGATAGAACGGAAGGTGTGGGAGGTATCTCCGCAGAAGATGCTATCTCTTACGGTTATTCCGGTCCTAACTTAAGAGCCGCAGGAGTTCCTTGGGATATTCGTAAGGATGATCCTTATATGTTCTATGATAAGGTGGATTTTGATATTCCCGTGGGAGAGGACGGTTCGGTTCTTCATAGGACTCTTGTTCGTATGGAAGAGATGAGACAATCTCTTCGAATTGTAGAGCAGTTAATCAATGGTCTTCCAACCGGTGCTCATCATGCTGATATTCCTCATATTTATCTTCCTGATAAGAGTAAGGTTTATAAGAATATGGAAGAGTTGATCTACCATTTCAAATTGATCATGCATGGTATCAAAGTTCCTAAGGGAGAATATTATATGGCAACCGAGGCAGCTAACGGCGAGCTCGGATTTTATATCGTTTCCGAAGGGGAGAAATCTCCTTGGAGAGTGCATGTTCGTAGGCCATGTTTCTGGTTTTATCAATCTTTCCCTGAATTAGTTAAAGGTTCACTTCTTGCGGATACGGTCGCTACAATGAGTTCTATGAATGTGATCGCAGGGGAGTTGGACTGCTGATGAGTTATCAATTTTCTTCCCAATCGGTTGCAAGACTAGACAAACTATTGGAGATGTTCCCGGATAAAAGGAGTGTGATCCTCCCGGGGTTGTATCTCCTGCAAAAAGAACGAGGTTTTGTGGATAGAGAAGGAATGGAGGCACTTGCCGATAAGATCGGTTCTCCAATTTCTCTCGCTCAAGTGTATGGGGTCGCAACATTCTATACCTTATACAATAAAAAACCCGTGGGCAAGTATCATATCCAGATTTGCGGAACTTCTTCTTGTTATATGAGAGGGAATGATAAACTCGAAAAACATATTTGCTCTCGTTTGGGAATCGAACTCGGAGAAACAACCCCAGATAAAAAATTCACTTTGGAAGAAGTGGAATGTCTGGGTGCATGCGGATACGCTCCTATGGTCCAGATCAATGATGCATATTATGAAAATCTAACGTTCGAAAAAATGGATGAGATCCTGAAGGATTTGACCTAAGGGGAAACGTTATGGCAGAAATGAAAATCCTCACTAAATTTATAGACGATCCCCGTTCCAACGAATTGGAATTTTACGAATCAGTTCACGGTTATGACGGGATGAAAAAGGCTTTGTCTATCGCGCCGGAAGAAATTATTGAGATCGTTAAAAAATCGGGTTTAAGAGGAAGAGGGGGAGCAGGTTTCCCTACGGGACTGAAATGGTCTTTTATTCCTAAGGATATTCCAAAACCCAAATATTTGATCTGTAATGCGGACGAGGGAGAGCCCGGAACATTCAAAGATCGTAAACTGATCGAGAACCTTCCTCACCAGATCATCGAGGGAATGGTAATCGGTGCAAAAGCCATCGGCGCAAACAAAGGATTTTTTTATATCCGTGGAGAGTTCAATAAAGGGATCGACTCCATGCAAAAGGCAATCGACGAGGCCTACGCAAAAGGATACCTGGGAAAAAATATCCTAGGCAGCGGATTTGATTTTGATCTGGTATTATACGCAGGAGCAGGTGCTTATATCTGTGGAGAAGAGACCGCTCTCATCAATTCTTTGGAAGGTCGTAGGGGCCACCCAAGATTAAAACCTCCATTCCCCGCTGTTTCAGGTCTATATCGTTGTCCTACAGTGGTGAATAACGTGGAAACTTTTTCCACAGTTCCACATATTTTGGACAAGGGTGCAGATTGGTATTCTAAGATAGGTACTGAAAAATCTCCTGGCACTCGTTTATTCTCCGTTTCCGGTCATGTAAAAAGACCTGGAGTATACGAGATAGAATTAGGAACTCCTTTATTAGAATTAGTGAATGATCTTTGTGGCGGAATGTTGGACGATGTTCCGTTAAAAGCGGTGATCCCAGGCGGTTCTTCTGTTCCTATTCTAACTGCAGAAGAATGTAAAACCGCAAATATGGATTTCGAATCCATGGCGGCTCATAAGACAATGCTTGGTTCCGGTGCGGTAATTGTCATCGGAGAAGGCACTGACTTGGTGGAAACCACTTACAGATTTGCAAGATTCTACGCTCATGAATCCTGCGGTCAATGTACTCCTTGCAGAGAAGGTACTCATTGGGTGAGGGACCTACTGCACAAGATCAGAGAAGGAGAGGGAACAAGTGCGGACTTGGATCTAATTCTTTCTTTAGCTCGAAACATGGAAGGTGGAACTACTATCTGTCCTCTTTCCGACGCATGTGTGGGAGCGGTTCGACCTACTATCTTAAAGTTCAAACATGAATTCGAAGCCAGATTAAAAGACAAAGCAGGCAAAGAAGAACAAATTCCTGCACAGACGGGAGTCTGAACCATGGATTGGAATATTGTTCTACTCTGGTTATTGAAAAGTGCACTTTTTTTCTTGGTGTTCATCACTGCTTGTGCCTACTATACATTAGCAGAACGTAAAGTAGCTGGGTTTATCCAGGACAGAAAAGGCCCGAATCGCGCTGGTCCTCTGGGTTTATTACAACCATTGGCCGATGGGATCAAATTCTTAACAAAAGAAGAGATCTTCCCTCAGAATGTGAACAGGGTCATGTATCTGATCGCGCCTGCGATCTCTATGACTTGTGCGATCATGGCTTGGGCTGTAGTTCCTTTGGGTGGGACCGTGATGTTACCTGAATGGCTTGCGAAAGAGATCGGTTCTCCATATTTGGATCTTCAGATCGCAAATCCTGATACTGGGATCTTGTTTTTATTTGCTATTTCCAGTCTTTCCGTTTACGGAATTATCTTAGCAGGTTGGTCCAGTAATAATAAATATTCTTTGATCGGTGGGATCCGTGCTACGGCTCAGATGATCAGTTATGAGTTACCTCTCGGTCTTTCTGTTGCGGCTATCGTGATCTTGACCGGATCTTTAAAGCTCACCGATATCAATGATGCGCAAGTAGGTCTTTGGAATATCTTCAAACTTCCGGGTTTTATCGCATTTTCAGTTTTCGTAGTAGCAATGTTTGCGGAGACAAATCGACTTCCTTTCGATTTGGCAGAAGCGGAATCCGAATTAGTAGTAGGCTTCCATACGGAATACGGTGCGTTTAAATTTGCGTTATTCTTCATTGCGGAATACATGAATATGATCACTATGAGTTGTGTGGTCACCATTCTGTTCTTTGGAGGATATCATCTTCCTTTCGGCTTGTTAAGCGGTTCTATTTGGCAGGCATGGGCAGGACTCGGTTTCTTTACCGTTAAGGTTTTATTCTTCGCATTTTTATTCATGTGGGTGAGATGGACCCTACCTAGATTCAGATACGATCAGCTAATGACAATTGGCTGGAAAAAAATGATCCCTTGGGCAGTGGCGAATATTCTGATCGCGAGCGTTTACGTTGGTTTGGACGGTTTCTGGAAATGGTAGGAATATTCGATAATCCTCAGCTTCTGCTCTTTTTTATATTTAGTGGAGTATTGGTTGCCGGGGCCTTAGGAGTCGTATTTCATCCGAATCCGATCAGCTCAGCAGTTTTACTTGTACTTTCCTTTTTCGCGTTAGCCGGAATTTATGCGGTCATAGGTTCCGTTTTCGTGGCTACCATGCAGGTTTTGGTCTATGCAGGTGCTATTATGGTGCTTGTAGTTTTCGTTTTGATGCTTCTTTCTTTGCATGACGAAGGGATTGCGAAACTTTGGAATCATCCGATCAAAAAAGTCCTGGTTCTTTCCGTGGTTGTGTTGCTTGCAGTTGTGCTTATTCATTCCGTGAGGGAAGGTATTCCGAACACGGATTCTTCCCCTACTGGATATTCTGAGTCAGGTTCTTACGAATATACATTATCCAAATCGGCAGAAGGAAAAGCGGGTGTGATCGCAGAAGGAAATACTGCTGTAGTAGGAAGTTCCATGTTCTTGGATTATCTTCTTCCTTTTGAAATCGTTTCCATATTACTTTTAGCCGCCGTACTAGGTGCAGTTATATTAGGGAAAAAGAATTTAGGTAAAAAAACAGAAGAAGGGGAGCCATGAATCCGGGAATTCTGAAACCAACTCTTGCGGGAATCCCCGTGGAATATCTGCTGATCCTTGCCTGCATTATTTTTTCCATCGGTGTGGCAGGTGTTTTATTCAGAAGAAGTGCGGTAGTCATCTTTATGAGTATAGAACTCATGTTGAACTCCGTAAATTTGGTATTTGTCGTTTTTTCGAAATCACTTCATCAGGTCCAAGGAGAAGTGGTGGTATTTTTCGTGATGGCAATCGCGGCAGTGGAAGCTGCGATCGGTCTTGCCTTAGTGGTTGCAATTCACAGAAAGAAAAAGACAAGTTTCGTAGACGAAATGAATTTAATGAAATGGTAAAACGATGAGTTGGGAAATCCTCATATCCGTTCTGGCTTTTTCTCCTCTTCTTGGATCCGTATTAAACGCATTATTCGGAAGATATTGGAAAGGCCTTTCAGGTCCGATTGGAACCTCGTTGTCCTTTGTATCCTTTGCGGCGAGCGTATTCGCTTATCTTCAATTTCATCCTTTAGAAAGACAAGATGCTCAAATCGTAACTCTATTCAATTGGGTAGAAGTCGGAAATTTTAAAGCGGATCTTGCTTACCAAGTAGATCAACTTTCTCTTTTCATGGCCTTGATCATTACCGGGATCGGAAGTTTGATCCATCTATATTCCATCGGATACATGAAAGGTAATCCCGGGATTGGAAGATTTTTTTCTTATCTGAACTTATTCGTATTTTTCATGCTCCATTTGGTTTTAGCGGAAAACCTGGTGGTTCTCTTCTTTGGTTGGGAAGGTGTGGGACTTTGTTCTTATCTTCTGATCGGTTTTGATACTCATAAGGAAAATGCGGCACAGGCAAGTATCAAGGCTTTCGTTACTAATAGGATCGCAGACTTGGCGATGATCGGAGGGATTGCTCTCACTTATTGGCTAGCAGGTTCTGTTTCCTTTATTACAATTTCTGAATCTTTGCCTCAGGCAAAGTTTTTACTGAACGCACTTCCTTTTGTAGCTATCTGTTTCTTTATAGGCGCGATGGGTAAATCCGCTCAGTTCCCATTCCATGTTTGGTTGCCTGATGCGATGGCTGGACCTACTCCGGTTTCCGCTTTGATCCATGCTGCAACAATGGTGACTGCAGGACTCTTCCTGATTGCGAGATTGAATTTTATATTTATATTAGTTCCTAAAGTAGGTTTCTGGATCGTTTGTATAGGAACATTCACTGCTTTTTTTGCGGCAACCATAGGCGTTTATCAAAACGATATCAAAAAAGTTTTAGCTTATTCTACTGTTTCTCAATTGGGTTATATGTTTGTTGCGATGGGCACAGGCGCGTATGTGGCTGGCCTTTTTCATTTACTAACTCATGCATTCTTTAAAGCGCTTCTTTTCTTAGGTTCCGGTTCAGTGATCCACGGATTATCCGACGAGCAGGATTTAAGAAGAATGGGAGGACTCAAGTCCCAAATGAAGATCACTTGGTGGACCTTCCTTTTGGGAACCTTGGCGATTGTAGGAGCTCCTCCATTCAGCGGATTTTTCTCGAAAGATCTTATCTTAGAAAAAGCGTTCTATTTTCATCCGGTATTCTTCGGGATGGGGATTGCTACAGCATTCTTAACTACATTCTATATGTTTCGCCTAACGTTTTTGGCGTTTACCGGCAAGTCCAGAGTTTCTAATCATGTGCATCCTCACG
Organism: Leptospira andrefontaineae; assembly: GCF_004770105.1. Classification (NCBI taxonomy): domain Bacteria; kingdom Pseudomonadati; phylum Spirochaetota; class Leptospiria; order Leptospirales; family Leptospiraceae; genus Leptospira; species Leptospira andrefontaineae. The sequence continues at coordinate 70,856 of NZ_RQEY01000001.1, read as the reverse complement.
AATCTCCTTGGACTATGACTGTTCCATTAGTGATCTTGGCATTGGGCGCCGCATTTTCCGGATATTTATTGGTCCCTGAATCCTTAGGGGGAGGGATTGATTTCTTGGAGAGATACTTCTCTCCGGTGTTTGCAAAAGGATTATTGTATTATTCTCAGCAAAAAGGTGCTTTGGAAGTCCATCATTTAAGCCATGAGTTGGAACTCCTACTCGCCGGACTTTCTTTAGGAGCAATCTTTCTTGGGGTCGGGATTTATTGGTTCTTTTTCGGCAAAAAAGAGAAGCTGCCTTTAGATGAATCCTCTTATACCGGCTGGAGAATTCTTCCAGCAAACAAGTATTTCATAGATGAAATTTTCAAAAATGTCCTGATCGGGCCGATCTCTGCATTATCCGAATTCTTATCGGAAGTAGTAGAGAAACGTTTGATCGATAAGGTTTTGACCGGGACAGGAAAGTTTTCCGGAGGAGTCTCTTCATTACTACGTAGGATCCAAACAGGAACTGTAGTAGATTACGCTTTTCTAATTGTCTTAGGGACTGTTTTGATCTTGTCCGTATTCTTATGGAGGGGAATCTAAGTGCCCCAGTATTATTTAAGCATTCTATTATTTCTTCCTGTTTTAGGGATCCCATTCTTATTCATTTCTAAAAATGAAAAATGGATCCGTGTTTGGTCTTCGATCGTAACTCTGGGAGTTCTCGCGATGACCATTCCACTCTTTTTAGAATTTCTGAAAGGAGATAGTGGTCTTCAATTTACTCATCGTATCTGGAACTTCCTGGAATTGCAATCGGGAGGATTGGACTATCATATAGCAATTGATGGATTTTCTTTATTGCTTGTGACGATGTCTGCACTTCTATTTTTCCTTTCCGTTTTATCCGCTTTTTCTAATGTAAAACATAGGATCAGAGAATTTTTTATACTTCTTCTTTTAGTGGAAACAGGAGTGGTCGGGGTTTTTCTTTCGGTTAACCTGATCCAATTCTACGTTTTCTGGGAATGGATGGTCTTACCTTTCACATTGATGGTGGGGATCTGGGGAGAAAAAGGCAGAATCAAAGCTGCAATGAAATATCTGGTATTTTCATTTACCGGATCCGTTTTCATGCTCGCTAGCATCTTGGTTTTATATAATTATACTCACACATTCGATCTGGAAGAATTGGCTGTGGTTTCCTTGAATTCTATTCCTGGGAATATTAAGTTTTGGTTATTTGTAGGATTTAGTTTCGCATTCGCGATCAAGGTGCCTTTATTCCCTTTCCATACTTGGATGCCTGATGTTCATGAGGAAGCTCCGACTGTAGGTTCCGTTGATTTGGCTGGTATTCTATTAAAGATAGGATTATTCGCTTACGTAAGAGTTGTTATCCCGCTTTTCCCTCAGGTATTTTTAGAATATCGTAATCTGCTCATTGCTCTTGCTGTTGCAGGGATCGTTTATGGGGCTCTTGTAGCCTTAACTCAGAAAAACAGCAAACGCCTCATTGCATTTTCTTCTCTTTCTCATATGGGATTTTGTATCTTAGGGATCTTGACTCTAACGGAAGAAGGTGTGGCCGGGGGAATGTTACAAATGGTGAATCATGGATTCACTTCCGGGCTTCTTTTCTTTATATTAGGATTCTTGCATGAAAGAACGGGGACCAACGAATTAAAGGATTATTCCGGTCTGGCTAAATCCGCTCCGTTCCTGGCAGTGGCGATAGGTTTGGCGGCTTTTGCGAGTGCCGGTCTTCCTGGCACAAACGGGTTTGTTGGAGAATTTTTAGTCCTGATCGGGACTTTCAAATACAGTCTTATTTATGGGTTCTTAGCGGGATCTGCAGTGATTTTTGCTGCCGGGTATATGTTATATTTTGCTCGAAACTTGTTATTCGGTGAACCGAATTCCTTGTCTTCCGGACTATCTCCTTTAAATATCCGAGAGAAGTTTATAGTTTCCATAGTTGCTGGAATTATAATATTAACAGGGATTTTTCCGAATATTTTGTTAACGTATTTGAAACCGAGCGCCAGAGTGGTGTTGAACCTAACTTCTAAACAAGCGCTGCAGGAAAGAGCCTTTTTGGAACAAGAAGGTAATTTGAGAAATACCAAGAAGAAATTTATAAATTATAGGACCTTAGGCACCGAGCCTCCGAGTTACGAGGATAGGATCAGTTCCGGAAGAGGAACAGGGATCCCAGGTAAAAAGACAGTGTCCCAAGAGGCGGAAGAATGAATTTAATTCCAAATTCCAACGATCTAATCTCTATACTTCCTATTCTGGTGCTTTCCGGAGGAGGGATCTTATTACTTGGATTACAATTCATTTTCCAAGGATTTGAATTTAGGATCGTTAGATTTACCTCCGGTCTGGTATTGATCGCCGCATTCTTTTCATTGTTTGTTTCTCAGTCGAATCCTGGAGTCGGGTCTTATTTTTCAGGACATTACGAAGTTTCCACAATTGGTTTCTGGTTTGGGGCATTATATCTGATTGCCGCATTCTGTACCGTTCTTGCTTCTCCGAGAGTATTAGAACAACATAATATGGAATTTCCGGAGTTTTACCCACTTCTTCTTTTTTCAGTAGTAGGAATGTTCCTAATGACTTCAGGAACGGATACGGTTACAATCTTCGTAGGATTGGAATTGATGTCGGTTTGCCTATACGTTCTGGTTGGAATGGCAAGAAGTGATGTTTTTTCTTTAGAAGCTAGCTTGAAATATTTCCTTTTAGGAAGTTTTTCTACCGGATTTTTCTTATTCGGAATGGCGTTCTTATTCGGAGGATCTGGCACAACTCATCTGCAAGATTCCTTAAAACCTTTACTGAGTTCCGGATTTGATTCCAATTTTACCAAGATCGGATTATTACTTCTATTAACCGGGATATCATTCAAGATCGCTCTCTTCCCTTATCATTCTTGGACACCTGATGCATACGAAGGTGCATTAACTCCAGTTACGGGATTTATGGCCACTGCTTCCAAGTCCGCCTCCATGGGATTATTGCTGGTCGTCTTTTCAAAACTTCCTGTTTCCAATTCAGGCGGAGAATGGACCTGGATCATGGGAATTTTGGCGCTCATGTCCATGACTTACGGAAACTTTGTGGCTTTAAAGCAGACAAGTTTAAAGAGAGTTCTGGCATATTCTTCCATTGCTCACGCAGGTTACGTAGTCGCAGGGATTTCTTTAGGCGGGAAAGAAGAAGCTTTATTCTATCTGATCGTATATTCTTTCATGAGTCTGGGAGCGTTTGCTATTCTTTCTTTCTTGGAAGAAGGGAATCGCCACGTAACGTATGAATCCATTGGCGGACTTGCAAAGTCGAGACCTTGGACAAGCTTTGCACTGTTCATATTTTTCCTTTCTTTAGCGGGAATTCCTCCTTTGGGCGGATTCTGGGCAAAATTATTTCTATTCCAAAAGATCGCAGAAGGAACGGATCAGATCTCCAGATTATTGCTTATCGGAGGGATTGCAAACTCCGCATTAGCATTATACTATTATGTAAAAGTAGGAATACTTGCTTACATGAGTTCCGAAGAAGGAGAAATTTCTAAATTAGATTCTCCTAAAGCTAGTTATGGAGTTCTATTCGTATCTGCAATTTCTTTAGCAGCAGTTTTAGTAGGCTGGTATTTTATCCAACCTAAGGATTTGAATAGTTTGAAGTTCGCAAACAAATCTGCAGAATTACAAAAGTAAGATGTCCAGTTTCAAAAAAGTTCTCTCTTCTATTAAAGAATATTTCGAACCTATCCCTAAGTTTGATGGAGAAAATGCAAATTTTAGGGAGGCAATCTATCTTTATTCTAAAAATCGCTCCGAGAAAAATTTAGAAAAACTTTCTGCCGAACTTACAAAAGCTTATTTTTTGATCCCTCATGCTGGCGCGGAAGCGGCTGCTAAAAAGGCAAAACCTAAAAAGAAAGCAGCCGCTAAAAAAAAGAAGAAAACTCCGCCTAAAAAAGGACCGGAACCTATCGTATTACTGTATGTAAGCGATGAACGTGGCAGGGTGTTTTTACCTGCATTCTCCCATCCTTCTGAATCATTCCGTTATTTTAAAAAAGAGACTGCGCTTGTTCCGATCTCAGCGAGAGAATTATGGGCATTGGGCCTACAAAATAAGGGAGTTTCCGGGGTAGCCATAGATCCCGGATCTACGTTATGGTTGCTCTCCAGAGAACATTTGGAATTATTGCAAAAAGAAAAATAGTCCTTCTCTTTTTATATATCGTACCCATGTATTCTTTTTTTCGAATATATATTCTCAATCTTTTCCTTTTATCCATCTTGTTCACGAACTGTATTATTGTTTCAAGATCGGAACTTTCTTCTCCTTCTACCTTAAACGAGGGAAAAGTATTAAAACATTATAAAAAAGTTTCTCTTAAAGTGATCTATATCCCGGAGAAGGATGATCACGCTTATAATCTGGAAGAGGAAGAACAAAAGAACCGAGAAGGAATTTGGACAGAACTTTTAGTTTCCGCATATGAGGATTCCGGATTGTTTAGGGAAGTGGTAACTACACAAGATGGAGATCTTAAGGTACAAATTAAGATCGTAGAAGCTCAGGCAGAAGATAGGGGAATGGATTACGCATTTTCTAAAGGTTGGGGTTTTCGTCCATATAGAGAAGAGGGCTCGTTTGCCATGAGCACTGATTTTTATAATTCAAAAGGAGAACTTTTAGGTTCAGTAGACTTAACGGAAACCTACGATTATTATTATCAGATTTTCTTTATATTCTTAGCTCCTTTTTATTCTCCTGGTGGAGAATACGAACGATTAGGCCGTTTTATGGGATTAAAGACCTTGGATAGGGCATTATCTAAAGAAATTTTTATCCCCAAAAAATAATTTCTATAAATTTTCTGAAATAATTCACCCATATCCCAAACAAGATCAAATTGCTGGTCGCAAAAATGATCAATCTATGAATAACGTTGTTATAAGTGAGATGGACTGTACTATGCAAAACCCGAAGTCCTACATAAAACCAAGAGAGTTGAAAATTTAAAGGGTCACTAGAGTTAGTTAGATATTGTATCAGGCAGATCAAATAGAACAATAAGGGCATTTCCAAAAGATTCATATAGTTCCGATTTGCAATAGTTACCCATTGAGGAACATTTTTGGATTCCCCGAATTTAAAATCCTCAGGGATTACTTTTCCGATAAACCCTGCGTATAAACGACGGATCGGGATTTGTAGTAATACGAAAAAAGTCAGTAGAGCTAACGCTCCGATCGGAAGAAGCCAATATTCTTTTTGCATTTATGGACCTTTTAAATTGAAAAGAATTTTATATGGAATAGTTTTGCATATAATCTGCAAGCAAAAGACACAGAATTTCAAAATCTTCCGTTTCTATTTTCATTGACTCCTGCGACTTTTTGAATAATCTAAAGCCCCTTTATCTTCGTCTTATAACCTTATACTGAAAATGCAAGAACCCCTGGAAAAGTTAGTCTATCAATGGATACAAAACGATTGGGAAGTTTTCCAGTTCATTCAAACCGAAGGGTTGGATGGAATTTGGGCCTTGGATCTTTCGGACCGAAATAGATTTTGGATCAATCCTAAATTCCAATCCGTTCTCGGATTTTCTGGAGCAAAATCCGATCTTTCTTCTATCCGTTGGAAGGATCTATTTTTTAAAAAGGATCATGAACTGATCGATTCTCAAATAGAGAAGGTTCCGGAAACAAAAACACTTCCTATCCGTTACAAAACATTTTCAGGCTCTGAACTGGAAACGGATACTAAACTTAAAATTCTGAAGAACGGATCTAACACTTTCATTTGTATCGGGGCGATCAAGGTCTTGAAAGAATCCGAGATCAATTCTTTAAAAAGGGAATTGGATTTTCTTTTTTTGATAGATTCCCTTCCTGATCTGGTTGGGTATTGGGACTCCAATTTGATTAATCGATTAGCTAATGAGGCCTATCAGAAATGGTTTGGGATAGATGCAAAAAAAGTAGTTGGTCAACATATAGAAACGGTTTTAGGAAAACAATTATTCGAATTAAATTATCCTTATATTCAGGGAGTTTTAAAAGGAGAAACACAATTATTCGAAAGAAGAATACCTTCGCCAGATGGACAATATTCCCGGTATACATTAACAAAATATATTCCTGATTTTAGGGATGGAAAGGTGGTCGGATTTTCAGTAATCGCTAATGATATATCCGAGATCCGAAATGCTGAATTAGCGAATCTCCGTCTGGCAAAAATTGTAGAATCTTCCGATGACGCGATCATAGGTAAGGACTTAGAAGGTGTCATTACTTCTTGGAATCATGGGGCGGAAAAAATTTTCGGCTATAGTTCAAAAGAGATGATCGGAGCAAAGTTTGATCTGTTAGTCCCGGATGAATCTAAACTTTTAGAATCCAGGATCAATCTTAAGATCAAATCGGAAAAAGAAAACCTTCGTTTCGAGTCGGTGCGAAAGGCGAAGGATGGACATTGGATTGAAATGTCGATCACACTTTCTCCTATGTTTGATTCTTCCGGAAAGATGACCGGTTCTGCAGAGATCGCAAGAGATATCGGCGAAAGAAAACGAATGGAGAGCTCTTTCAGAAGCGCTTTTGAATATTCTGCGATCGGGATGGCAATTTTGGATCCGAAAGGTAGATGGATCCAAGTGAACGGAAATCTGATCCAACTACTCGGATATGATTGGGAAGAATTATCCAAACTGACTTTCAAAGATATAACGTATCATGAAGACTTAGGAAAGGATTTGCAATTATTGACGGAGACTTTGGAAGGTAAAAGGTCCGGTTATCATTTAGAAAAACGTTATATTAAGAAAAATGGGGAGATAATTTGGATATTGCTTTCGGTTGCGCTCGTTCGGGATGCGAACGGAAAACCGAATCATTTTATCTCCCAGATATTGGATATTGACGAGATCAAGAAAGCAGAAGAAGAACTTAGACACGCTAAAGAATTGCTGGAACAAACTAGCAAACTTGTCCGTATCGGGGCGTGGGATATGGATCTTAAGCGTAACGTAGGATCTTGGTCCGCAGTTACAAAAGAGATGCATGAGGTTCCTCCTGATTACGTTCCGGATATCAAAGGAGGTTTGCAATTCGTCAAGGAAGGTGAAAGTAGAGAGAAGGTAACGGAGGCCGTAAATTTACTCATAACAAAAGGTATTCCTTATGATCTGGAAATGGAAATAGTAACTGCAAAGGGTAATGAACTTTGGGTAAAAACCGTAGGGAGCGCCGAGTTCGAGAACGGTGAATGCGTCCGGATTTATGGGGCATTATACGATATAGATAAAAGAAAAAAGGCCGAGCTTGAATTAGTCCAAGAAAAATCTAGGCTTTCCGCATTCGTTGAACATGCTCCTGCTGCGGTTGCAATGTTTGATGCAGAGATCAAATACGTTGCAGTCAGTGAAAGATGGTTAAGTGAATATCATTTATCCGGTCGAAATATTGTTGGTCTTTCTCATTATGAGGTATTTCCAAATGTTTCCCAAGAATGGAAGGATATCCATCAAAGATGTTTATCAGGTGAAGTTCTCAAAAATGATGAAGATGTTTGGAGACCGGAGGGTTGGGATCATGACCAATACCTTCGTTGGGAAGTAAGGCCTTGGTATCAATTGGATGGTTCTGTAGGTGGGATTATGATGTTCACCCAGGACATCACTGAAAGTTGTTTACAGAGAGAAGAATTAAAAAAGGCAAAATTAGCCGCTGAACAGGCGAATAGAGCCAAATCTGATTTTTTAGCAAATATGAGTCACGAGATCAGGACTCCTTTGAATGGTATCATCGGGTTTTCCGATCTATTATTGCGGACATCAATGGATTCTACTCAGCATCAGTATATGATGACCGTATTTCAATCCGCCGAGTCTTTGCTGGATATTATAAATGATATATTAGATTTTTCTAAAATTGAAGCTGGAAAACTGGAATTATCTTATGAAAAGACAAATCTTCTGGAACTTTGCAGCCAGATAGTAAATACGATCAAATTCCAAGCCCAGAAAAAAGGATTAGAAGTGATTGTAAATGTCGCATGGGATGTACCTCGTTTCGTAAAAGCAGACAGCGTAAGGCTCAGGCAGATTATAGTAAACTTATTTAGTAACTCCGTAAAGTTTACTGAATCAGGTGAAATTGAGTTTAAGATAGAACTTCTTAAAAAAGTTTCTGAAACGGAAGGAGAGTTTAGATTTTCCGTAAGAGATACCGGAATTGGTATCGCACCCGATGCGAGAGACAAAATATTCGAAGCATTTACCCAAGGAGATGTATCTACTACTCGCAGGTTTGGAGGAACAGGCCTCGGGCTAGCTATCTCAAATAAACTTTTATCAATTATGGGGAGTGGCCTCCAGCTTAAAAGTGAATTGGGAAAAGGAAGTACATTCTATTTTGATCTGAAGCTGAATATTTCCGAAATTGTAGGAGAAGATTGGATCAGGCTTCGTTCCATCAAAAAAGTTTTGGTAGCGGACAAGGATCAAGAAAATGTAAAATTGATCGGAGAAATGTTATCTATGCAGAATATTCCCGCTGACTTTTCCAGAAACGGAGAGGAGATGTTGCAGAACTTATCCAGCGGGAATAGATATGATATCATTTTAATGGATTCTGAAATGCCCGAAGGTGATGGACTGGAGCTCGTTCGAAAAGTAAGAGAGGACTTGAAGATCAGAAGTGAAGACCAGCCGATCGTATTGATCGTAAATCCAGAAGAAGGAGATCAATTTACCGAGAAATCCAGGAAGTTAGGAGTCCAGGAAGTGATCTCTAAGCCGATCCATATGCAGAAATTATTCGATATTCTTGCAAGAAATCAGATCTTCAAAGAACCTTTTGAATTTCCTTTGAACACAAGAGACCAAGTAGGAGCTCCTACCATTCATAAAACTGCAACTGTTTTGATCGCAGAAGACAATTCTGTAAATATGATGCTCGCAAAAAGTATCGTTAAACGTATCCTTCCCAAGGCAAAATGTGTGGAAGCCCTAACTGGAAGAGAAGCCGTCGATAAGTTTAGAGAAATCAATCCTGATCTGATCTTTATGGACATCCAAATGCCTGAGATGAACGGATATGAGGCCACAAAAGCAATTCGTGTTCTTGAAAAAGATGGGCATAGAGTCCCAATCATTGCTGTGACTGCAGGTATCGTTTCCGGTGAAAGAGAAAGATGTTTGGAAGCCGGTATGGATGATTATATTAGTAAGCCGGCAGTGAAAGCGGATTTTGCTAGAATTATATTTCGTTGGATGAGTTGATTAACGTTAAGAAACCTTGAGGATCTTCCAATAGGTCCAAGATCTTAAGATCCATTCCATTGGACCTAAGAAAAAAATCCTTTTCCAAAACAAAGAGAATACCCCAAAGAAAATCCAAATAGGAACAGTTAATAATAATACAATATAACTTCCTATTTGATCAAAATAACCTAGTCCCCAGCCACAAAAGATCCAAGTGCAAACCAAAGATTCTCCTAAATAACAGGTCAAAGAAAGTTTTCCCATTGTCTCGAACCAGATCCGATCTGCAAAACTTCTTACTGAATGATAATAATTGCCTATCAGATATACATAACAGAATGTGAGCGCAGGCGCACTGAACGTATCCGAGATCGCGTATAGGATTTTTAGGAAAACATTCGGATTCTCCGGGAGAATATGGCGAGAATGTAATGTGTATAGCAGGTTTCCTAAGATCCCGAGTAGAAGTGCCCAAGGAAAAATTTTTTTGAACCCGGGCTTTGTTCTCTCCCAATCCGTAAAGATTGAATTTTTGGCTGCAAAAAAGCCCAAACAAAACATGGAAAAAACCGTCGGCCATTGGTAGAATACTAAAAAAGGAATAGAGAGAATGGTGTCTTTTGTTCTTTGAATATTACTTTCCCAGAAACCGCCTAAGTATGCCTTTCTACTTTCTTCCAATAGGCGAGGGAGATTTGTTTCTAACTGGGATTTAATTTCGCCTTCTGCCAGACTCATTCCAATTCTACAAAATACTGCAATCACCAAACATAATAGAGAAAATTTTAATAACCAGGAGGAAGATTTATTTCTCAAAAACCAGAGGAATGCTCCTAAAATCGCATAGGAAAGAAGGATATCTCCAATGAATAAAAAGACTCCATGCAGAAGTCCTAATATTCCTAAACCTAATATCCTTCTGAAATATCTGGATCTAGAATTCGTTTCCGGATTATTCTCCAATTGGATGAAAAAACCATAACCGAATAAAAAGGAGAATAATACGTAAAACTTGGATTCAAAGAAAAATGCTACAATCCAGGAACCGATAGAATCCAAAAGAGTGGAATTCTCTCCTAGGGAAGCGACCAAATACATTGGTTTTGAAAAATAGGGCAGGTTGACTCCGAGTATTCCTAATAGTGCGAATCCTCTTAAAAAGTCTATAAATCCTATCCTGTTTTTCATATTCTTACTTTAGTGTTTAGGCTTCCAGTTCCAGGTGAATGCAAGAAGGATTATTGCTAATATCGCAGAGATGAATATTATAGATATGGAATATTCCCAGCGAAACCAAGGGTATGAGCTCATCCATCCTAAACCTTTAGAAAGTGCCGTCCTTCCCAAATAACCGAATAGGCCGATGAATCCTGCAGCTGTCCCTACGGCTTTTTTGGAAGTAAAGTCTAATCCAGCTACTCCGAGTAACATGACCGGCGGATAAATAAAAAATCCAACTACGGCGAAAAGTGTAAGATCCGCCCATAAATATCCGGAAGGAACGAGTAAGATCCCGAATAACGCGAATAGGATGGGGACCATACAGACCAAGCTGACTAATCCTCTTTTTCCTCCTACTTTGTCGGAATACCAACCGACGAGCAAAGTGGAGCCTATTCCTGCGAATTCATAGATAAGAGTACTGATCCCTCCTTTTTCTAAGCTAGCTCCTTTTGCAAATTTTAGATAAGAAGGCCCCCAATCTGTTAAGCTGTATCTCACTATGTAAACAAAAAAGTTCGCAATTGCAAAGACCCAGATATACTTATTTAAAAGTACCAGATCTATAAAGATTTCCTTAAAGCTAAGTTCTCTTTCTGATTCAGAAACTTTCGAGGAATCAGTTTCTGTTCCCGTATATTCTTCAATAGAAGGAAGTCCAACAGATTGAGGAGTATCTAATAATCTGAAATACAAATAGATGGCAGTTAAAAAAGAAAGAGCAGCCGGAATATAAAATGCGTTTCTCCATCCAAACCAAGAAGCGCTATACGCAGCGATCACTCCTACTAGTCCGCCGCCCACATTATGAGCAATATTCCAAACCGCGAATTTTTCTCCTCTTTCTTTAACGGAGAACCAATGTCCTAAGGATCTTCCGCATGGAGGCCAGCCCATTCCTTGGAACAAACCATTTAATCCCCACAAAATCAAATGAGTTTGGTAATCCGAAGAAGCACCAAAACATATATTACAAATTCCTGTTAGAATAAGACCTAATGGCATGAATATCTTTGGATTACTTCTATCCGATAGAGCTCCCATCAGGAATTTTCCGATTCCGTAAGAGATTGCTGTGATCGCTAGAATATTTCCAATCTGTTCTTGTGAATAAGAGAGTGCTTGTCCAATTTCCTTCGAAACTACAGGGAAATTGTTCCGGACAGTGTAAAAGACCGAATATCCTAAGAATGTGGCTTCTAAAATTCTCCAACGAAACCTTGGATAAAGAGTTTGGATTTCCGACTCGGGACGTAATGGTTTAGAAGGACTGGGTAGAATCCAAGATAATAGACCGTTTCTCATCGATCGGGAAGAATGATTGTATATGCCTTAAAGACAAGTAGAATTTGATTAAAAATGCCTAAATCCGGATTCTTTAGGAGAGTAAGTCTTTCCTTCATACGAATATCTGACCTGAGCGAATTCACCTTCTTCCAAAGCGAAAACAGTTCCTATTTTTCGGATAGAGATCCCTTCCCAAGAAGAGGGCAATTCATCTGGGGATAAAAATAAAAGTTCTAATTCTTCTCCGGAAGTTAAAACACCTTCTATCCCGATTGCTTCTTTTACTCCATTCTCAAAAGGAAGTTTATCCAGATCTAATTCAATCCTAACTCCAGAAGATTTGGCTAATTTGAATACGTCTTGTTTGAGTCCGTCAGTAAGATCCATTCCAGCATGTATTCTATTTTTCGAATATAAGGAACGGCTTAAGTTTAGTCTGGATTTAGGTCTTAGATGTCTATCTAAGGCGATCTTTTTTGCTTCCGGAGATAGGGAAATATGGGCACCTTCTAATATTTTATAACCTAAAAGAGAAGCCCCTATATGACCGCTCAAGTATACTTTGTCTCCGGGTTTTCCGCCCTTTCTGTCTACAGGAGAACTTGATTTTCCTAATAGAGTTAAAGTTAGGTTTAACTCTTGCGTTCTGTAAGTATCTCCGCCGCAAAGTTCTATATCGTAGGAGTTTAACGCTTTCTTAAATGAATCGATAAACGGTTCTAAAAATTCTTTTCGATTGCAAGAAGGAGAAAGTCCAAAATTAAAAAATGCCTTTTGAGGAGTCCCGTTAGCGGCTGCTATATCCGATACGTTAACTTCTACCAACTTATTTGCCAAATCTTCAGGACGACTCCAGTCCAAACGGAAATGAGTTCCTTCTACAATCGTATCTGTTGTGATCAAGTTACCCTCTTTGTCCGAATAACAGTCGTTTTCCTGTTCTTTGCCGGGAGGATATAAGGAGGAGATGAGTTCTTCTTCGTTCAAGTGTTTTCCAATATCTAAAAATCTTGACTTTGTTTTATTTCAACCCTAGTATAAGGCCATGAAATCACGTATAAATTCTTTTTATCAATCCGCACTGATTTTTTCAGTATTCTCTCTTGCAGGAAGTTTGCAATTCAATTCGTTATCCGCTGAGGCTTCTTGCAAATATTCCGTTAGTCAAGAGGCATCTGGTATAGAATGGAAGGCTTTCAAATTTACAGAAAAAACAGGAGTGGGTGGAAAATTTACCAAAGTTGCTATTACTGGAGCTAAATCTTCGGCAAATGTTCCAGACGCATTAAAAGGTTTAAAATTTTCTATCGATCCTTTGGACTTGGACAGTGGAAATGCGGAAAGAGATCCTAAGATTAAGGGAGCATTTTTTGGGAATCTAAAAAAGAGCGGCAAGATAGAAGGATCAGTATCTTCAGCAAAATTAGAAGCCGATGGAAAATCCGGAACTGGGGTGGTTAAACTTATATGGAATGGAGTGAGTAAAGATGTTCCTTTACAATTCACTTTAACTGGAGAAGTTTTAGAAGCAAAAGGCCACTTGGATGTAAATAATTGGAGTGCTGGAAAGGCTTTAACTGCATTGAATACAGTTTGTAGTGATCTTCATAAAAGCAAAGACGGTAAGTCCGTTCTTTGGCCGGACGTAGAGATTACGATTAAATCTACTTTAAAGAAAGATTGTAAATAGAACTTGAGATGCGGGGTGAATAACTCACTCCGCATATTATATATTTCAGATATTCTATCTCATCCCGGAGGGCTTACCGGTCTATAACAAATACAAAATACTTTATAAGCTTGATCGCAGTTTGCGGCTTGCACATTATTCCAGGTTCCTGCTGCGGAAAGAAGTGGACTTCCTATATATCCGGTAAAAGCGGAAGTATTATCATCTCCGTCATTACAGGTAACGCCCGCAGCATAATTTCCAGTTCCATCTCCATAGGTCCAAAATTCAGTGGTACCCAAACCTCCAGCTTCTAAGGTCACATGTAGATCTAAGCTGAAAAAAGAGGCTAGGTCATCTGCAAGGATAATACCTGTAGGTCCTCCTCTCATTGGTAGATTTGTCGGAATATCGGCGTACAACGAGGTCAAATTATTTGCAGATACAGCGAGTGTAGATACTAACGGTGCAACACTTTGGCATCCTGAGTCCAATATAGAAGCAAAAGTCCGTTCTTGTTTACAGATTGTTTGAAGGCTAGCATCTAAAGTTCCCGTACCTAAAATGGCTAAGTTCCCGGCATAAGTAGGAAGGGAAGAATATACATAGATCCCAGTTGGCGCAGAGAAAAGGCTCAGCAGATTTTCCATAAGGCTACAGGATCTATCATGATCCGAACAGGTTTTTGTACTCATGCAAGTTTGAGTTAAAAATCCTAAAAAGAATATTAGAAAAATACGCTGTATCATCATTACTTTTGCCTCGAGCTAGAAATGTTTCCGATCCTATATTATGAATTTAAAATATTTTCAGCCCCCACCAGAGGTAGGAACATAACAAAGACAAAGAACTTTATGTGTCTCCGAACAGGAGCGGCTATCTGTGGAGAACCAACTACCTTGGGTATAGACTAAAGTATTTCCGATCTGTCCTAAACTGGATGAAGTACCGTCATCACCGTTCAAACAGGTTTCTAAACCACCGCCGCCATTTCCATCTCCAAAACTCCAGAAAGTTTGGCTCCCTAAACCTGCGCCTTGCAGTGTAATATTCAGATCAACTGCGAATAAGGTGGAATAATCTGGGCCAATAATAGTCCCAGACGGGCCTCGGATCGGAACTGATAAAACAGGTAAGTCAGAATAAAATGCATTAAGTGAAGAAGCGGAAACAAGAGAAGTAGAAACTAATGGAGCATATTTGGAACATTTAGTATCTATGATATTCGAAAAAAGTCTTTGTTGCCCGCAGATAAAGTTTAAGCTAGAATCGATGGATCCTGGACCCAGAATTGCCAAATTACCGGTGTAGCTAGTATTTGTAGCATACATATAAATTCCATCCGGAGCCGAAAAAAGCAGACTCGTTAGAGTTGCCTTAATGCTACAGGTCCTGTCTTCATCCGAACATGTTTTGTCGGTGATGCAGCCGCTCATTAAAACATAAAAAAATAAAATAAGAAGAATGCGAAATCTCATCCAACCAAAGATAAAATTATGTTAATTCATAAGCAAGAAATTATAGATCGATTTTAGACCCTAAATCCGTTTCTATTCCCTGTTTTAAGGGTTTAGTTCCTATAACAAAGACAAATGATCGGATGAGATTCCGAACACGCCGGAGCTCCGAATATCATCCAGGAAATGCCTGAGTCTTGAGGAGATCCTATTGCGCCTGCGGCTCCGGTGTTCGTTCCTGCGATACAATTGTCCGCCGAGTTATACGCTCCTCCGCCATTGGCGAACGTCCAAAACTTCTGGGATGTTACCCCAGCTGCTTCGAAGGAAATCAGTAGTCCCGCAAACATATTCGTCCATGAGGTTGCTATAATATCTCCCCTAGGTCCCCTTACTGGATAATCTGTACCGGTAGGCAGGCCATAATCGGTAGGGAAATTGGACATATAATGTGTGGAAGTGGAAACAACCGGGAGAACATTCGAACAGCTGAGATCTGTGATCTCAGAGAATAACTTATTAATAGTACAGATATTCTGCAGGCTTTCTTCAAAACTAGATCCGTAATTTGCTAAATCTCCCTGATAACTTTGTGTTGAATATAGATAGATCCCTTTCGGAGCGGAGAATATAGAAAATAATAGTTCTTTGGTACTGCACATCTTATCTGTATCTGAACAGACATCGGAGGACATACAAGCATTGGAGAATAAGAGTAAAAAACTAAAAAGATAAAATGGTTTCTTCATATAAATTCCTGAGAAGTAAACAACCCCCTAGAATTTAAGACGAAAAATATACTTAATAACAAATACAAAGGACTTTTTTAAACTGATCGCAGGTTCTATTTCCGAAAGAAAACCAACTTAAATTTGTATCATTTGGATCCCCGATATTTCCTGTGTCTCCATTATCAAAATTCACTCCATTTGTACAGTTCGAAGTGCTATAACTACCGCCTGTACTAAATGTCCAAAATTCTTCTGTGGTAACACCTGCTTGGCTCATGGATAAATTTGGTACGGAAGCGAAGAGGGAATTATAGGTGTTAAAAATTAATTCTCCTCTCGCACCTCTTATCGGAAGAGTCCCATCCAAAGAAAAATCAGTTACATATGTATTCAATGAACTGGAATCGCTCGAAGTAAAAGGAAGCGTGTTTCCACAATTTGAAATCGTCTGAGCGAATAATCTAGCCTCAGCACAAATATTCATCAAACTAAGTTGTAGATTCGGACCATATGCTGCTAAGTTTCCCTGGTAGGATGCCTGCGTGGAATACATATAAATCCCAGGAGGAACAGAAATATACGAATATAAAATTTCGTTAAAGCTACAGCTCTTATCCTCTGAGGAACAGGTTTTGCCATTCATACAGGCGCTTGTAGAAAAAATTACGAAGAAGAGTAACGGCGCAAGAAATTTCACCGCACGATTAAAGACCAAACGGTTAGGTTTTGCAAGAAATAATTTACTAAACTATTGTTGTTCCTCGGAGCTAGTATCCGGATTAAAACAAATACATAGAACTCTATGGGAGCTATCACAGTTACCAGTCGATTCTCCTCCTGGGCTTAACCAATTCGAATCTTTTGTATTCGCTGAACCGATTGCTCCGAAAAATTCGGAAGTATTATCAGTACCTATATTACAATTGCCGGAGGCTATTCCACCTTGAGCAGCGAAAGACCAAAAATCTTCGGTTCCTAAACCTGCCTCCGCAAGCGATCGAGTTAAGGATAACGGGGTTTGGATGCTCATAAATTCGTCCCAATTATTCGCAAGTTGAATGCCAGTAGGACCAAATACTGGAATATTTGTAGGTAAGGAAAATGAAGTAGAAAAATCATATAATGGAACGGAATCACTTGAAATGAGAGCCCAAACATCCGGACAAAACTGATTCACAAGCGAGGAAAATAATTTTTCGCTCTTACATATATTTTGGCCGCTGAACTCCAATGTGGAGCCGTAAGCAGCAAGGTTTCCTTGGTATTTTGTACTTGTTGAGTATATATAAACACCGTTTTGAATGCTAAAGTATGAGGTGAGTAGAGCCTGAGGATTACAACTCTTATCATCATCAGAACATGTTTTATCTGTTATACAACCTAAGGATAAAAAGCTAATAAGGATTATGTAGATAGAATTTCGCATAACAATTAGCCTTAGGCTTTTATACTATTCTTAAATTACAAGGAACTTATTCTGAACTAGTAGTATAACAAATACAATATACTCGGTGATAGGAATCGCAAGAGGCTGTAGATTCTCCACCAAGATTCATCCAGTCGCTTGCTTTGGTACTAGCCGAACCGATTACTCCAAAAAGTTCTACGCTATTATCAATTCCTGCATTACAATTATTACTCGATATGACTCCTCCAGCTTCTGTGAAACTCCAAAAATCATCGGGACCTAAGCCTGCTTCTGCGAAGGTTAGTTTTAGGCCGCCTGCACCTGTCTCAAAACTGGACCAATTTGAATTCAGCAAAGATCCGGTGGGACCGTAAACTGGAAGATCGGGAACTGAAAAGGTCTCGCTGAAATTGGAATATCCAACCGTTGAAGTAGAGATTAAAGCTCTTACTTCCGAGCAAAACTGATTCACGAGGGAAGAGAATAGTTTTTCCTGTTTGCATATGTTTTGGCCGCTTTCTTCGAAAGTAGAGCCATAAGCAGCAAGATTTCCTTGGTATTTAGTATTTGTTGAATATATGTAAACTCCCGAAGGGATTATAAACAGAGAAGAGAAGAAAGCTTGAGGACTACAGGATTTGTCATCATCCGAACAGGTTTTGTCGCTCAAACAATTGTAATATAGGGAAGAATATAGTAAGACTACTAGGATTAAACTGCGGCTGCGCATAATAGATATTCCTTTAAGGGCTATACAAAGCTCAAGGAATTTCTCATTCCCACTTGACTAAATTATCCGACGGTTTTTCCTTCTGCCAAGATGCGCCTAAAACTTAAAGTCCGTTCTATAATTTTTTTCCTATTGGCATTGGTTTTAACTCCAGGCCTATTATTTGCCGATCAGACCATTCTTCTCCGCAAGGGTGGCAAGGTAATCGGTAATGTTGTAGGTCAAAATGAGAAGGCAATCGTTGTCCAAACAGAATCGGGCAAACAGAACATCAATAAAAGAGATATATTAAAAATTATTTATAAAGATATCACAAGAGAAGAAGAGAACCGCATCCGTAAGGAAGAAGAGAAGAAGGTCCAGGAAAATCCTCAAATAGTTGAGGAGCCGATCCAGATCATTCCACCTCCCACTTCCACAGAACCGGGCAGAAGTAGATGGAGTGCAGTATGGCGTTCCGCAATTCTACCTGGTTGGGGACAATGGTATACGGATAATAAAAAGGAAGCTTGGATCACTGGTGGAGCATTCTTGGGAAGTTTAGCTTACGCAGGATATTCCAGATCCGAAGCAGAATCCGCAAAAAGTAAATACGATGATGCAGTCTCCAAGAGTAGCACCACAGGTTCTTTTATCTACGGAGGAGGAATTGCAAACTTCTATCTTCTCACCATAGTTCCTGGAGCAAGGGCGGATTATGAAAGTTCAGTCCAAGCTTATAACACTTCCGTGTATGTATTAGGCGGGGTGTATCTGGCTCAATTGGTCCGCACTTATTTCCTGGGAAAATCTTGGGAGCAAGGGGCTTCTGCCAATCCAGTAGCCTGGACAGTCGTGCCTAGGCCGGATTGGTCTGCTGGTAGAGTAGGATGGGGCGCCGAGGCAAGTTTTAGCCTTGGTTTTTAGTAATTTTGTTCGTAATTCCTTGACCCCTTAGGCCGGTACGCGAAATTGGCCAATACAGGACATACCCATGCCAATCGTATCTAAACCGCATAGAACTCCTTCCTTAAAAAAGGAACAAGCTAATAAAGCTTGGTACGTAGTCGACGCTGAAGGCAAAACCTTAGGTCGTCTCGCTTCGGAGATCGCAACTAGACTCCGCGGTAAACATAAACCTACTTTTACTCCCAACGTTGATTGTGGAGATAATATTATTGTTATCAATGCTGCTAAGGTAGCTGTGACTGGAAATAAAGAGACTCAAAAAGAATATTTCCATCACTCTCGTTATCCAGGTGGTATGACAGCTACTACTCTCCAAAGTATGAGAGTTAAACATCCTGAAAAAATCCTGTATGAAGCAGTAAAAGGTATGCTTCCTAAAAGCAAACTCGGTGCTGAAATGTTAACTCATTTCAGAATTTTCCCAGGAACCGAGCATAATCTCGGCGCTCAAAAGCCGATCAAACTGGAACTCTAGGAGATATTAGAATATGGCAAGCGCCAAGGAAATCTGGGCAGTAGGTCGTCGCAAAAACGCAATCGCCCGTGTAAAATTAAAAGAAGGTTCCGGTAAAATTGTAATCAATGATAGAGATTACAAAGATTATCTGCAAAACAGCCGCTCTAATATCAAAGAAGCTATTACTGCTTTAACTCTGATGAACGTTACTGAGAAATTCGATCTTAAGGTAAACGTTTCCGGAGGAGGGATCATCGGACAAGTCGGAGCGATCCGTCATGCACTTGCAAGAGTGATCTGCCGTTATAATCCCGAGTTCAGAGCTACTGTTAAAAAAGAAGGCCTTCTGACTCGTGACCCACGTATGGTTGAGCGTAAGAAATACGGTCTACACAAAGCGCGTAGAGGAACTCAGTTCTCTAAACGTTAATTTACGCTTTTTAGATCTATTTTTGGGAATGCCTGAAGTTCTTGCCAGCAAGACCTCGGGCATTTTCTGTTTTAAGGGGTATCATGAATTTTAAAAAAGTTTCCGAAGTCCGCAAAATCTTTTTGGATTATTTTAAAGAGAAGGGCCACACAGTCGTTCCTTCTTCTTCTCTATTGCCTGCGGGAGATCCTACACTTCTATTCACTACTGCCGGAATGGTGCAGTTCAAACCTTTATTCACCGGTGCAGTAGAACTTCCTTATACTAGAGCAACATCCGCTCAAAAATGTTTGAGAACCACTGACCTGGAGAATGTAGGTAAAACCGAGAGGCATTGTACATTTTTCGAAATGCTCGGAAACTTCAGCTTCGGAGATTATTTTAAAGAAGAAGCGATCGAATACGCATTAGATTGTTCCGTAAATCATCTAGGCTTTCCTAAAGAAAAGATCTGGATCACTGTATTCGAAAATGATGATGAAGCTGAGAAGATCTGGATCTCCAAGGGTATTCCGAAAGATCGGATCACTCGTTTAGGCAAAAAAGATAATTTCTGGGGACCTGCGGGAGATAGTGGTGCTTGTGGACCTTGTTCAGAGTTATACTTGGACAGAGGACCCGAGAAGGCGTTCCCGGACTGTGGAGTCAAATACGAATGTAAACCAGGTTGTGATTGCGATCGTTTTTTAGAATTTTGGAATATAGTATTCAACCAATTCAACCAAGATACGGAAGGAAATCTTCATCCTCTTAAACAGACTGGGATCGACACAGGTTCCGGATTAGAAAGAGTAGCTCTACTTCTGCAAGGTGTTGATTCCGTTTATGATACGGATGAACTTCGAGGGATCATTACTGAAGTAGAAAAAATCTCAGGCAAAACCTATAACGAATCCACTAAAGTTCCTTTTAGGGTGATCACGGATCATATTCGTTCCGTATTATTCACAGTATCCGACGGGATCTATCCTGATAGAACTGGAAGAGGATACGTTATCCGCCGTTTGATCCGTAGAGCAGTATTATTCGCTAGAAAACTGGATCTAAGAGAACCTTTCTTATACAAACTAGCAAAATCAGTATGTAATATTTACAAAGAAAGATATCCCGATCTGGAAAAACATATTTCCTCTGTAGAAAGAACACTTTTGGCGGAAGAGGAATTATTCCTTAAAACCTTAGAAATCGGTTTGGAAAAGATAGAAGTTCTTGTTTCCAAAACAAAGTCCGAAGGCTCCAGCATATTTTCCGGAAAAGACAGCTTCTTACTTTATGGAACTTACGGTTTCCCTGCAGAGATGACGGAAGAGATCGTAGCAGAACATGGGCTTTCTTTCGATAAAAAAGGTTTCGAAGAAGAATTAGAGAAGGATAGACAATCTTCTCGAGAGACTTGGAAAGCAAACAAGGTCTCTTTATTCACTGGGATCAAAACGGATAAAACCCAATTCTTGGGTTACGATTCTTTAGAGGCAGAATCAGATCTTAAATTTATATTCTCCGATAATAAACAAGTAGCCGCTCTTAAAGAAGGTGAGTCCGGTGTATTGGTATTTTCCTCCAGTCCATTTTACCCGGAAGGTGGGGGACAGGTTGGGGATATAGGATTCATCCGAAAAGACGGGTCAGTCTTTAAGGTTTTGGACACTCAAAAAGAAAATGATATCATTCTTCATATTGGAACCGTTCTCTCCGGAAGTTTTTCCACAGGAGACAAAGCATCATTAGAAGTGGAGAAAGAGAGAAGAGAAAGGCTTAAATTCCATCACTCTGGAACTCACTTATTAAATGGAGCTCTTCGCAAATTACTCGGAAATCATGTTCTCCAAAAAGGATCCATTGTTTCTCCGGAATATCTGCGTTTCGACTTCTCTCATCCAAGTCCTTTAAGTATAGAAGAAATTCGTAATATAGAATCCTGGGTAAACGAAAGTATCGGTCGTCATATTCCCGTAGACACTAAAGTTTTACCGATCGAAGAAGCTAAGAAAACCGGAGCGGTTGCCGCATTTGACGAAAAATACGGGGACAGCGTAAGAGTTCTTCAGATGGGAGATCGTTCCTTGGAATTCTGCGGCGGAACCCACGTAGTAAATACGGGAGATATCGGTTACTTCTTCATTAAAAAAGAATCCAGCCCGGGTGCTGGAAACAGAAGGATAGAAGCAGTGGCAGGCCCACTCGTTGTTGAAACCTTCCAAAACAGATTTGCAGAATTAACCGAAGCGGTCCAAAACCTAAATCTTAAGATCAAGGATGAGTTGGGGGTGGAAGGTGCTTCACTTTCTATCAAAACTATCATTCCTGGGCCTGATGAAATCAGATCTTTGTTTGGGTCCAAAGGCGCGGATGCGGTAGTTTCTCTCAGAGATCTTTCCGAAAAACTATCTGTTGAATTAGAAGAGACTCAATCCAAGTTCTTAAAAGAAAAAAAGAATAGAGAATCCAGAGACTTTGAGAATAATCCGGAAGTGATTGCGAAAGTATTCGAAAATTCTAAAATGATTGGATCTGCTAAAATTGTTTCTGCGATTTTCGAATCCAAAGATGCAAAAGCATTAAAAGGTCTTTCTGACAATATCAAAGTTAGAGAGAAAGAAATAGTAGCCATTCTTGCCAGCAAAAACGCGGAAGATGCGAGTATAGTAATTACTTGCTCTTCCTCTTTGGTTGGAAAGATCCATTGTGGAGATCTTGTAAAAACTGCCTGTGAAATTTTAGGCGGGAAGGGCGGTGGAAAACCGGACATGGCCCAAGGCGGAGGAAAGGAAGTTTCCAGAGTGGAAGAAGCAGTCAGGTCCGCATTAGAAAAAGCAAGTTCCAGTTTGAACGGGGGAAAATAAGATGAGCGATCCATCATTCGATGTTGTTTCCGAAATAGATAGACCTGAATTACAAAACGCGGTTACTCAAGCGATCGCGGAGATCAAGAACAGATTCGACTTCAAAGGATCTAAATCAGAGATCAAACTGGAAGAAGAAAATCTGACTCTTGTTTCCGACAACGAAGCAAAGTTGGAAAGTGTGATCGATGTTCTTATCAACAAGATGGCTAAAAGAGGACTCGGTCTTAAGTCTTTCGATTTCAAATCCAAATTGGAACCTGCTACAGGCAATACTGTTAGGATGAAAGTGAAAATTCGTAACGGTCTTGAAAAAGAACAGACCAAAGAAATCACTAAGATAGTAAAAGATTCTAAATTAAAAGTGATCCCAACTATTATGGGAAATTGTGTTCGCATCCAAGGAAAGAAGAAGGATGATCTTCAGGAGATCATGAGACTTTTAAAATCTGCGGATCTTCCTTTTGATGTTCAATTCCAAAATTTTAAGGGTTAAAAGTTTTTCCCGGTAATCAATATTCCGGGGCGATCGGCTTTTTCTATATTTTTATAGTTCCAATTTCTGGAACTTTTCCGTATAATATCTACGTGCGGAGAAATAGGATCATTTCCAGGGCGACTTTGGTGGAATTCTGGAAAAAACATCCTAAGGCAGAAGGGCCATTATCTGCATGGTATGAAGAAGCTAAAAAATCTCTTTGGACTGAGCCCAAGACTATTAAGGAACGATATAGGTCGGCAGATTTTCTTCCTGGTAACAGAGTCGTTTTTAATGTGGGAGGGAATAATTACAGGATTATCGTAAAAATGGAATATAGGTTTGGAGGAGTATTTATCCGATTTGTCGGAACTCATTCCGAATATGACAGGATAGATGCGGAAACAATTTAAATATCTTGTAAGGATTTTATTATGACAAAGGCGATTAAAATACAGCCGGTAATTTCTAAAACCGATCACAAGTCCGCTTTAAAACGGATCGAAACTTTAATGGATCAAGAAAGAAAATCCAGAGATGAAGAAATTGAACTAGAAACACTTTTCGTTCTGGTAAGTAATTACGAAGAGAAACATATTTTGATCTTTCCTCCAGATCCTATTGACGCCATCCGATTCAGAATGGAACAACAAGGTCTTACGCAAAAGGATCTTTCTAAAATTTTAGGCTCTAAACATCGGGCTTCCGAATATTTGAATAAAAAGATCCCTCTTTCTATTGAAGCAATCCGAAAGTTGAATGACTCGTTGGGAATTTCAGGTGACATACTGATCCAAAAATATACCACGAAAAGATGAGCGGATTTTTTATTTTCAAGCAGCTTGACAAAACATTCCGAATCGAGAAGGGTCTAATTTACGTATGAAACGTTTTACATTTCTCGCAATTATTTCACTTTTTCTGATCTCAGGACTTTCTGCAGAAGAAGAAAATCCGATCAAGTTTAAGATAGAAAAATCCTCTCCTACTACTTATCTTTTGAAAGTTGTATATCCGGAAAATTTCGGAGTCCAAAAAGAAGCTCCACATCGTATCTTACTCAATGCAGGATCCGGGTTAAAAGTAGTCTCTGCCGATCTAAAACTGAAAGGTAAAATTTCTACCCGCAAAAAAGAATATTTCGAATCAGTAGATCCTATGCAGTTAAAATTAGAAGGAAAAGGTGAATTAGAAATTCACGCTAAAATTTTTTACTGCGACTATAACAGGAATATCTGCATCCCTGGAAAGATATTACAAAAAGAAATTATACAATAATCGAATAGGATCTATTTAAAAAGAAAAGCGGCCGAGAGCCGCTTTTTTTATGTGACTGTTTTAGTAACGCGTGTTGGAATTCCTACATGCGAAGTCTCATCACTTCTTAATTTCTATCTTCAGATCCGGTTGGGATACATGGAATAGATAGTATGTCTTCCCATTGATAGGTTTAGAAACTTTTACGATCTTACCTTTTGAATCTACTAGCTCTTTCAGGAATTTGCGGTCGGTAGCGCGGAATGAATCTCCCTTCTCCGCTATAAAAAGATTTAAGGCTCTTTTTTTGGCTAGATCCAATGCCTCTCCCTCATTGCTGTCTAGAGAGGATACAACAACTTGATAAGTAGAAGAATTGATAAAACCTTCGGTTGCTTTTACGAATTGGTCGTCTTCGGTAGGAGCAGATTCTTCCACTACATTTTTAGGAGTTTCTTTTTTAGGTTCTTCCGTTTGGGGTGTTTTACATACGGAAATGAGAGAAACGATCAATAATGCGAAAATCGTTTTTGTATGCATGCGTTAGATTCCTTTGTTATGGAATTATTTTAGACTCTAAGGTTCGCTTAAGTAAATCCGCATCCACAACCCTAAAAACAAATGTGCAGCTCTTGGGGTCGCTATAATCTTCTCTGTATAAGAACAATTTATCTAAAAGCCAAGCGAAAGAAGCTCGGTAGGTTAAATAATCGGCATTTACGATTTCCGTCTTCTTCTTTTCTTTTTTTTCTTCCGGAGGATCGTCTTCTACCGGGGTCTGTACGTTTTGGGTAGCAATAGAAGCAGCACCCATCGGAGAATTAGATTTGGTCCTAACTGCTTGTGGTGGCCCGGGAAGTGGCTCATACTTGGGAACTGTAGAATTGACTCCGACACCGATCCAGGTTTTTCTTTCTTCCGAAACCTGGGCTATGAGTATGTTCACGGACATCTCATCCCTTCTTCGGATCGCTCTCGCCTTACAATCTTCTCTCAATGTTAATAGAGGTTTTTCTTGGTTGGGGATAGGAACTGTTACCACCACTTGGAAATAATCATGAGAGATAAAACCCGAGTCGATTAGATTGTCCCAGACCTTTCTTCTATATTCCGGATCTGCAGGTTCGCAGTATCCTAAGAAAAATGTCAGGAATAAGACCGACAAAACCCGCAACATAGTTCCTAGTTTAAAGCTCCCCTCTACAAAAACCAGCGGGATTTTTTCCCGGTATCTTCTGGACAACATAACTTTTAGGGGAAATCTTGTTGGTTATGTGGGAATATCTTTCCAAGTCCGTCATTTCTCGTTTCAGCTTTTTGTTTTTCACTATTTGCATTTTTATAAACTTCGAAGCATTCGCTGACGAAGATATCTTCTCTGAGATTCGAACCACTTTGGAATCTAGAGTGAAGAAGGTAACTTTGAAGAATGGGATCAGGCTTCTCATGATGAAAAGAGTCGATTCTCCTACGGTCGCGGTTTATACCAAATTTTTGGTGGGTGCTGCGGATGAAACTCCGGAGATAGCCGGTACAGCCCATCTTTTAGAGCATATGCTTTTTAAGGGCACGAAGAATATCGGTGTCACTGATGCTCAAAAAGAAAAGGTATATCTGGATCAGATCCGTGTTTGGGGAAAACGTTTAGATTCTTATCGTATCCAAGAAAGAGAATTGGCAGCTAAAGGGGAGCCTGTTCCTGAAAAGCTGATCAAAGATAAAAATATCTTAGAGATCAGATTCAAAAACCTGTTGGAGCTCCATCGTAAGTTCGTGGTCTCCAATGAAGATTCATATATTTATGAAAAGAACGGTGGAACCGGATTTAACGCATATACGACAAATGATGTTACGAATTACCAGATTTTACTTCCTGCAAATAGACTGGAGATCTGGGCAAAACTAGAATCGGATAGATTAAAAGATCCTATATTAAGAGAATATTATACTGAAAGAGATGTGGTCCTGGAAGAACGCAGGATGAGAGTGGAAAACCAGGGCATGGGGATCCTAAGAGAAAAATTTTTAGGTGCCGCTTTTCCTAAACATTCTTATGGAATGCCCGTGATCGGTTACGAATCCAATCTTCCTTTTTTAGATATAGATAAAACGGAGGAGTTTTTCAGAAAGAATTATAGGCCTCATAAAATGGCGATCGGGATCGTAGGGGATCTTGATTTCGATAAGACCGAAAAATTGGTCCGTAAATATTTTGAAGATATTCCGGATGGACCTTCTCCTAAACTTTCACATGAGCCTGAAAGTTTTGATCATGAGACCAGAAGAGTGAGCGTAAAACATTCTTCCGGACCTATGAAAGTGATGGGTTGGTTGACTCCTGCTTCTCCGCATCCTGATAAACCTGTCTTTGAATTAATTGATGCAGTTTTATCTCAAGGTGAAACCGGGAGATTATATAAGAGACTAGTGCTTCGAGACAAACTTGCACAAAGAGTGGCTTGTTGGACCGGCGAACCTGGAGAAAGATACGCGAATCTATTTGCAGTCTATGTGACCAATGTAAGAGGTGCGGATCCTGATAAGATAGAGTCTTCTATCTTGGAAGAGATTGAAACCCTTAAAAAAGAAGCGGTCACGGAAGAAGAGCTGGCTAAGATCAAAAATCAGATCGTTGCGGATTATATCAGAGGTTTAAATAGCAATTCTAAACTTGCAGATGTTCTTACTTATTACGAATTAGTGGCCGGGGATTGGACGGAAATTTTCGATGATTATGCACGTTTGGATAGAGTTACCCCTGATGATATCATGAGAGTGGCCCAGAAATATTTTACTCCTCGAAACCTGACTGTAGGAGATCTGATCAACTCAGACGGAGAGAAAAAATGAATATTATAAAAAAATTAACTATCTCTATCTTTGTATTTTTATTCTCCTTAGTTAACTTAGATGCTGCTCCCGGAGATTTTGTAAAAGATGTAAAGATCCCTGCTTTAGAATTCCATTTTCCTCAAATCAAGGAGATCAGCCGGGATTCCGATACGCGGATTTTGTACCTAGAAAATTCCGAATTTCCGATTAAAACTCTGGAAATTACATTTTATGCGGGACCCGATTTTTATACTAAAACACCTTTTGAACTAGTGGAAATTTTTCCAGAGGCTTGGAAGAAGGGAGGCACAACCTCTCATCCCGGAGAAAATTTTGCAGAAGTTTGGGAATCTTACGGTTCTAAGCTAAGAGTTGCCTCCGATCTGGATACTGTAACCTTAACATTCTCCTGGCTTTCCAGATATGACCAAGAATCCAAGGCATTGATCTCTGAGTTTCTGAAACAGCCAATATTTGGAAAAGAAGCATTCGAGATCGCAAGATTGCAGTTAGGCGAGCAGATCAAAAGAAGAAATGATAATATCGTAGGACTCGCTTTTAGGAAAGCAAACGAACTTGTATACCAAGGAAAAGTAAAAGGAAAAGCACTTTCCCTATCTGCTCTTGAACAATTAAAAGAAGAAGATCTAGAAGAATATTATAAAAACCAATTATTGAGCTCCAGACGTTCGATACTAGTAAGCGGTAAATGGAACCAGGAAGAGATCCCTCAATTTCTGGCAGATATTCTTCCTCCGTTTTCTGGAACTCCTGTGCAGGAATCCCAAGGCTCCAGTCCGGATGAACTGAATAAGAATTTAAAACAAAAAGAGATCAAAAACCTGATCGTAGACAAGGCAAATACCCAAAACGTAGTTCTGTTTTTAGGAGTAGGGCCTGCTCATAATGATAAGGATTTTTATGCTGTTCAAGTTTTGAATTATTTGGTCGGAGGCGGCGGTTTTACTTCATACTTCATGAGTAAGATCAGATCCGATAAGGGATTGGCGTATTCTTCTTCCAGTCATCCTGTATTTGAAAAAGATCATTCTGTAATCTACTTTTTCACGCAGACAAAATCCCAAAGTACGACAGAAGTTTATAATCTTATGGGAGAAATTTTAACGGATACTACCTTCTCTAATATAAAGGAAGAAGAATTAAAGAATGCAAAAGAAGCAATTCTAAACAAATTTATCTTCTTATTTACCGACTCAGTGGAAATTCTGCGCAATGAAGTCCGGTTCAGAGAACATAAAATGCCTAAGGATTATCTTAAAAATTATAGAGATAAAATCCAGGAAGTTACTCTTGCAGATTTGAGAAGAGTGGGTAAAATCTATTTTAGAAGAGATAAACTGACTGCAGTGATCTCTGGACCAAAATCTTCAGTCTCTTCTGACCTGCCTGGACAAAAAACAATTGGCCCGGAAGATCCGATCCCATAATGGATTGTAAGTTCGAACATAAAGGATACCTATTCGAAGGAATTTCAGAGGGAGGAATTCGCACTTCTATTGTAATGCCTCGTTTAAGTTTGATGTTCGATATAGGACACCAAAATCCGAATCGAATCAATATAGACAGATTATTATTAACCCATGCGCATTTGGATCATTCCGCAGGAATTCCTTATTATATTTCACAAAGGTCCTTACGTAAATTAGGACCTCCTAAAATTTATCTTCCTAAAACTTTAGAAGCGCCTATGAGAGAAATTTTATCTCTCTATTCCAAGATAGAAGATTTTCCTTACTCCTACGAGATGAAAGGACTGGAAGAAGGGGAAGAAATAGAAATAGACGCATACCATTTTTTTAAAGTATGGAAAACATTCCATAGAGTTGATTCCCAAGGGTATACGATCTACGAAAGAAAGAAAAAGTTAAAAGCTGAATTTGCCGGATTAGACCGAAACGAACTTTTAAAAAAGAAAGAAGAAGGGACCGATATAAATGAAATTCATTCCAAGCCGGTTGTCAGTTTTTCCGGAGATACTAAAATAGAATATGTACTTACTCATAAGGATGTGGCGGAATCCGAGATCCTTTTCTTAGAATGTACTTATATAGATCACGAAAGGAATGTGGAGGATGCAAGAGAATGGGGGCATATCCATCTGGACGAGATCTTGCATCATCTTTCTTCTTTCAAAAATGAAAAGATAGTTCTGATACATTTTTCAAAACGTTATCCTCCTGCATATATTCGAAAAATATTATCTAAAAAAGTTCCACCTTCCGAAAGAGATAGGATACATCTTTTCCTTCCTGAATAATATGGCTTCTCAAAATCCAAAACAAAAATACGGGACTTCTATTTATAAAGAAGGATTAGAAGATTGGATCCATTCGGAATTAGTAAAACGTCCTTTTGATTGGTTAGAGGACCTGGAAAAAAAAGCCTCTCAAGATAGATTTCCAGTATTAACACCGGCATCCGGAGCTGTGTTAGCGTTTTTGGCTTCATCTTGGGATCCGGATACGATTTTGGAATTAGGAACCGGTTATGGGATTTCCTTATTCTGGCTGATCTCCGCGGTTAGAAAAGACACAAAGATCCAAACCGTGGATAGAGAAGCTGATTTCATCCAAGTTGCGAAAGAATTTTTTGCCAAGTTGGAGCCTAACTCTAATAGGGTGGAATTTACGAATGCGGACTGTTCTGAAATCGCAAAAGAATTTTTAGAACCTTCTTCTTTAACCCGGAAAGAGCTGATGTTTGTGGACTGTGATAAGATCCGTTATCCGGAAATTTTAGAAATGATCCTGGAGAAGGGAAGGACCAGGAATCTAAGAGTGATCTACGATAATGTTCTATGGCATGGACGGATCGCAGATCCCGAAAACCAGGCACCTTCCGATCAAGCAGTCCGTAGATTATGGTCCCTAATCAAAAATTCTAAGATAGAATATACCTTATTCCCCGTTGGTGACGGAATATTATGTTTCGATTTTAAGCAATAAAAAGCTTGTTTGCTTCTTAAGCGTTGTGTTATATTACCGCGAAGGGTCGATCACATGACAAAAATTTCTTTCCCTCGGATCGTCGCGGTTCTTGCGGCATTCTTTATAATTTCGTACGGCGTATCTGCACAAAATAAACCTACAAGTAATGACGGTAAGGGTTCTGCCTTGGCCAATGCGGCCGAAGATCCTAAATACCAGGGAGATTATTTGGAGGAATTCCATTTTGCCAGAACCTTGGATTCCACTCAGATCAAGATCAAAAATGATCTAGGCGCTTTAGAAGTGGTTGTAAAAAATTTCGGATCTCAAGTCCAGAATTCCCAACAGGACTTTGATACTATCTGGAAAAAATACAATGAAGCATATCGATATTCTTTAATGCGCAAATATATTGTCGCCGGCCGTAAGATGAGAGAGACGGAAGACGAGACCAATAAGCTATACGGAAAATTTTCGGATCTATATAATCAAAAAGTGGATCAGCTTTTGGGAGAATGTGCAGATGCGATCGTATCCATCGAACAAAAGTCCGGACCGGGGGCGGCCGCGAAAGGATACGCAGGAAGAGAAGTTTCTTATAACCAACATAAACTGCAGATCGCTTACTACCAATTTATCCAGGCAGAGAAGATGAGAAGGGACTCCAGATTTAAGGATAGCCTGATGCATCTAAGGATCGCGAAAGAATATGGAATTTCCATCCTTAGCAAATTAAAAACCGAAGAGGAAAGTAAGAATGTTCGGGAGAAATACAAAGTGGATCTGAGCGATAACCGCAATATGGTGTACGCGGAATCTAAACTTTAAAAGATCCCCAAGCCGAAAACATTCGGATTCCTTCCTTGACGTATCACATGGGGATAACAGGCTGTGCCTGATATCCCCGGAGAAATAAATTTCCATACGTGATACGAAAAATCCTATTTATTCCTTTACTCCTAATTTTTTCATTCTCGGTTTCTTCTCAAGAAACAACCCCGAAAAGAACCTATAATATAGTCATAGACCCGGGCCATGGTGGCCTGGACTTAAAACCTAAGGAAGAACACGGAGACAAATACGATCCAATCTCCAATAAATATCTGGAACCTTATAAGGCAGGAGCCCAAACAAAATCCAGAAGGGAAAGTGAAGTAGTATTAGCTCTTGCGAAAGAAGTAAAAGATATTTTGGATCTTACCAAAACTCAGGAAGGATTCGAAACATTCAGATCTTACGCAAAAAAATTCACAAACGATACTCTTCCTTGGATCAGGATCGATTCGGATCTGACTAGAGAAGAGACAGCAAAAGAAGAAGGAGCCGATCTGTCTTCCGACCCGAATGCTTTTTATAGATTGTATGATTATCCGGATAAAAAATCAGGAAAGATCAAACCGGGAAGAATTTCCAGGATCAATGCTGCTCGACCTTATTTAGTTTTATCTCTGCATTTAAATCCAAGTTGGAAAGGACATCCAGGTGGAATGGCTGCGGTACTTTCTCCTTCCTATAGAACTTTCTATAATTTACGAAAAATCTCGGAAGGGAAATCTTCTCAGTCTTTTGAAGACGGACCTTGGAGCGAATGGATGCGTTTCAAAATGGAATGGTCCCGTTTAGAAAACGCAGTAGCGGATGCCTGGATCTATTTTAACGGATACTGGCCGAACAAATCCGGAAAAAAAACTGACCTTTCCAATTTTGAAGGTTATCGCCAAAACATGGTGACATGGAAATACGCAGATCCTCCCGGTTGGATCGATAAAGCAGTATTAGACGGCCCTGGGCCATATGCCAAAAAACATTCAGAATATTCCGCGAAAGGGAAATTCTGGGATAGAGAAAGGGCAGAACCTGAACTTTGGAGAAGAGAAGACGGCTCAGAAGGATTCGGAGGGGATAATCATTACGCCGCCGCAGAACTCATGAGATTTTTGCAATATGGTCTTCGGACTTTGCCGAATCAAGAAGAAGAATTATCCAACCCTGGTCCGATCAACAAACCGTATATTTCCACTTATAGTCTTCCTACATTTATCAATGCGATTTCTGCTTATTTAGAGATTGGTTATATTGATAAGGAGAAGGATATGAAAATCCTTACCCAAAGAAGAAAAGACACTGCAATCAGTTTAGCGGTGGGTGTTTATTCATTATTTCATGGGATTAAAATTAAATCTGCGGATCTGCCTTACGTTCCCAAAGGTAAGAAAATAGACTGGGCACGTTATGAAAATTTGAAAGAGGGAAATTATTTTAGGCTAGTAAGGGAAGAGTAATTCTGAGTCTGCCGCTGAATAAAGATTCCGTAATCAAGTAATCTCTATCAAATAGAGAAAGTTCTGCATAACATCTATTTCCTTTTTTATAAAGGGAGATGAATTGACATCCCGTTGCTACCATTTTGACCCGATATTTGCGGTTCATTCCGTTCTCTTAGGAAAGACCTCCTAATTAATTTGTAAAACTATCTATAGCGGAAAAAGTTTTTCGGGAAATTTTTGTATTGACATATGTAGACAATGACTACTTTCGTTGCTTCTATAAGTAGACAGTGTCTACATATGGAAATATCGGATCCTTCTGTGTTTTTAATAACGAACGATTGATTAAGATAATGAATATTAGATATTGTTTATGAACTTAATATGAAGGGAACCAAAAAGATATGAAAAGTGTTAGTGCAAATATATTGGCATTAATCGTTTTTTCCTTTTTTTCCAACTTAGAGGCCAAGTCGTACGTTTTTGGAGGCTTGGGAGCTCAATTCAATGTTGGAAGTCTTGGAGATATAATCACGAAGGAAGGTTTAGATGCATCTAACTATTACCCTGTGACTTCTACCGACGGGCAAACTGGAGCAGCCCCTAGGCTTGCTCTTATTCCGGAAAACAGGTTAATCAGCTTAGAGCATTCTACCAACGGATTGGTTAGTGCAAAAACGGACGGCTCTATGTCCGGTCTTGTGATTTCACTCGGTTACGAAAGGGAATTCGGCAGCGCATTTTTCTGGAGAGTGGCGGCAAACTATACTAGAAAAGTAATGGGTGGAGATACTCAGGCCAAACTTGCAGGGGTTACATTCTATGATATGGAATGGGATTACAACGCAATTCAAATCCCAGTGAATGTAGGAATTAAAGTTTCCGTCTCCGAAGATGTTGCCATTTATTTGGGAGGAGGAGCGCACTATTTCAAAGGTGGCTGGAGTCTCTCTGGTAGCAACATATCTGCGGATGTTCATAGAGCGCTATCTGATGCTCTTGGAGCAGACAATCCTGTTTTGGGATTGGTCAATGATGGAGCTGATCCCTCCGTATTATGGGAGAACACTCGCTTTAACGTATCTGGTCTTGCTCCAAACTGGCTCATTGGTGCCCAAGCAAAACTTTCAGATAAAAGTTATCTCTATATAGAAGCAGAAACATTATTCTCTAGCGAGTTCGGTATCGGTCATACTAGATCTCTTGGAGGAGCGGAAGGATTGGCGCCTAGCCCTGTATACCCAATCGTTTTAGGTGGTACTCAATACAGAGTCGGGTACAAACACGAAATGTAATCTCAACGAAATAGCTCTTTTAACTTTTCGGGCCCTCAAGGGCCTCTTTTTTTACCTCGGATAACTTCAAAATCCGATCGCAGATCGAACAATTTTCCAAAGCAAAAATTGTGGGCATGGTAAAAATCGATCCATTTGTAGACATTGACTACATTATGAAACGCCATTTAAGGAAATTATGAATCTAAAAATGAAACAACTTAAAGCACTATTCTTATTTGTATATTTATTCGGATTTTTAGGAATCGAAGAGATGAATGCACAAAGCCAATCTTCTTCCTGCGAAAAACCTCCACAAAGAACGGGTCTGCCTTTCCGAATCGATTCCGAAAAGCAACTTTGTATAAAGGATTTGATAAAGAAAAAAGAAGGTTGGTTTCCTACCGGACTACCTTTACTAAATTCCGATCCGAATACTGGAATTGGTTATGGAGTTCGTTTGTACGTATATAATAACGGCTCAAAGTCAGATCCTTTTTTTGATTATACTCCTTATAGATTCAAGATGTATGTTCAGTATTTCAATACTACTAAGAATAGGCAAAATCAAAATATCACGTTTGATGCTCCCTTCATATTCGACACTCAATGGAGATTGAGAGGTGAGGCTGCTTATGATGCGAATCCGAATTCTTTGTTTTTCGGAGTGGGAGAATCTACTCTTCAGGGATTAAGCTACCGCGAGCGTAATCAAGAAGGGGGTAATCTTTTTTCAAATTCCACGTTTGAAGACCAACAGACAAATTTATCTTATATGCGACCTGGCGGACCGGATGATCCAGTAATGCTTAACGGGGCTGTCTATTCCGGCTTTTCTTCCGGGCCAGGATTTAGAGTAACAGATTCGCTCCATAATAGATATAATATAATTACTCCTTCATTTCAAACCAGCGCAGAACGATCCTATTTTGGTGGAGTCTTCCGATTGGTTGCAGGGATCAAGTTGTCGCAAAATATCATAAAAACCTTTGATGGAGTTATTACAAACGGACGAGACCCTCTTTATGATGGTACTCCATTTCCCACTAATGGTCGCGCGATTAATGGAAGAACAAAGTTAACCGAAGCGCAAGAGTCGGGAACTATATTAGGATATCACGGAGGAGT
The DNA here is from genome assembly GCF_004770105.1 of Leptospira andrefontaineae. NCBI lineage: Bacteria > Pseudomonadati > Spirochaetota > Leptospiria > Leptospirales > Leptospiraceae > Leptospira > Leptospira andrefontaineae. The sequence goes on along the minus strand of NZ_RQEY01000001.1, from coordinate 36,215 downwards.
TGTGAATGCGGGTCGAGTTGGTATTGTCTATGATACTCGCGATTTCGAACCTGATCCGAATAATGGAGTGTTTTGGGAGCTAACATATGAGAATTCGGGCAAGTTAGTGGGTTCTGAATACTCTTATTCGAAATATTTTACTCAATTTAAATACTTCTATAGCCTCCTTCCTAAAACATTCGATAAACTGGTATTAGCTGGCCGAGGAGCTTTTTCTTTCACTGAAGGGAATACTCCTTTTTTCGAATATAGAAATATGTGGGGAACAGAAGGGACGATCACTGGACTTGGTGGTGATAATACGCTGCGAGGTTACAAAGCTGATAGATTCATAGGTAAGGCTATGGGTTGGGGAAATTTAGAGATCCGTTGGAGATTTTTTCAGTTCTCGGCTTTTTCGCAGAACTTTACCTTAAGTGCAGTACCTTTTATGGATTTCGGAAGGATTTGGGATGATGAACATAAGGCCAACTTTAAAGGTTACAAACATTCAAACGGTTTAGGTTTACGAATCGCTTGGAATCAGAGTACGATTATTACGATCGACTATGCAGTTTCAAAAGAAGACAAACAACTCTTTGTTAATTTTAATCATGCATTTTAAGAATAAAACGAAAGTCCGTTAATTTTCCGTTCTTTTCTTCAATATATTATGTAAATATTAAATGGAAAGTTATTTTAATTCAGCCAACGGTGTTTTCAGGTTTTCCGTTTAAGAAACTTTTTAAATTTTTAGTAGCTGTATTAAGTAATCGTGTTCTCGCCTCGATAGTCGCCCAAGCTATATGAGGCGTTATGATACAGTTTTTTGCATTAAACAATGGATTAGTATTTGCTGGAGGTTCAATGCTTAATACATCAAGTCCGGCACCTGCGATTCGATCGTTATTCAGTGCTGATGCAAGATCTTCTTCATTGATGAGTGGTCCTCTGGAGGTATTGATCAACAAAGCTGTATCTTTCATCTTCTCGAGAGCAGAAGTGTTGATAATACCTCTTGTGTCATTATTTAGAGGGCAGTGAAGGCTAATTATATCGGATCCTTTTAAGAGTTCATCGAGTGAAACCCACTCTGCTTCCTCTATGATCTTTTTTTTAGGTACAAAATAGATTACTTTCATCCCGAATGATTTGGCAATTTTTGCAGTAGCCTGTCCAATTCGGCCAAATCCTATAAAGCCGATTGTCTTTCCATACAGTTCTATAAGAGGTCGCTTCCAAAAACAAAAATCATTTCTACCTGACCACTCTCCATTTTTAACAGCCTCGTTATGTAGACCGACATTATTGGATAATTCGAGTAAAAGTGCAAAGACCATTTGTGCTACAGATTCTGTTCCGTAAGAAGGAACGTTAGTAACTATAATCCCTCTTTTAGAAGCGGCGTTTATATCAACAACGTCGTATCCTGTAGAAAGTAACCCTATGTATTTTAATGATAGTAAAGCTTCTATTTCCTGTTCGCGAATTTTTATCTTGTTGATTAATATTATTTCGGCTCCTTTACAACGTTCAATAGCTTGCTCAGGAGTTGATCTGTCATAAACGGTAAATTCCCCCAAAGCCTCGAGTGGGGCCCAACTTAGATCACCCGGGTTTAACGTATATCCATCAAGTACAACAATTTTCATCTTTGGCCCTGCCATTATTGAATAATATACTTACTAAGAGCTCTTCGGAAAGTTACCATTCGCCGCCTTTGCTGAACTTTCTTTTTGCTTCTGAATTGAATGTTTTACCGGCTTCTTTAATTCCGCTCAGTATTTCATCCTGATTTTTGCCGCTTGTGAATCTTGCGGCCGGTATGATTGTAAGACATTCATTTACGTCCATAAAAACCGACGCTTCAAGAAGTTTTGCTTCATCCTCGGGAGGGACTGCTATAAAGCCGTGTTTATCCGCATGAATAAGTTGACCTGGTTGGATCTTGCAGCCGAAAACTTCAACTTCACAATTCCATTTTACCGGCGTTACGTGTGCGTTGCCAATACAAAGTCGTTTTGCAATAGCCTTAAAACCTGCATTAGTCATCTCATCAATGTCCCTTACTGCTCCGTCGGTGATTGTTCCGATACAACCTAAGGATCGGTGTATATTCGCATTTACTTCTCCCCAGAATGCTCCTACACATGAAGGTTTATCAAGGTCTTGTATCACTACAATTTTGGGACCAGGGACGCTCGCCATATATGCCCTATATTCACTAACTGCATTCGGATTGGTTTCTGTATGTTTCTTGTTGCTCGGCTCAATAACAACTGTAATTGCATAACCAACCATGGGTCCCATTGCAGGCATAAAATCCGTGACTTCGTCGAGATTGAAACATCCCTTCGCTAGATCCTGCTTAGTTATTTGTGCCCAGCCGTTATAAATCGTCGGAGTGTTCCAGCGTTTTAATTGAAGTAGTTCTCCAGATGATAGAATTCTGCTCATTCTAAATCTCCATGTAGACAATGACTACATGGAGATTTAATGCGTCAAGAAAATAATAACATTCCTTCTGAAGTTAATATAGCCCTATAAATTCTATTTGAATTGTCCTTAGGATCCTGAAGCAGTCGCATTCTTGAAAATTGCCTCGGATTGGCCCGAATATCGAATATCGTCCTGCCTGGAAAGATGGGCAAATTGAAGTTGATCCTTATAGTAGCACCGATTTTCTGTTTCTTAATGCGCAATAGGAATAATGTCGATATTCGAGAAGCCTGTATCAGTGAATCATTGAAGATCATTGAGGAACATGGGGTTAAGGGGTTAAGTATCAGAGAGGTAGCCCGTCGACTAAAGATTTCTCATGGAGCTCCATATCGGCACTATGAAAACAGGGATGCGTTGATCGCTGAAATAGCAATTCGGGGTTATGAACTTCTCGCCGCATACCTTACCAAAAATGTTGATTACGAAAAAAAAACTCTCTTAGAAAATTTCATGAACATATTAGACAACTACATGAAGTTTAGTAATCAACATGCTCTCTATTATGATATTATCTTTCTTTCGGACCTTCCTTCCTCGCAAGATTTCCCAACTGTAAAAACATCCGGTTTGAAAACTTATTATATTATCGAAGACTTAGTTGTGAAGATGAAAGAACGAGGTGAATGGCAGGTTGACGACGTAAAAGAGGTTTGCCTCCAGCTATTTTCCTTGATGCAGGGTCTAGCAACTCTAGTTATTTCGAAAAAGATTTATAACGCTGGTTACACAAAGGGTGAAATCAAAAAATATTCGCAGAGTATATTCCTTCGATTTTATAATTCCATGAAGAAGTTATAGTATTACTCGAAATATTGTTTCTCTCTGAATAACTTCGATAGTCTTCATTATAATTCTTAATTAAGTTCTCTTTTTCTCTAATAAGTCTCCCTCCGAAATAGATTCGTTGCTTTTGTTTTTTTATTTGACAGACTATTCGTAAAATGTCTTGTGGACACTGACTACATAAGGTGAAGAGTGATCCATATGAAAAAGATATTTAGTAAAGTGGTCGGTGTGAAGCTTGGCGGGATTCCTCTGCCTATTCTTATTGTAATGATTTTATCGTCCGTAGTGCTATGGAGAGCGGGAGCCCTTGAGAGAGGGGGGATTCTTACTGCATGGCCCTTTTTGATTTCGATGGGGCTAGTGCTATATGCGATTGGTGAAAAATTGCCGATCTGGAATAAGTTTTTTGGCGGCGGGTATGTTCTCGCTTTTGTCTGCGGTGCATTGGCTGCTAGATTTGGTATCGTCAGCGCAAGTGACGTCAAAGCATTGTCGGCCACGGCGATCGAAAATAAGTTCCTACATTTTGCACTGATCTTACTCGTTGGTGGAAGTATTCTTTCTGTGAAACGAAGTGCGCTACTCAGATCTCTGGTGGGGTACGTTCCTCTTATTCTAATCGGGCTTATCGGAGCTGTAACCTTCGGGACAATCGGAGGACTTATCTTTAACGTTCCGTTTGCGAAAATTATTACTCATTATGTTCTTCCTATTATGGGCGGAGGAAATGGAGGAGGTGCGATCCCCATGTCCGAGATTTATGAAAACGTAACGGGAAATCCTCGCGGAGAATATTATGGTTTTGCGATCGCTATCTTAACTATAGCAAACACGGTTGCAATCATATCTGCTTCCCTATTAAACATTCTCGGCCAGAAATTCAAATCATTGTCCGGCGAAGGGAAACTTGTTTATGAAGATATAAGCACGAATGCTAAGATAGCGGAAGAAATAGAAAAAGTAGAACCTACAGCTCAGGACCATCTCAATGCTTTCTATCTAGTCTTCGCCGTATCAGGTGTGGCGGTAATTCTTTACGGTGTTTTTAGTGTAATCCATTTATTCGCGTATACAGTCATACTGTTTATTCTTCTTAACGTTCTAGATATCGTACCTGGGCCGTTAAAGATTGCGTTGAATAATGTAATGAAAGGTGGGCTGAAACTAATTCTTCCCATGGTACTTTTTGTTATAGGCCTTGGGACTGATGTGAATGAATTAATTCAGGCTCTAGCTCCTTCTAATGTGGTTATTATTGTTATGATCGTATTAGGAGTGATCCTATTTATTCTTTTTTCATCTAAAATATTCAAATTTTATCCAATAGAAGCTGCGATTACGGCCGGCTTATGTATGGCCAACCGTGGAGGTTCGGGAGATCTCGAGGTGTTGGGAGCATCGAAGCGTATGGAACTTTTCCCTTATGCACAAATCTCTTCACGAATTGGCGGGGGGTTGATCTTGGCTATCGCAGGATATCTTTTCAGCCTTCTTCTAAAATAGCAAGTTCTCGTTTTAAACAAATCAATATATCAATGAGAGGTGATCTATAATGTCAATAGTTGATTCAACATGCAAAATCCTTGTTCCGATTGGAGCTGTGGGAGGTGGGATCGCTGAGGAGGAATTTAAAATCGGTTTATCAAGGCGTCCGGATGCAATAGCGTGTGACGCAGGGTCGACCGATTCGGGACCGTCCTATCTTGGTACTGGTCAAACCAAATACGCCAGAGAGGCGGTGAAAGAAGACATGAGGATCATGATCGTTGGAGGAAACGAACTGTCGATCCCTGTCTTGATCGGGTCATGTGGAACTTGCGGTTCCGATATGGGCGTTGATCAGATGAAAGAAATTACTTTAGAAATTTGTAAAGAAGAACGTATCAAGGCAAAGATCGCTTGTATATATACCGAACAGGCTCATGCAACTATTAAAAAGAAGTTACATGAGAACAAAATCCGTCCTTTAGCTCCGCTTGGAGATCTTACGGAATCCTTAATTGATGAGTGCGATCATATTGTTGCCCTTGCCGGGGCGGAACCTTTTATTCAGGCTATTGATAAAGGCGCAACTATCATCCTTTGCGGTAGGGCTACAGATACAGCCATGATGTCCGCCCTTCCATTAAGATGGGGGCTTCCACCAGGGCCGACTTGGCATGCGGCAAAAACAGTCGAATGTGGAGCGCAATGCACTTCTATACCAGCGAAGGGTAGTGTCCTAATTACCGTAGATAAGGATGGGTTCACTGTTGAACCAACTCTTGAGGGAAGTAAATGTACACCTTATACGGTATCCGCACATATGCTTTATGAAAATGCAAACCCTTATAAATTGGTCGAACCTTCCGGAACTACTGATACGAGTACGGCAATATATAAACAACTGAACGAGGTTGCTGTCCGGGTCGAGGGGACTAGTTTTTATCCAGCCGAAAAATATACGATGAAGCTAGAAGGATCGGGAGCAGTGGGTTTTCAGACGATCACATTGGTTGGAATACGTGATCCGGAAGTATGTGCTCATTTGAATGAATGGTCTACTAATTTGAAAAATTATATTAACTCTCAAATTAAGAGGCTCAAGTATGATACGAATAAGTTTTCGTACGACATGAAATTGTACGGTTATAATGCAATACTTGGCGAAAAAATTCCTGACGATTCTGAAGCTCCTCGAGAAGTCATGGTTCTATTTACGGTAACGGGAGATACGCAGGAAATGGCTAGCAAAATTAGTAAACTTGTGCAACCTTACCTACTTCACTTCCCATACAACTTCAATGAACAATTGCCTAGTTTTGCTTTTCCTTTTTCTCCGTCAGCGATAGACAAAGGAGCAATTTATGAATTTAAGTTGAATCATGTCGTAGAGCTTGATGACCCTTTGGAATTGGTGAGAATTGAATATGTTCGTGCTGAATTTAGAGAGAGTGTAAGATGACTGCTATAAAAAATTTATCCAGATACGTTCGATCCAAAAATGCAGGTCCTTTTTGGATGACCATCGACATTTTTTGTGATTCAACAGAAGACTATTCTAGAATTAAAAAATCTAAGGACAGCTTACCGGAAAAAGTAGCTGCTCTTTATGAAGTAGATAAAGATTCGATGATGTTTTTCTTTGCGGATGATTTATTAACTGTTAAAATATCAATACCAAAGGAAAAACCTCAAGGCCATAAATACGAGAGTGACATGCACTCTGGGCAGCAGTTTGTCAGAATTTTGGAGTTGCAGATTGATTAATCATGCGCCTATTCTGCTGGAGAATTAAAATCGATTCAGTTTCATTTATCAGCAGGAACAGATGTATCGCAGCCGTATCTTCATTGCACCCGACAAATTTAAAGGAACTCTAAGTGCGAAGCAGGCTGCACATGCTATGGGCTTGGGAGTTCTTTCTGCCTTGGGAAATGCAGTTCAAATATTTGAACTTCCCTTGGCGGACGGTGGTGAAGGAAGTCTTACTACCCTCAGATCACTTCGGCCAAAACTGGAGCTTCAGGTAAATACACTTCCGGATGCTTGTGGGAGAAACCGCTCGGTTTGTTATCTTATGGAAGAGGGTCGTGCCTATTTCGAATCGGCTAGACTTCTATCATTAAACTTTAGAAACAATCGCAGGCTTCCTCTGATAGATCGTACGAGTAGAGGCCTCGGTCGTTGGGTTCGTCACATCCAAACTCAGCAGACGAAGGAATTGTTTATTTTCCTTGGAGGTACGGCAGTTTGCGACGGTGGACTCGGGATCCTACATGAATTCGGGTTTCGCCTTTTAGACACTAAGGACCGACCGATATATTCCTTGCGAGACTTGCCAAATGCTCGAAGGCTTATACCGCCGGATACAGTTACTCCAATAATGGCTGACATCAAAATGTTTTCGGATGTAGCCAATCCCTTATTAGGTCCGACGGGTGCACCCCAATTATTTGCTCCGCAGAAAGGTGCTTCATCAAGCGAAGTTGCTCTATTGGAAGATGGGCTTCAACAGCTCTCCCTTCTTTGGGCAGAGTTTGGTGGACATACTGATACAAATTGGCTGGATGGGGTTGGTGCCGGAGGTGGAATAGCGCTTCCATTTCTTGGAATGGGAGGAAAGCGAGTAACGCTAGATTCGGGTGCTCTTTTCTTTTTGGAAGAATCCGGACTGGCTCAAATGATTCGTCCTGGTGATTTGGTTTTAACGGGAGAAGGTCGGACCGACGCAGGAACTCTAACCGGTAAGCTAGTAGATGCTGTGGTTCGACTTTGTCGCCGAATTGGTGCGGATTGTTTGGTCGTCAGTGGTGCTGTGGCTGACCGAGATCGATTGGACGCGGCTGATTATCCCGAAATATTTGCGGTATCAAAGGATGGTAGTGTGCCGTCACGTAAAGTGGCAGTTTCAGAACTATCGCATACTGTAGCAAGGGCTCTCGGCTCGTCATAATAGCACGATAACTATAAATCGTATCGTTATATAATTCCAATGTTAGTGCTTATTGCTGACTTTATTAGTTGATCAGATCCTTCTTGCACAGATCTAAAAAAGAATTGCTTTAGGGAGATTGGACTATACATATGGATTGTGAATTTTAATATCCTCGCTAAGAAGCGAGAAAGGCAAAAATTTGTCGCCTTCTTAATTCCGGTTATTGCATTAAGTGCCTATCTTATCGTTGATAAAGTTTTTCTTATAAAACCCTTGAGAGATAAATTGGCGGCTTATCTCCCTTATACCGAAAACTTTTTACCACTGATCAATAACGATGACCTTGTTGAGTTGGATTATATCAATTCCAAAAATGTTTTTTTAGCGCTCGGAACCTCAAGGAGTATTGCTTTTAACGGTTTTCCGAACCCAGGCTATACACGAAAAGACCCGTTTTTAACCCCGCAAATAGCTCATAAGATGGAAAATTGGGAAGGAATAAGTATTGCGATGGCAGGGGCTAGCATGCGCTTAATTTATGCGCGCCTTTTGCAGACTCTTGAGAAAGGGTGGGAGCCCGATTTTGTTGTCGTCGAAATTTCGATGATGAGCTTTAATAAGAATGGAAAGTTTAAAGAATTTTTAAAACAGAATGTCATTCCATTGGACTTTGCGCTAAAACATTATAAGGAACTAGGGTTGACGGCGGTTTGGAACATTCTTTATCCCAGGATGTTTTTGTCGTATAAATACCAATTTTCTCCCAAAAATTTCTGGAGACTATTGCAAGGTGATGATCGCGACTGGGAATTAACGTTCTTCGGATTAGCGGGCGGAAATGGTTACGAATCAGTAAGCAAGAAAGATCGGAAAAACTTAGAATCAGGCAATTTTAAAGATTATAATATTTTAACTCTTGGGAAAAGTCCTGCTGTATATAAAGAGAAATTTGAAGATTTGTTATTTGTCATAAAACAGGAAGCAGGTAATACCTATATGGTTGATCCGGAAGAGTTGGAATATCTGGAAAAAACGATCGCGTTGCTAAAAGCTAAAAAAATTCCTACTGTTTACTTGCGGCCTCGTGTTCATCCAATTTTAAACAATTATGAGCGGATTGAATCCAATTGGGCGGAATTTGAAACTAAAGTTTTGGATACACTTCAAAGAAGCGACGTTCACTATGTGGATGCAAATGAGCTTCCTATGAAATGCGATTATTTTTCTGATGCCAGTCATTTGTCGCGACGTTGCTATACTGAGCTTTCGTCTTTTCTTCTACCTGTACGTTGAATCGCCATTGTATTAGGAAAATATGTTATTTAACAGCCTTGTTTTTTTGATTTTTTTCTCGTTTGTCTATTTGATCTACTGGTCCTTGGATCATAAGTGGAGACGAGGATTTCTAATTTTAGCTTCCATTGTTTTTTACGGCTATTGGAGCGTAGTTTTTCTCGCTCATTTCGTGTTGGTCGTGGTTTTGAACTACGCCTATTACTATTTTTTCGAACGTCGAGGTGACCGCAAAAGGCTCGTCTGGATTCTTATTTTGAATTTGGCGAATCTTTTTGTTTTCAAATATTATCCGTTCTTTAAGCGAGTGATGTCCGATATCGGCTTTGGAACGGATGTTATGTCTACTAGTGCTGAATGGATTCTTCCTTTAGCGATTAGCTTCTATACGTTCCAAATGATATCTTTCCAAGTTGATGTACATCGGGGAGATTTTGAATATAAAGTATCCTTCTCGGACTTTCTATTGTTTATTCTTTTCTTTCCCCAGTTGATTGCAGGTCCAATATTAAGAGCGAAAGATTTTTTAACCAGGATTCATGTTCCGAAAAGGCCTAACTTATTGTTTTCAACGACAGGTTGCTGGTGGCTTTTATTCGGTTTAATTAAGAAAGTACTGATTGCAGATCAGATTTCCGTTTGGATAGACACTGTATATTCGACTCCAGGGACATATAATGCGGAAGCTCATTGGGTATCTTTTTATGGCTTCGCAATTCAGATCTATTGCGACTTTTCAGGTTACACTGATATAGCTAGAGGTTGTGCTTTACTTCTCGGTTACAAACTTCCGCCTAATTTTTTAGCTCCTTATTTTTCAGGATCTTTTCGGGAATTTTGGCGTCGCTGGCATATATCGTTGTCAACTTGGTTACGCGACTACCTGTACATACCATTAGGTGGAAATCGATCAGGTAATCTAAGAACCAATATCAATCTTTTTCTAACTATGCTTTTGGGGGGTCTTTGGCATGGAGCAAATTACACGTTCATAATCTGGGGGGCGTGGCACGGCATACTTTTGGGTCTTGAAAGATTGCTCATAGGTCGTTTTTCCTTTTTCAATCGAATCCCCAAATTTGTTTCTGCATTATTTGTTTTCCATCTAGTTAGTATTGGTTGGATTTTTTTTCGAGCCGACTCGGTTGTGGATGCGTTTGGATTTATCTCCGGCTTATTCAATATCTCTGGAGCGAAATTGAGATTACCTTGGGGCACCAATTGGATATTCATTTCTTTCTTAATTGTTCATTGGTTGGAATATCGTTCAGTGAAACCGAAACGGGAAAGCTTAAAAAGAGTGCTTCGTTATGCGATTCCGGTTGTGACGATTTTTGTCGGATTTTGGATCGCGGGGTCTGTTTCCGGCGAAAGGTCCTTTATTTATTTCCAATTTTAATTCGAACTCCGATCTTATATCCTAAGACATGCGCGAGTAACGTATTATTGATATTTGTCAATAATCCTATTGATCTTGCCATGTGAATTATGAATGACAAAATCCGTCATTTATAAATGGATTTCAGGTTCAGAATGGCGGAAATGGGTCAGGAAATTTCTTATTCGAATCGCTATTGGATGAAAGTAATTGGAGCGTTCTTCTTTGCTTCTCTTCCGATCTTGACCATCCAGGTTTTCCATTCGTCCATATATTTCGAATCCAAGATCCCTCCGTATCTAGTCTTTCATAATATAGCAGAATCATTCAGTATTATCGTATCTATGTCTATTTTCGGGGTGGGCTGGTTTACTTACCCTCAAAGTAAAGATAGGCACACTTTATTTTTAGGGACCGCTTTTTTGGGCATCGCCTTAATAGATATGATGCATATGCTGGGATACTCCGGCATGCCGGATTTGTTTACTCCGAATTCTCCTAATAAATCCACCCAGTTTTGGATCATAGTCCGGTTATTTTCGGCAATTTCATTTTTAACAAGTGCGTTTGTTCCAAACGAGAACGGATTATTCAAACAAAAAGGGTTGATGCTGTTTGTACCGATCCTAGTTTCCACATTTACATTTATAGCAGTTACTTATTTTACGGAACTTCTTCCCGTTACTTTTTCTCCCGAGATCGGTTTAACATTTTTTAAAAGGGTTTCGGAGTTTGTTATTATTTTTGTATTGATACTTGCCCTGATCGCTTATTGGTTTAGGATACCTAAGTTCGGCTGGGAGAATACAAAATATTATATTTACGCATTCATATTTTGTATTTTGAGCGAGCTTGTCTTTGCAGTATATACAACTGTATTCGATATATATAATGTATTAGGCCATATTTATAAGATCATTTCTTTTTTCCTTATCTACAGAGGGGTTTTCATTTCTTCTATCAATCGACCATACTGGAAAATTTTAGAAACAAACGAGATATTGTCTAGGTCTTTGGGAGAAAAAGAGAATCTGATCCGGGAAATATATCATCGTTCCAATAATACTTTGCAGGTAATCGGTAGTCTGATCGTTCTACAATCGGAGGCATATCCGGAGAGTCCCGAAATTAGGACGATCGTGTATAGGCTTCAGGACCGTATACAGGCCATTTCTCTTGTGCATAGATTATTGTATTCCGGAAAGGATCTATCATCCGTACCGATAAAACAATATATCACCGAGTTATCGAATTACGCGTTACGGACTAATGATAATAGTTCCTGTCAACTGAGCATTCAGACAGAAATAGAGGACCGGAAACTTCTTTTTGATGTGGTGATCCCCATCGGTTTGATACTTTCCGAACTTTTGAATAATTCGATCAAATTCGCTTTTCCTAAAGCTTCTTCCGGAAATATTTCGATTCATTTTTATGAAGATCAGGGAGGAAGATTTCACTTAACATATTCGGACGACGGAGTTGGTATGGAGAAAGAATACAATTTTAAGAGTTGTAGTTCTTTAGGAATACAACTCGTGCAAGGGATCGCAGAAAGCCAATTGTCAGGAAATATCCGTTTTAAGACCGGTCCGAATTTTCAATGCGAGATCGATTTTCCGAATAATATATATAAAAAGCGGGTTTAGCCGGAAATGAAAAATTTAAACGTACTTCTTGTAGAGGAAGAGGTGATTACTGCCATGTTGATCCGACGGGAGTTGAGAAAGATCGGATATAATGTGATCGACCTCGCTACATCCGGAGAAGAAGCAGTTAGGATCGCGAAGGAAGATCGTCCGGATCTGATCTTAATGGATATCACTCTCGCAGGAGAAATGGATGGTATTGCCGCAGCTTCCGAGATCAAAGAGGATGTAGATATTCCTATCGTTTTTGTTACTGGATACCAGGATAAAGCCACCAAAGATAGGGCCGCAGTAACCAAACCTTTGGGTTATTTTGTAAAACCGTTACAGATAGATCAATTGAAGAGTCTGATCGACTCACATTTTTGATCTATCTTTTCCCTTAAATATTTTTCTCAACGCCAAAACTTAAGCTCAATACTGAAACAGATTTGCTGAATTGGAATTGAGTCAGTTGGATCTCTTTTGCGGAAAAGATAGAATGCGCCAAGGCCCAATCGGAAGACTCACTTCCCTTCATTGACTTTGGAAATGCATATTCTATCGCAAAATGAAGTGTAGGACCGCTCGTAGTATAATATCCCAAACCTCCTGCAAGATGATGTTCATTCGTGGTCCCAAGCATTGGATTTAATCCTTGGGGAGTCATTGGTGTTTTGGCATAACTATATCCCGCTCTGAACCTGAATCCGTATTTCCACTCATATTCCGCGCCTAAAGCGAAACAATATTGATCTCTCCATCTGAAATTCATCTGCATTACATTTGATTCGGAACCGATTGGAGTAGTTACTAACGGCCGCTCCAAGATAAAACGATTTGTACGAAAACTTTGGGACCAAGGAATGAACTTAATATCAAAATCGAAAATCCAAGAATGAATACGATAAGAGATCCCGAAAATATGTCGGTCTGGCCAGACCATATATCTTGAAACGCGAGATCCATTTTTGACAATCGGATCCTCTCCTTCTACTTTCATTTGTCCGTCCATATGTAAAACGTTTCGAAGTGTATAAGAGTAAGCTAATCTTATGTTCGAGGAGAGTTCATAAGAAAATCCTAATTTACCTCCGTATGAGTAAGCAGGATCGCTATTATATGCGAGGCTGCCAGGCAGTTCGACTGTCCTACTCAGATCTAAATTTGTCTTCTTCATTTCCATGAACGCATAGGCAAGATCAAGCCCTAAGCCTACTGATAGATTTCCGAATCTATATCCGGCGCCTATAGTCAACTTGGTAAGCATAAATTTGAATTTAAGATCTTCTTGTGATTTTCTTTCCGTTCCGAAAGGAACGTTTACGCCAAATGTATCATTTAAACTTTGTTTGCCGGGAGAGATCCGAGTGATATTTGAAAAAGAACCTCCTCCTCCACCTTGTGTGTACAATGCGAATCCAATCCCGAGCCGATCTGTGACAGGATGAATATAACCCATATAAGGAAAAACTGCTCTTGGAGTTTCCACGATCTTATTCTGGTAAGAAAGGTTAGGGTCCTGGTCTATAAAAGAATCTGAATATTCTATTTTTGCAAAATGAACGGAAGTGCCGAATTCCCATTTAGGAGTAGTGAGCCTGGCCAAATGAGATGGATTGGATTCCAAGTCCATAACGGAACCTCCGATAGCTTGGAAGGCGCCCCCCATTCCGGCTTGTCTTGCTCCGACTGAGGTTGGCATGATCCCTTGGAATCCATACACGCTAGAGCCAAAGGATAGGAAAAGAAGAAGGATAAGTAAAAAGGGGATACGCCCTCTTTTCGATCGGGAGAATCCTTTATATAGTGTGATAATAATTCCGAGTTTCATTCTCAAATTGTATGAAAGATCATACGAATTGCATTGATCCAAGTCAATTTTTCAGAATCTGGTGAGATAAACCATCGGTTCAGGATAGGCAGGATAACGGATACAAAACCTGGATGCAGTTTCCGTTTTCCTTCTATCCTCTGGAAAACAGATGAATTCTATCCGGAAGTCCCGGATCTCCATCTCAGGAGGTTGGATCCCATCTATAAAATCCATCCACTCCCAAGTTGGAACATTGATAAAAAGAAGTCCCCCCTCAGGGAATTCATAACGAGGCTCTTTCTTATATTCTTTCGAATTCCATTCTAGATGGATATACACTCGAGGATGATGTTCTTCGAAGTCCATTATCAATTCATAATTGATCCGCTCGAGTGCAGGTTTGAGAGAGGGGAAAGAGATCGTTTTCATAGTTTTCGTTTTAAGAATTTTGCAGCCTTTCTTCCGATTTCTTTTCCTAACTCGACTGTTTGTTCCAGTTTCGATTGTTTAGTTGTGATTAGTCCAACAGGAAGTTTTGTTTCCGGTGCAATTGTATAAATACGAACACCTTTTGGAGGATTGGATGCGATCTCTCTTGCAGTATTATAATTCGTATGATGGGAAAATTTCATGATCTTGGATAGTTTTCGATCCAGAGGAAAGGATAAAAATCTACTGATAGATGTGAGTGGCGGAGAAGAATGTTGTATTGGAGAATTTAATACTACCGTTATATCCTTATATCCTGCCTCGATCAAATCTTGTAGTGGCAAAGGGTTCAAGATCGCCGCATCGGATAGATATTCTCCTTCTACCTTATATTTTCCTTTGGTTGCTATCGGAAGTGATGTTGCTGCTTTCAATAGATCGAATAAATTTTCTTTTGTGGCTTTTCTATATTCTATAGATCTGGATCGAAGATTGCTGACTGCGATCCTTAGTTCAGGTAATCCTTTCTTTCCTAAATTTTCGGTCAAGATCCGATACTTTTTTCGGAATAGATAATCTATTAAATATTTTTGATCTAAGAACGGTTTGCCGAAAAGAGGATGAAAGACCGAGATCAATTTTTTGCCTGCGAGTTCGTATTTCCAAATGGAAAGTGTATGATCTCCTGAAACTGGTTCGGGATCAGGAGTGGTTGCGTAATAAGCAGCGCAACATGCTCCAGACGAAACAGCCAGGACCAAATCGAAGTTTTTGGCAGGTAGAATACAATTCAAAGAATGTAAAACTCCTCCCGCAAATGCTCCTTTCATTCCTCCTCCTTCTACCAATAATGCTCGCTTTCCTTTTTTTGCTTTTGGAAGTTCCATAATTTCTCCTTTAATGAAAACTTAGAATTTTGTTCTTCATTTCCATTTACAAAAGATATGAGATCATCTCTTCCGAAAAGGTTGCAAATTCAAGATGACTCCGAGGTTTAGAGATCCCTTACAATATATTAAACATGATAAATGTTAATACGCACATTGACATCGATCAATTGCGTCAGAAAGATTTTCAGTTAAAATTTTCTTCTGAAAATGGAAGAGAAGAAGAAAGAAAAAATATCCTTATCCACTGAAGTTTTAGTCATTGGAGCCGGTCTCGCAGGGATCGTTATCGCTTTGGATCTATTAGATGCCGGAAAGAAAGTGATCTTGGTAGATCGTGATTCTGAGGATCGATTAGGAGGCCTTGCTCGACTTTCTTTCGGCGGTATCTTTATGGTGGATACTCCGATCCAAAGATGGAATGGGATACAAGATAATGTTTCATTGGCTCTTTCTGATTGGAACTCCACCGCTGAATTTTCGAAAGAAGACCGTTTTCCGAAACTTTGGGCTCAAGAATACGTTAACCGATCTTTAGAAGACATTTTCTATTATCTGAAAGGAAAATCAGTAGGCTTCTTCCCGGTTGTTCATTGGGTGGAAAGAGGAATGTTCAAACCTGGGAATAGTGTTCCTAGGTTCCATATGGTTTGGGGAACCGGAGACGGATTAATCTCCGCATTAAAGAAAAACTTATACACTCATAAGAATCTGAATCGACTTCGCTTTTTATTTGGGACCAGGGCTAAAGAGCTGATCCGTTCCGGAAAAAGGATACAAGGTTGTATTGCGGAATCTGAGATAGATGGAATAAGATACGAGATCTTCGCAGAACATACAGTACTCGCAAGCGGCGGAATAGCGGGTGATATGAAGAAGATCAGAAAACATTGGCCTAAGACTCTTGGCAAACCGCCGGAGATCATTCTGAACGGTTCACATAAATATGCGATTGGAGATCTTCATACTGCTTCTGAAAAGATAGGAGCGAATCTAACTCATTTGGATAAGATGTGGAATTATGCTGCCGGTGTTCATCATCCTGATCCTAAATGGGAAGGAGAAGGACTCAGCCTAGTCCCTCCTAAGTCTGCTCTTTGGTTGAATTCGAAAGGTGAAAGAATAGGACCGATTCCTTTGGTTACCGGTTTTGATACTCGCTATCTTGTAGAAAGGATCTGTGCCCAAGAAGAGAAGTTCTCTTGGCAGGTTATGAATTGGAAAATTGCAGTTAAAGAACTTGCTGTTTCCGGTTCAGAGTTTAACGACTCGATACGTAATAAGGACTTTTTAGGATTTTTGAAAACTGTTTTTTTCGGGAATGAATCTTTCGTAAAAAAGATCAGCTCAGAATGTCCCGATTTCGTAGTAGCGGATTCGGTTTCAGAACTTGCAGAAAGAATGAACGAGTTGAATGAAGATCGTTCTATCAATGCGGAAAGATTAGAAAGAACTATCCTTGAGTATGATGAGATGATCGAAAGGGGAGAAACATTCCATAATGACGATCAACTCAGAAGGATCACACAACTTCGCAATTATCGTGGGGATCGTGCTCGAACTTGTAAGTTCCAGAAGATCTTAGATAAAAAAGCAATGCCTCTGATCGCGATACGCGAATTTATACTTACTCGAAAGTCTATGGGAGGGATCCAAACGGATCTAAAATCCAGAGTTTTAGATCCCAGAGGAAATCCAATTGAAGGTCTGTATGCGGTGGGGGAAGCGGCCGGTTTCGGCGGTGGAGGAATCCACGGAAAAGGTGCTTTAGAAGGAACCTTCTTAGGCAGTTGTATACTTACCTCCAGAATTGCAGCGCGTTCCATTATAAAACCATAAATAACAAACAGGAATCATTATGAAAAAGACCGGAGCAGAATTGATCGTATACGCCTTAGAACAGATCGGAGTGAAATTCACTTTCGGAATACCTGGGGTCCATAATACCGAATTGTACGACGAATTGAATATATCTAAGAGTATCACTCCTTATCTTGTAACCCATGAATGTGGAGCGGCGTTTATGGCGGATGCAATCAGTAGGACTTCTGGATCTATTGGTACTTTGGTTATTGTTCCTGCTGCAGGTGCGACTCACGCATTAAGTGGGATCGGAGAAGCATACTTGGATGGAATACCAATGTTGATCATCTCAGGCGGAGTAAGAACGGATACCGGGAAAAAATTCCAATTACACCAAATTGATCAGTCAGGATTTCTGAAAGGCATCACTAAAAAATTCTTTCGAGTAGAAACTCATGAAGACATTATCCCGATTATATTCGAAGCCTATGAGATTGCGACAGAGGATGAGGCCGGACCTGTTTTTATAGAGATCCCGGTAAACATACAATTGTTTTCAGGAAATGTGTCCCATATTCCAAAGTTCACACCAGAAAGGAATGTATGGAAGATCGATGAAGCAGCATTAGAAAATGCTTATGATCTTTTGAAAAACTCCGCACATCCGGGGATTTTTGCAGGTTGGGGAGCTCGAGAAGCGACTAAAGAATTAATCGAACTCGCCGAGCTCATTGGTGCCCCCGTTGCTACTACCTTGCAAGGATTGAGTGTATTTCCCGGGAATCATCCACTTCATACTGGAATGGGATTTGGTCCTTATTCTGTTCCGGCGGGAGAAGCGACTTTTGAGAATTGTGACTGTCTATTAGCTATCGGAACAAGATTCTCCGAGATCCCTACCGGAAGTTTTAGCATGAAAGTGCCTGAAAATTTAATCCATATAGATGTGAATCCGGATGTATTCTCTAAGAATTATCCTGCAAAATTCGAGTTAGAGGGAGACGCAAAACATATATTGGGTGAAATATTAGAGAAATTTAAAAAGGACGGAATTCAGAAAAAAGAATCTGAGAAAATTGAGGATCTAATTCTAAAAAAGAAAAAAGAATACGAAGTCGAGTGGGAAAAACATTCTGTTCCGGATAAAGTAAATCCTTCTATTTTCTTTCGCGAGTTGCGCAAACAGATGAAAGAAGAAGATATCCTGGTCGTGGATGATGGGAATCATACATTCTTAGCTGCTGAACTTTTTCCATCGATCCGTTCTAAAACATTTATTTCACCAAGCGATTTTAATTCTATGGGGTACTGTGTGCCTGCTTCCATCGGAGCCAAGATAGCAAACCCGGATCGTAATGTTGTGGGCATTGTAGGTGACGGTGCATTTTTGATGACAGGATTAGAGTTACTCACCGCTAGTACAAATTCCGTTGGAGTAATCATTTGTGTTTTCTATGATGGGGAGCTAAGCCAGATATCCCAAGGACAACAGATACCTTATTCTCGGAAGACCTGTACCATACTAGGTGAGTTACAATTAGAAGGTATAGCGCGAGGAACAGGTGCAGCATATCTTTCTATTGAATCTAATGAGAACATAGATTCTGCATTAAAGCAGGCATTCCGTATCTCCGCCGAAGGAAGGCCTGTTATTGTGGATATAAAGATAGATTATTCTAAGGCAACCAGATTCACGAAAGGAGTGGTCCAAGCAAATCTAGGAAGATTTCCTTTAGGGGAAAAATTCAGATTTATCGGACGTGCTCTATGGAGAAAATTGACAGGCTGAGATTTTTCTACATGTATTTTGTAGCACTATTATTTCACTTTTTCGCAGCTGCCTTCTGGGTGGGCGGAATGCTCTTCTTTGTGATGATATTTCGACCGGTATATAAGGATAAGGAGTTAACGGACGTTAAAACTCTATTACTTCTTAAGGTTGCTTTGCAGTTCAGGAAAATTTCGTATTATGTGTTTATAATATTATTATGTTCGGGAATTAGTATCGCTTATTTGAAGGGATATTTCGAGGTTTATTCTCAGGTCTCGTATTGGATATCTCCTCATGGGGCAGTCTTTCTTGTTAAGATGATCTTATTCCTTCTTCTTCTTTTAAGTTCCGTTCTTCATGATTTTTTAATTGGGCCGACCGCATTCAAGGATATGCAAAATGGAGTCAAATCGGATAGTCGTAGTAGAAAATATGCGTCTATTTTCGGTAGGATCAATCTTCTGATCTCTTTATTGATCGCAGTATTGGGGCTTGCGTATTCGAGAGGTTTTACTTTTTAGCGGACCTTCTACCTTAAGGAGTATTAGAAAAAGTTTTTTAATTCTTCTTTTTTCAAAACTTCTATCAATCCTCTTTCCGGATTTATGATTCCTTGGTCTTTGAGTTGTTTGAGTGTTCTGGAGAAAGTTTCAGGTCTCAGCGCGAGCATAGAAGCAATCTGCGAATGTGCAAGTGTTGCTTGGTTTTCGGGAAGATAATACAAGAAGTGAGCGACTCTTTGTAAAGAATCCATAGTCATTCCTCGATTGATAGAAAGATTTAATGCTTGGATCTTACTGAACAAAGATTGGATCAGAAGATGATTTAAAGGAATATCCGTTTTTATTCTTTCACGTAATTCTTTAAAAGGAAGAGAAAGAACCGCTCCGTCCGTTACAAATCTGCCTGAGGCGGGGAAAGGTATCCCGTTAATCAGTGCGAGTTCTGCGATCAAAGAAACAGGGTTAAAAAAATTCAAAGTGATCTCGTTAGAACTGGAATCATATTTGAATATTTGAAGTTTACCTTCTATAAGAAGATGTAGACAATCCGTCTCATCTCCTTGATGAAAAAGAAATTCGTCTTTTTTAAGAGTCCGTTTCCTTCCACTTGAAAAGATAGATAACATCTCTTCCTTAGATATCTCATCGAAGATCATTAATCCCATATCTTACTCATTATCATTCGATTCTCTTATATAAGTTTTGACGATCTGAAAACGGTTAAACCTATCTTCAGACCGTATGACAATTATCATCGGAGGCTTTTGAGACGGATTGACCCGGGTCAAGGAGCTTCTTTCCCGAACGTAGTTAGATGAATGAAAGTCCGGACATAGATCTGATCTCAGAAAACTAAAGAGCCGGACGCTCGGGTGTTTATGAAGATAATTAAGAATATCATAAAATTCGGTAAGATCACTCCGGTACTGTTGGGTTTAATCGCTTTCTCTTATTGTGGGAAAGAAAAACCGGCGGAAGCCGAGAGCTCTGTAGGTAGTAAGGGGATCGGTCCGGTCACTTCTGTTACGTTAGGCACATTGGATGAAGGTATGGCCCAAAAAGGGAAACAGAACTTCGAAACAAAATGTAGTGCCTGTCATAAATTCGAAGAGAAGGTCGTAGGGCCTGCATTAAAGGGAGTAACTGAGAGAAGGACTCCGGAGTGGATCATGAATATGATCTTGAATCCTATGGAAATGACTCAAAAGGATCCGATTGCTCAGGAACTTCTCGCGGAACATCTAACTCAGATGACGTTCCAAAACGTTCAAGAATCTGAAGCTAGAGAGATCCTGGAATATCTTAGAAAAATGGATAAGAAATAAGGGAGGAAGAAAATGAAAAAACACAAATTCAGGAATCTTGTGCCTATCGGACTGATGATCCTAATCGGTTTAGGGTACGGGTGTAAAGGTGGGGCTGCAACAGCTGCACTTGCTTCCGATGCGGCGAAGCGTGTGTATGTTGCGCCGGGAGAAAAGGATGAAGTCTACGCCTTCCTCTCAGGAGGGTTCAGCGGGCAAATGTCGGTATATGGAATTCCTTCTACACGTTTATTCAAGATCATTCCGGTCTTCTCGGTTTTTCCGGAGAACGGTTATGGATATGATGAAGAAACTAAGAATATGCTTAGAACTACTAATGGGTATGTTCCTTGGGATGATAGCCATCATATTGAAGCATCCATGACTGATGGAAAACAAGATGGTCGTTGGTTGTTTATGAATGCAAATAACTCGCCTAGACTTGCTCGGATCGATTTGAGATCTTTTGAAACTAAAGAGATCATTGAGATCCCAAATAGTGCGGGTAACCACGCTTCTCCTTTTGCTACGGAAAATACCGAGTATCTGATGGCGGCGACTCGTTTCTCCGTTCCGATACCTCAAGCAAGTGTTCCTATAGAAAATTTCTCTAAAGGAGATTTTAAAGGAACAGTTTCTATGGTGAAGGTAGATCCTAAATCAGGAAGGCTTTCCATTGAATTGCAGATCCTTGTTCCAGGTTTCGATTACGATCTATCGCACTGCGGAAAAGGAAAATCTCACGACTGGTGCTTCTTCACATCTTATAACTCTGAACAAGCATATAAGATGATAGAAGTAGGAGCTTCCAAGAATGATAAGGATTATATCCTAGCGTTCAACTGGGTTCGTGCTAAACAATGCTTGGATCAAGGAAAGGCGTCTAACTTCGGGGGAGAATATTATAGAAATTACCTACCGGAGAACCAGCCTGCCATTTCTGAAAAGTTGAGCGGAGTAAAAATGCTCCAACCTAAGGATTGTCCGGGAGTCATGTATTATATGCCTACTCCTAAGAGTCCTCACGGAACAGACGTGGATCCAACAGGAGAATATATCGTAGGTGGTGGAAAACTTGCTACGGTTATTCCGGTTCACTCCTTTTCAAAACTAATGGATGTCAAAGACAAGCCTGAACATAGATCAGGGATGATCATGGATATTCCGATCTTAAAATACGAATCCACTCTTGCTGGAGAAGTTAAAAAACCTTGTTTAGGTCCTTTGCATACAGAGTTTGATGGGAAGGGATATGCTTATACTTCCTGTTTCGTAAGTTCGGAAGTTGTAAAATGGGAATTGGGAACCTGGGAAGTTGAACAACATCTTCCTGCTTACTATAGTGTAGGTCACCTTTCTATCGTAGGTGGTAGCTCTAAGGATCCGTATGGAAAATATCTGATCGCGCTGAATAAGATCACTAAAGATAGATATCTTCCCGTTGGTATGGAATTACCTCAGAGTGCTCAGCTTTACGATATTTCCGGAGGTAAAGCGGAATTACTTTCCGATTTCCCAACGGTAGGAGAGCCTCACTATTCCCAAATGATCCCTGCAAAACTTCTCATGGATAAGGCTGCTAAAATTTATCCATTAGAAGAAAATAAACATCCGTATGCGATCAAGAATGAGAAGGATGCGAGAGTTGTTCGTGAAGGAAATACTGTCCGTGTTTATATGACACAGATACGTTCTCACTTTAAACCGGACACTATCGAAGTAAGAAGTGGTGATACTGTCTTCTTCCATGTGACTAACTTGGAACAAGACTTTGATATTCCGCACGGTTTCGCAGTGGGCGGGGCACCTGAAATGCCTAACCTTCTGATCATGCCTGGACAGACCAGGACTTTCAAATGGAAAGCACCTAAGCCTGGAATCTATCCGTTCTACTGCACCGATTTCTGCTCGGCTCTTCACCAAGAAATGCAGCAGTACATAAGGGTGCTTCCTTAACGAGGGATCTTATGCAGGAACTTCTCTTAAAGAAGATCTCCAAAATGAACCGGCTCCTAATTTTAGGAGTCGGTCTTTTGCTTCTATCAGTTTATTTTTTGCCGATTTGGCATATCGCTTTAGATGCTCCACAGTATCCTGAAGGTTTGGGAATGAAGATCTGGATCGATAAGATCACAGGATCTTCTACTTACGATCTTCAGAATATTAATCTATTAAATCATTATATAGGAATGCACGAGATCGTTTCGGAATCTGTTCCCGAACTATTGTTTATGCCCTATGTTTTGGGATTTTTGATATTCGGAGCATTCGTAACCTTCCTTCATCCGAAAGTTTATATGGTAATTTTAGGAATTCTGAATATTATAATATTAGGGATCCTCGGAATGTATGATTTTTGGAGATGGGAATATAATTACGGACATAACCTAAATCCAGATGCTCCGATAGTGGTTCCGGGTATGGCATACCAACCTCCACTTTTAGGGTGTAAGGAAATGTTAAATATCACTGCTTGCAGTTTTCCTTCTTGGGGAGGGATTATTCTGTTTGTTTCTCTTGGAATTCTCATTTGGGTGATATGGGACGAGAAAAGGAGGATAGATGTTTCAAGCTAGGGCCGGTTTACCGGTGATCATCTTGCTCTTGGTGGTATCGAATTCGGTTTTCTGTTCCAAAAGAGAACCGATACTTCCTGAATTCGGAAGAGAACTTTGTGCTCATTGTTCAATGGCAATCGTGGATAAACGTTTCCACGCTCAGTTATTAACTGAAAAGGGGAGAAGATACTATTTCGACTCCATAGAATGTTCTCATTCATTTGAGAAGTCCGCAAGGTATTCTTCCGGATCGGTTTGGTTTACCGATTTTGAAAATCCAGATCGAATGATTTCCGAAGAAGGAGCGGTATTGGTCCGTTCTTCGGAACTGCGTTCCCCTATGGGAGAAGGTATTGCCGCTTTCTCCTCTATGGACAGAGCAAAAGAATTTTTGAATACGCATAAAGGCTCTATTTGGAGTCGAAACAATGAAAAAAATCAGTGATTGGGGTCCTGAAACTTTCCAGATTCATTTCGGATATTCGCGATCGATTGCGATATTCGCCTTCTTCTTTTGTTTAACCACTTCCGATATTTTTTCCAAAGAATTAGAAGTATGTAAGGAGAATTGTCGATTCTCTTCCGTTCAAGCAGCAATAGATTCTGCAAACCAAGGAGATATAATCCGGATTAGAAAAGGGATCTATCAGGAAGGTATGATATCCATATCAAAACCTTTGGTTTTAGAAGGTTCTGTCGGCGCGATCTTAGATGGCAAAAAAGAAAAACATGTGCTGGATATTCGATCCAATAATGTAACGATCCGAGGATTTAGAATTATAGGAAGTGGAGTTTCCGATACGTCGGAGTATGCCGGAATACATGCAGAAAAAGTAAAGTCTTGCATAATAGAAAATAATCAGTTTGAGGACAATGCATACGCAATCTATCTCGCAGAAGTAGAAGATTGTAATATACGAGTAAACAATTCTTCAGGAAATGCGGTAAACGAGGTTTCCGGAGGGAATGGGATCCATCTTTGGTCTTCTAAAGGGATCAGGATAGAAGGGAATGAACTAAAAAGGCATAGGGACGGGATCTATCTGGAGTTCTCGAGTAATCTCAAAATAGAGGAGAATTTTTCGCACGATAATATTCGTTACGGAATGCACTTCATGTTTTCTTCGGAGAACGATTTTAGGGGGAACAGATTCGAAAACAACTCGGCTGGAGTTGCGGTGATGTACAGTAAAAATATACTCATCGAAAACAACCGTTTTGAGAATAACTGGGGGGATAGTTCATATGGTCTTTTACTCAAAGAAATTTCGGAAAGTATTCTTACGAAAAATTCATTCGTTCATAATACTGTAGCCGTCTTCGCGGATGGATGTAATCGCAATTATTTTACACACAATATTTTAAGAGATAACGGCTGGGGAGTTCGTATATTAGGAAATAGTGAATCCAATCAGTTTGTTCAAAATGATTTCAAGGAGAACGTATTCGATATTAGTACGAATACGAAACATAGTACAAATTCATTCAAAGAAAATTTTTGGGATACTTACGACGGTTACGATTTGGATCTGGATCGATTCGGGGATATTCCTCATAAACCCGTTCATTTTTTCGGATATTGGGTAGTGGTTTATCCGTTTCTAATGGTTCTTTATAATTCTCCAGTTGTGAACTTTTTACAAGCAATCGAAAAGGCATTTCCGATCGTTACTCCAATCGATCTGGAAGATCCAAAACCAAAGATGAGGAGCCATGTATGATGCAGGTGAAGAACTTAACAGTTCAATATGGAAAATCAATCGCAGTAAAAGGGATCTCTTTCGATGCGGAGGCAGGAAGTATTCTTTCTCTGATCGGTCCTAACGGCTCTGGAAAAAGTTCAGTGCTCAAAAGTATAGTAGGTTTGGTAAAACCTAATAACGGTAGTATAGAATTTAAGGGAGAAGGAGAAGGGTATACTAATTTCAAGATCGGTTATATGCCCCAAGCCCCTTTATTTCCTAAAAATGTAAAGGTATCCGAACTTGTGGATTTTCTGAAAAAACTGGAATCTTCTGATCCGAAAGAATTTCAGGAATTATTCGACCTACTCGGTTTGAAGAATTATGAAAATATAAAATTCGGATCTTTGTCCGGAGGAACGAAACAAAAAGTCAATATACTGCAATGTTTTTCGATCAGAAAGCCCGTATATATAGTGGATGAACCCACTGCGAGTTTAGATCCTTACATTTCGAATCTTTTAAAGGAAATTTTAATTAGAAAAAAGAAAGAAGGAGCCTTGCTTGTATTCTCAACTCATATTCTAAGCGAAGTGGAAGAAATTGCGGATCGTTTTTTGCTAATGTCAGAAGGTTCTTTATTAATCGAGGACTCTCCTGAAAATTTTATAAAGAACAAGGATAAAGGGAATCTCCAGAATACATTAATGGAATTTTGGAATACCAAGTATTCGGAAAGAATATGAATGAATTAATCTTATTCGAACTAAGGGAAAATATCAGAAGCAAATGGATGTTTGTATTTGCCGGTTTTCTTGCAATATCTTCAGGAGCACTCAACTATTTCGGCGATGAAAGTGGAGGAAGATTGGTTGTAAGCCAGATGAATCTAGTCCTATTTGTTGTACCTTTATTTTCTATTACATTTGCAGGTTTAACATTTAACGATTCACTTCCTTTTGCAGAAGTACTTCTTTCTAAATCGTTAACAAGGTCTCAATATTTTTTCGGAAAATACTGCGGAGTAAGTTTATCTCTTTTTTTAAGTTTTCTGGTCGGTCTTGGAATTCCTGGAGTTCCATTTCTTTTTAGTGATCTTAAACTAGCGATCTTATTTGTTGAGCTGATCTTTTTCGGCACTATACTGATCTTAGTATTCGTTTCTTTGGGATTTTTATTGGCTTCTTTTTTTAAAAAGGGAGAATTGATCGTATCGGGAGCCTTGCTCGTCTGGTTATATTTCTTTTTACTTTTTGATTCGTTCGTATTTATGTTGAGTATCTATTTGGGAGATTATCCGGTAGAGATCCCTGCATTACTCGTGATTCTATTTAATCCAGTCGATCTTGTAAGGATCTTAATTATTCTTCAGACAAAGGCTTCCGTGTTGCTTGGATTCTCAGGCGCATTTCTTATTAGAAGTTTGGGAACTTCGGTCGTCATATTATTATCTATTTTGTTCTTGGTGTTTTGGGTTATGATGCCTTTAAGCATTTCTTATAAAAGATTTTTAGTTCGAAATTTCTAAAAAGTTAGAAGGCCCGGAACACGAATTAATTTGGGCCTTCTACACTATGTATTAATTCAGATCATAACGAACAAATACATTGAACATAGTTTGCATTGCGAGTTGGGGGCCGTTTAAATGTTGGTGAAAGGGTTTGCCGACTTCGAAACCGAATCGAATTTTTTCATCTAAAAGGAAATTCATACCTAGTAACGCATCTGTACGATTTCCTCCTTGTCGGTTCGGATCGTTTTGAGGATCCATCTTCGGGTCTAATGAACCGTCCTGTCCTTTAATATTATCCCAATAAACTGCCTGCACTCGAATAGAAACGCTTGTCCAAGAAAATATAGAATAAGCGATCCAGGAATTAAGTTCGTATATATTTCCGAAACGATATTGGTTTTGATTTTTTGAACTGCGAAGATTTGCATTTGCTCCTAATCCCCAAGAAAATCGATCCGATTTTCCTGAGTAAGCAATCCCGGGCAAATAATTGATAGTCCCGGTACCTGGTTGCATATTATACGGAACTTTTTGGTTTCCCATCATCGGCATCCAGTCTCGTTCATCAATGGAGCCGGTTGGAAGAGAAATCCCGAAATTCAGAAAGACTTCATGATCATTCCGTTTTAGGATACGATGTGCTGCAGAAAAAGAAATATCTCCTACACCTCCGGATTTCATCGCAGAAGAATCAAAGTTGCTTGTCTCCATCATCATTTGGTTTTTCATAACCGGAACCATAAACATAATCATCGTATCGTCCGAAACTCCATACATTGCACTTGTCATATACGATTCCATCAGCATAGATTTAGGAACCGACATATAACGGTATCCGTTGACTGAAGTTTGAGGAATGTTTGGACCACCTGTGAGCAAGCTACCGCTAGGCATGGAAACACTTGGATCGAACTGCGGAAACCAAAGTGTTTCATAAGTTCCCGTAGATTTGCTTCCGTTCAGAAGTCCTGCCATTTGCATTCCCATATACCGAAAATCTAAAACCCAGGACCCTTTTTGATGCACATGAGGAAACATCAGGCCTGCGGGAGCGATTTGATCTGCCCTTAATTCATGTTGATGACCTTGTTCTTTTGATTCTTTACGATGGTGAGCGTGAGGATCGACCTCTTCCGGTTTGGGAATATCGATCCCTTCAGAATGGACATTATTAAAAGATAATATAATTAAAAATATTACTATAGAAACGTGATACTTCATGATTACCTCCGAGTATCCGGACCAAAAAAGAGGGCCGCTTAAGCGGCCCCAGTGGAAGCGATCAATCGACTTGGGACAAAATCGAACCGATCGTAAAAGACGTTAGTTTGGCTCCATTCAAGATGAAGCCGATCTTGTTTCCGGAATAGGAAGGTACACTCATCATCTGCATGACTGGGAACATCATCATTGAACTCCGATCTGATTGAGACACTTCAGAACAGGCCTTTGGCCAGGCATTGATCCATTGCTCCGAACTTGCGTATTGAAAATCAATGCAGTATGTGTATTTTGTGTCAGGGGACAACGCTGCAGTTCCTTTGCTTACCACTGCAAAGTCTCCAGACATATTGGAGTAGAATTGTTCCTTGCTGGAATCCGTTAGTCGTAATGCTGGACCGGAGATTGGGGTTCCTGATCCATACACATAAGCAGTCAGGCTTCCGCCGGATTTTAGGGAGAAGGAAACTTCTAAATTTGTTCCTCCGTTTGCACTAGGAAGAACAACATTTCCCAAGCTATAAAATACTGAGTCGGAAGAATTGCCACTCAGTCCTTTTGCTAATTGAGAAGTATTGCCTGTGAATCCTAGGCTTACTAGATCACTAGGAGAACAATTTTGAATATCATATCTTGTGCGCACGGGATGTACGTAGGAGAGAGTATTCGAAATTGGAGTTAAACTTTGGGTGGAACATCCTTCTTTTGCTGCTACTCCGAATACAAGAGTCTGCATAAGTTGTTGTTCTGATGAAGTTCCGTTCGATAGAGATCCCAATTGGGAGCAATCGAAATGAAAGAATGCGAGAATGATCGCGGCTGTTGAAATATGGCGAGATAGCATATTTACTTTCCTTAATATTATGAATATACATTTAAGATTCTTCCAAAACAGAGTAGTCAGATCTTGGAAGACGATTCGATTAAGTTAAGGAAATATGTTTAGGGGGACGTTTTAGTTTTCGGTTATGAGCTTTTGATAATTCCTCGGAATATACATCTTTCATTTTAAATGTAGATCCGAGACTAGGAATAATATAGATATGAGGAACGGTTATATAATAAGAGAAGATCCTGATTTGTGAGAAGATCCGGTCGGAATTTTCCTTTTTACATCCGCATTCATGAACAGTTGATTCAGGATCGGAATGACAGTTAGGACGATCTTGTTTTTCAGATCCGGAAGATTTAGACGGATCTATCTTACTACGGAAAAAATCATCTTCCTTGTTGGGGTGAGTCTCTCTACTCGAATTATGATTACAATGGCAGATTGAATTCCCTAAAAATAATTTTTCGAATACGCTTCCTTCCGCAGGGACAAGTAGGCGTGGAAAAAAGAGCAGAGTTAAAAAATAAGCAGTAATCGTTTTCATCTCGAAAGACTCTAACGAATTAAGTTTAACCCCTGATGAGTTGAAAATGCATTGATGGCGATCAATCTGAGAGACTGAAACAATTTTCTATAATATTGATTTATCTCAAGATTTGGAATTTAGTTTAAGAAGAATAGTTTTCTTAAAATTTTTCAGTATTTTTCCGAATGGTAAAAAGTAAATTTTCAATATATTACGGAAATTGGAATCTTCTTCTTCCTCTAAACCGAAAACTGTACGTTCTGCTTCTCCTTCCTCCGGAATATAAAGACTTCCGAAAAGAATATCCCAAAAAGCAAAGGACACCCCTATGTTTTTGTTCTGAAGGTTGATATCCGTGCTATGATGGATTTGATGTTGAGCTGGGCTTAAAAGTATCCTACTCAACCATCTGGGAAATCGAAGACCAATATGAGAATGTCTTAAATTGGCATACAGATTGAATACGAAAATCCCCGCATTCACTCCTAGGAAGGACAACATATTGATCCCATTTGGAAATAAAAAAACGGCGATCCCGGTCACGATGCCAGAACAAACAGCTCCTAAGGAATTCACTAAGATAGCTTCTACGGGATGTACTCTATATACCGTAAGAGGATTTAACACCTTTGCAGAATGATGTAATTTATGGAACTCCCAGAGAAATGTTTTATGAAGAAGCCAATGAGCAAAAAATCTGCCGAAGTCGTTTGCTAACCAGAATAAGATGGAATAAAGTAAAATGAAGAATGTTTGAGAGGAGAAGGAATAACCTGCCTCTCCGAATATTTTGAATAATGATCCGCTGACTAAAGCGGATACACTTGCACCTGATATAACGAAGTAACTGAAGAATAGCGCGAATAGGAATGTGTTTATTAAGTAATATTTATAATCCAATAGAGCGGACTCATGCAGCCAAATTTTTTTAGATAAATTTTCTCGCAGATACTCCTTGGATCGAAATCCTTTTTCTTTCCAAACTCTCCAGAGAATTAATAGAAGAGTGATCAATATCGAACTTAGAATATAGAACCAATATATCTTTACGGAAGGCAAAAATATAATTCTTATAGGACTAAGAAGGGAGCGTAAAATTTCAATGAAATACGACTGCATAGAACCTGATTAGAATCATTCTAGTCGGAAAGAAGTCCGGTCAAACTGAAATTTGGAACTAAGATCTGAGAAATCTCAAGGATTGGAAAATGCTCGGGGACTAATTAGGATTTTAGAATATTGGATCGCAAAGATCAAAAATGCACTTATCCAGAATATTGCGGAAAATAGATACGCTTCTCTATATTTGTTCAGTAAAGGAAGAAACACCCTAACTATCACGGCTAAGTTTATTAGGATATAACCGAAGATGATCGATTTTGAAGCCCTAATAGGTCTACCTGTATGACCAAGAGAGACTCTTGTGATCATACCATACACGAAAACTCCTATTCCTCCTACGGTGAATATATGAAAGGCGGAAGAAGAAGGAAAAAAACCTAGATGCGAAAGTCCATACGCTAAAAATCCAGAGCATAACCAGAAATATCCTAAATGTAAGATCCAAAGGATAGGCACATTTTTGGCCTTCCAAGGTTCCCAGAAAAGCCAACGAGAATAGTTCAACATTCCAAAAGCGAGGCAATATAATCCTGCAAATGGAATTATATTAGAAAACCAGAAAGTAATGGTTTCTATTCCTAAAAATACAAATCCCCCATATCTAATTAAATTTTCCAATTTCAGAAATCGTTTTGGATTTGAGCCAGGAATAGCTGCCGAGGAGAAGAATGGCATTATCCTTCCGCCTATCAAGATCACAAACTGAAGTATAACAAAAAGAGAAAGATGAATGAAATGTAAACTCCATCCTTCCGGCAAAATATTAAGAAATGAAAATGCGGTCAGTACATGAAGTAAAAACAATAGGAAGTAGGTGATCACAACAACGCGGTTATGTTCCTGGCCTTTTGCGAATAAAGGAGGAGCAAGATAGAAAAGGACCAGTAGATCACAATAGAGATCTGCAGTAAGTGCAATATAGGAAAGATACGGATTGGATAAGAATCCGAATCTACCTAGAAACCAAAGACCAAATAAAAGTGCTAAATAACCTTCTTTTGCGAGAACTTTTTTTGTCCAATTCTGGCCCGCTGTAAAAAGAAATCCTATGATTGCTCCTCTTCCAAAGCCAAAAACCATTTCATAAGAATGGATCTGAATTCCTCCAGTTAGAAATGGTGAAGGAATAATTGAAAATAGAATTAAGATCCAAACTAGAACTGCGAATATAGCGTGGAATGAACTAGCTAAAAAAAATGGACGAAAAGCAACAGACCAGATTGCAGAACGAAAATCCAGAAATGATTTCATCCTTTCTATTATAAGAAATGATTCTTCTTTTGTCTTTGATCTGGATCAAAAACGAGTCTGCAAACTTTTTTTCTTGATCTTCCTCATTTCGTGAGGAGAATCGTTCTCCTTGCTTCTTCAAGGTAAGAAAGACCGGCAATAATCTTATATGGATTTTGAAACTAGAGGCATTGTATATCTATGGAATGGTCGTGTGATGTTTGCAACGAATTCAATGCAGACAGATTTCCATTCACATTACGCGGCTACCTTGGCCATTTCCCTAAAAGAAAATATACATATCGAAACTGAAAAAGGAAAAGAAGAATATCGTGTGGCCTTAGTAGGGCCGAACACATATCATAAAACTGTTTCTCCCGGAGTGGAGATGATTGCTTTGCTTATAGATCCGGAAACCTACGAATATTCATCCATCTCGGAGTTTGCAAAAGTGGGAGAAGTGAAGAAGTTGGACATTTCTTCCTTCTTACCTTTGATCGAAAGATTATGGGAATTATATTACGGAAAATTAAATGATGAAGAGGCTTGGGAATTACATTTAGATCTGCTTAGATCCATTTATCCTTTCCAAAAATTGGAAAAGGTAATGGATCAAAGGATTATTCAGATCGCAAATATGATCCGTAAGGAAATGCCTGATAGTATCCGAATGAAAGAGATAGGTAAAAATTTTTCCGTCTCAGAAGACAGGCTGATCCGTCTTTTTAAAGAAAATCTTGGGATCCCGATGCGTAGATATTTATTATGGGTTCGGATCTTAGAAGCTGCAAAACTTTTAAAAGAAGGGAAAAGTCTTACGGAAGCAGCTCATTCTGCCGGCTTCTCCGATTCTGCTCATTTTACTCGAACCTTTAAGGAAAATTTCGGATTTGTGCCTTCTCTATTTTTCGGGCATCTAAAAGCGATTGAGGTTCGGTTTTGTGAATCAGGCGATCTGATCTAATTAAAATTTTACTCATACCGGAATCATTCAAGCAGAACCTTTTAATTTCTGTTACTCTTCTTCTATCCCAGCTTAGAGAACCTATATGCCGATAGAAAGACGAAGAGGATTATTATCCAAGATCTCCTCCAAAATTTCCAGATACACTTCCAAATCCATACATACTCCTACCCAAGAAGAAAAAGAAGGATTTCTAAAAGCACAAAGATTGGCTTATCAATGTGTTACCGAGACGGAAAAGGAAATGAAAGAAGGTTGGACCGAGCTACAAGCAGTGAAACGAATGGAGACATTCTTAAAAGATCATGGAGTCAAAGTATTCCTTCATCGTCCTTTCGCTTGGTTTGGAGAACATGCAAGATTTGACGGTTACAAAAGATTCACTCAATTCCATCCGAGCAAAAGAAGATTACAAGCGAACGAATCTTTCATCTTAGATGTTTCCCCTGTCGTGAATGGATACATCGGTGATATCGGATATTCTTCTTCTTTGGACAAAAATCCTGAGTTGGATAATGGAATGAGATATCTATTAAAACTCAGGGAGGAACTTCCTAAATTATTTTCTTCTTCAATGAGTTCTTCAGAGATCTGGCATAAGATAGACCAAGATTCTAAACAAAGCGGATTCGATAATGTTCACTCTTTGTATCCATTTGCGGTTCTTGGTCATAGAGTTTATAAAGTTCATTTGCCTAATATTTCTTTTCCAATATTGCCTGTAAGTTTTGCAAGTTGGTTTAGTTTACAAGGATCTTTCGAGTTCCTAAGCCATAAGGTGCTTCCTGAACTTCTTACTCCGGATCATGAAGGGGAGAAGACGGGGCTCTGGGCAATAGAACCCCATTTAGGTAGAGGCAAAACAGGTTTTAAATTCGAAGAGATACTTGTGGTTGAAAAAGATAAAGCATATTGGTTGGATGAAGAAGTTCCGCATGTAAAAAAATATGGAAAATTATTGGAAGAAGTATGAAATTAAATCATAAAATTATAATATTTATCATTACCATCTCTGTAGGTAATTGCAGCCCATCCGGAATTAAAATAGGCGAACCCTATAAATTAGGAGATATCCCTTCTTCCATTTTTGAAGTCCAAGATAAACAAGATCCATTCTTAAACGGATTAAAAGTGGAAATGGCCGATCTACCTGGTCATGATGATCTAATTTTCGATAGAGCTAAGGGATTCGGATATGCCTCCGGGATGGATGGATGGATCTGGAGGTTGAATTTTGAAACAGGAAAGGCGGAACAATGGGTAAAACCGCCGGTCAATCCTGCCGGAATGCAATATTCGAATAAGACCAAGAATAAAATTTTAGTATGTGCTTCCAGGCTCGGAGGAGAAAGTTACGAAGAAAAAAATAGAGTCGGGCTTTACGAGTTAGATATTGAAACTAAAAAGATAGATCCAATCATTTTAGATCTTCCTAAATTAGAAAAAGAAGAATTCGAGAAAGTATATTCTTTTTCCAAAATGCCTACTTTGCCAATCCGGGATCTAAATTCTTCCAATTCAAGACCATTCTCTTTATGCAATGATCTTGCAGTGTCCAAAGATGGGAACCGTATCTATATCACTGAACCTTTTGAAAGAATGGATGCAGCTATGGGAAGTGGCGCAGTTCCGGAAGCAATCGGTCTTTATCCTCATGGAAAACTTTGGATGCTGGACCGAAATAAAAATACGATCTCACTTGCAGTAAACGGATTTACTTTTGTGGACGGAATACTTCTCGAGAAAGGTGCTGATGGAAAAGAAGAATCAGTAATATTTACTGAAACTACTAAGTTTAGGATTATCAGAGCTTTTTTATCCGGAAAGGATCAGGGACGTTCGGAAGTATTATTCGAAAATCTTCCTGGTCTTGCAGATGGATTGGAAAGAGATGCTTATGGGAGGATCTGGACTGGGATTATCAAAAAAAGATCAGGCCTTGTCAACTTTGTACATAAGAATCCTTGGCTTAAGAAAGTGATCCTATCATTGCCTCAAAAAATCTTGCCTATCTCTCATAATACCGGAATACTTGTGATTGATCCGAGTGGCAAAAAACCACTCTACTATTCTATGCATGACGGTTCTAAGATTAAGGATATCTCTGTTTCAGTTCCATTTGAGGACAGAATATATTTTCCTTCTTTCGATAAAACTTCGAGAGGGCTTTATTCTTTGCCTGTATCTTCTTTGAAAATTAAAGAATAAGATTTTCGCGATTCCTTGGAATAAATTGTATTATATTTATATAATACAATTCAAAACATCGGAGGAATGGTGATTAAAATATTTCCCGCCTGCGTTCCGGTTGGCATATCCGCCCCGGAGCTGGAGGTAACATTATGGCTCAGGGAACAAACTTGGGTCACTCCTCCTCCGTCCCCGAGTCCCACTAAATCCATAGAAATAGAATATTGGTCTCCTGAAGTAAACGAAACAGTAGAGGGTAGACCGCCCGAGCCGTTGAGAGAACCTATATAGCCGGAACATCCGCTGACCTGTAGATCGAAAGTAAACTCGTCCAGATACCAGGAATCAGGTATATTACGGACCCTTGCTAAGTAAGAGCCTGTACTTGGATCGGAGGGAGTTGGGGCAACAAGCGTTAAACTGTTTGGGGAGATTTCTATATAAGGTTTTCCGAAATGATTAGCGATCCCTAGAAGGAGTAATAGGGAACTAACGTCTTGTTTCTTGGGGGAATCTAAATCCTGCATGAGTATAAGAACGGTTCCACAATTGAATTGCTCCAAAATACAAAATATAATTAAATAATAAAAATAGGAGCGCGACATCCGGGATTTTTCCATCTAACCCGAGTATTACGAAAATTTCAATGAACTTCTACTGCGAGTAGAGTGACATCATCTTGAAAACCTCTCGGACCTACAAAAATTTGTAGTTCCGAGATCAGATCTTCCGCTACTTCCTGGATGCCTGTATTTCTGCTCAAAATAGACAAGACTCGGTTCTCTCCGAATTCCTTCTTCTCCTGGTCGAATTCTTCGAATATACCGTCCGAAAAGAAAAAGATCCTATTTCCAGGAAGAAGAGGTACGGTTACATTTTTATAAGTGGCTTCTTTTTTAAGGCCAATGATTGGTCCTCTTGAATACAGATAGTCCGCACCTTCTTTCTTTTGTTTTAAAACTTGAGGAGGGTGCCCTGCGGAAGAATAATACAGAACATTATTATTCAAATCTATATCGGCTAAAACGGCTGAGAATATGATATTGATACTTTTGTATTTCTGACAACAAGCTGCATTTAATAATTCTAATATACGAGAAGGTTGTTCTTTGACGAACTTAATACTTTCAAATTCCGCTTTGATAGTCATCGTAAGAAGTGCAGCCTGCACTCCATGCCCTGTGGCATCTACTAAGAATAAGCGGAAATAACCGGGTTCCAATTCGAAAATATCGTAGTAATCTCCTCCTATCTCGGACATAGGAAGATAGTAAGGATGAATGGAGACATTCTTGCCGTTTAAGTTGAGGATCGGTAATGTCTTTTGTTGTAACTTTTTAGCGAGAGAAAGGTCTCCTCTTAAAAGTTTTAATGACTCATTTAGATTTTCTGTCCTCTCGACTACGATCTGCTCCAGATTTACATTTAGTTTTTTAAGTTCTTCTCCCAAATCTTCTGCAAGTACGAATCCTTTTGAGAATCGGGAGGCAAGTAAAACGCATTGAGAAAGAACCAACGCTAAAACTCCATATGGTACCATATAGAAAGAATCTATGAACTTATTTAGATACAGGACATCATTTGCAACAGTGATTAAATTTACGACTAGGCTAAAAAAACAAATTCTGGCTCCTTCTATCCTTTTTATGGACATGAATGCCAATCTGAAAAATAAATACGTCAAAATCCCTAACATCATTATTTCTAAAGAATTAATGAAGAAGGACATAGTGTATAATTTTGTGGGAAAGAATGCGGCGGAGAAAACCAAAAGAAGACTTAAGTAAAATATAATATTAAATACTTTGTCCTTCTTGAATTTTTCCTTAAATATGGATTGGACATATAGGATTGTTCCCGGCAAAAGTAGGAATAAAAATA